>JBELAG010000156.1:0-13330 GCA_049509055.1 Solirubrobacteraceae bacterium
GACGAGCTCGTCCGGATCCACGAGATCCTCACCCAGGCGACGCCCGACAGCCTGGTCGTGATGAACGAGAGCTTCGGCTCGACCACGCTGCGCGACGCGCTGCTGGTCGGCACCGACGTGCTGGGTCAGCTCGTCGACCTCGACCTGCCGGCCGTGTTCGTCACCTTCGTCGACGAGCTCGCCTCGCTGGGCCCGAGCACGGTGAGCATGATGAGCACCGTCGAGCGCGAGGACCCGGCGATCCGGACCTTCCGGATCGTCCGCAAGCCCGCCGACGGCATCGCGTACGCCGCGGCGCTGGCCGACAAGTACGGGCTCACCTACGAGCGGCTGCGCGCGAGGATCACGCGATGAAGACCTTCCTGCTGCACCCCGACGAGGACTTCGACTTCGACGCCGCGCTGCCCGCCAACGACGCCGCGCTGACCCAGGACCTCGAGCTCGACACCCTGTTCTCGGCGATGGCGGCCGGCGACGCGCTGCTCGCCGAGGTCGCGCGCCGGGTGGTGCTGCGCGGCGCCGGCGAACCGCGCGCGGTCACCTACCGCCAGCGCGTGCTGGCGGACTGCATCGCCAACCCGTCGGTCGCCCGTGGCATCTACGAACTGGCGGGCGATGCGCTGGCGACCCAGCGCGCCATCTGGGGCGGCTTCTCCAGAGACATGCCGACCACGCTGGTGAGGACCGCCGTGCAGAAGCTCGAGGTGCTCGCCGGCTTCCTGGCGCAGCTGAGCCGGATCAGCGCCGAGCACGCCGGCGCGTGTCACTCAGAGGGCTTCACCCGGTTCTTCGCGATGATCGACCACGAGCTCGACGACGCCTACCTCGCGCAGATCGACCGCCACCTGACGGCGCTGAAGTTCCGCGGCGGCACACTGATCAGCGCCGGACTGGGCCCCGGCAACCGGGGCCGCCACCACGTCCTGCGCGAGGCCCACGAGCAGCGATGGCTGGGGCGGATCCTCGATCGGTCGGGCTACAGCTTCACGATCCCCGAGCGTGACGACAGCGGCTTCCGCGCGCTCACCGAGCTGCAGGACCGCGGGCTCGACGAGGTCGCCAACGCGCTCACCCAAGCGGTCGAGCACGTGACGAGCTTTCTGACGACGTTGCGCGTGGAGGTCGGCTTCTACGTGGCCTGCCTCAACCTGCACGACGTGCTCGCCGCGCGCGGCCAGGCCACGACCTTCCCCGAGCCCGTCCCGCGCGCCGAGACGGCGTTCCGGGCGCGGGGCCTGTCCGACGTCGGCCTCGCGCTCACCGTCGGCCATCCGGTCATCGCCAACGACGTCGATGCCGACGGCCGGTCGCTGGTGGTCATCACCGGGGCCAACCAGGGCGGCAAGTCCACCTTCCTGCGCAGCGTCGGGCTCGCGCAGCTGATGATGCAGTGCGGGATGTTCGTGGGCGCGAGCGCGATGCGCGCGAGCATGTGCGAGAGCATCTTCACCCACTACAAGCGCGAGGAGGACGCGACGATGCGCAGCGGAAAGCTCGACGAGGAGCTGGCGCGGATGAGCGAGATCGCCGACCTGATCGAGCCCACCTCGCTGCTGCTGTGCAACGAGTCGTTTGCCGCCACCAACGAGCGTGAGGGCTCCGAGATCGCCCGGCAGGTGATCCGCGCCCTGCTCGACGCCGGCGTCAGGGTGATGTTCGTCACCCACCTGTTCGATCTCGCCGACCGTCTGCACCGCGAGGCGGATGACCGAGCCCTGTTCCTGCGCGCCGCGCGCGCGGCGGACGGCTCGCGCCCGTACGCGCTCGGCCTCGGCGCGCCGCTGCCCACCAGTTACGGCGAGGACTCGTTTGCGAAGGTGTTCGGCCGGCCGGTCGGCCCGCCCTCGCGTGGGACGGCTCCGACGCCCATCCCGACGGCTTTGACATGATGAGGAGCCCGAATAGCAATGCAACTCACACGCCGAACGCTGATCGCCGAGATGGTCGATGCCGGTAGCGGGGCGGTGATCCGTTCCCCGATCGACGTCCGGACCGACCCCCTGACCGGGCACAGCTCGCGGATCCTCCCCCACCGAGGTTTGATGCCGGCCAACGACTTCGATCTCGAGGCACTCGCGCGCAAGAGCGAGCCGAGCTGCCCGTTCTGCGGGGAGCGGATCATGACGCTGACCCCGAAGCTGACGCCGGCGATCCATCCCGACGGGCGGATCGTCGCCGGCGAGGCGGTCCTGTTCCCCAACCTCCACGCCTACTCGTCGCACAGCTGCGTGTCGGTCTACTCGCCGCGGCGCCACTACCTGCCGCTGGGCGAAATGACCGAGCGCCTGGTCGCCGACAACCTGTCGACCCAGGTGCAGCACGCCCGCGCGGTGATCGCATCCGACCCGGCGTCGTGCTGGGCGTCGATCAACGCCAACCACATGCTGCCATCGGGCAGCTCGCTGTTTCATCCCCATCTGCAGGGCGTCGTCGATGCCGAGCCGACCACCCAGCAGCGCCTGCTGTCCGCGGTGGCCGCGCCGCGATTCGCCGACTACCTGGAGACCGAGCGCCGCCTCGGCGAACGCTGGCTCGGCGACACGGGCCGCGTGCAATGGCTGGCCAGCTTCGCCCCGATCGCGCCCGCCGAGCTGCGCGCGTTCGTCCCCGGCGTCGCGTCGCCGGAGCAGCTCGACGACGATCTCATCGCCGAGGCGGCGCACGGCCTCACCGTCGCCCTGCACGCCTACGCCGCGATGGGGTATGAGAGCTTCAACCTGGCGATCTACGGCGCGCCACCCGCCACCGGCGGTTATGTGCTGAACCTGCGGCTCGCCGCCCGCTCGAACCTCAGGCCGCTGTACCGGTCGGACTCCACCTTCCTGGAGCGGCTGCACTGGGAGGGCGCGGTCGACCTCGCGCCCGAGGACGTCGCCGCGCGGATCAGCGATTCATTTCGCCGCTGACCGCCCCCGCCCGCTGCCGGGCTCGTGTGTCATGTCACCCGAGCCGCCGTCACCCGACGGCGCCACAGTGACAGTGACACTGCTCGGGCCGGCCGGTGATGGGACATAACATGCCAACCCGGCGCCGGGGTGCGTCGCGTTGACAAGCATCCATCGATCAACTAGGCTCGCTGGTCGCCATGGGCACGAGCGGTGGTCTGCGACAACAGCGAAACCGGTCCTGGCTCAGGGCGCGGATTGCGTCGCTTCGCCCCTCCCCTGCTATGGCCGTCGCGCTCTGCGCGCTCGTGATCGCCTCGGGCGGTACCGCGCTCGCCGCGGGCCAACTCGTCAACGGCAACGCCCTGATCGCCAAACAGTCGCTGTCGGGGAACCGGCTGGCCAATCACTCGGTCACCCGCACCCAGCTGGCGCTGCGCCAACTGGGTGTGCTCCCGAGCGCGACGCTCGCCACCAAGCTCGCGAGTGTCATCTACCGCAGCGCGTACTTCACCGCCGTGGGCAGCTACCAGCGGACGGTCGGCACGGTCGCCTGCCCGCACGGGACGATCGCGGTCGGCGGCGGCAGCACGAGTCCCAACGAATCAGGCGCCGGCACTGACTTCCTGATCGACTCCCGGCCGGTCGCCGACGGGTCCGGCTGGCAGGTGACGGTCGAGAACACCGGAGGCGCGCCTCTGCAGCAGGAGACCGTCTGGGCCGTGTGCCTGCCGGCGGCATCCGTCGTGACCCCGACGCCGTAGCTCGGATGCCCGGAGCCCGCCCGGACCACAGCGACGGGCCGGGGGCCGAGGATCCGCGGCGCGCCGGCCGGGCGGTCGGCCGTCGCCCGGCGTGGCGGGCTCGGGGCGCCGCCGCACGAGCATCGCTGACCGCGGCCGCGGCCGCGATCGTGCTGCTCGCCCCGCCGGCGGCGCGGGCCGCGTCGAGCGAGGATGGACCGATCGCGTTCGAGACCGTGTTCGGCCTGTCGACGTCGCTGCAGACGGTCAACCCCGATGGATCAAACCTGCTGACGATCCCCAACGTCCCGCCCGACAGCGAGAATCCCGCCTGGAGCCCCGGGGGCACGCAGCTGGCGTTCGACAGCCCGGTCGCCGGCCGCGACCAGATCTTCGAGATCAACGCCGACGGCACCGGGCTCAAACAGGTCACCAACGGCAACGTGCCGGCGATCGAGCCGAGCTGGTCTCCGACCGGCGACGAGATCGTCTTCAGCCGTGTGCACAACGGCATCGCCAACATCTACGTGCGCAACCTCAATGCCCCGCCCAACGTCTTCACGCGTCTGACGAAGGCGCCGGAGATCGACGAGGAGCCACAGTTCTCCCCCGACGGGAGCCTGATCGCGTTCACCAGCAACCGCACCGGCAGCTTCGAGATCGACACGATGATGGCCAACGGCGCCAACCAGCAGCAGCTCACCACCCAGACGGGTGACAACACCGACCCCGCGTGGGGCCCGATGGGAGCCGAGCTCGCCTACACCAACACGGTCGCCGGCGTCAGCACGGTGTACGCGATGGACCAGGACGGCAGCGACCTGCGACAGCTGACCAGCGGCGAGGGCGCGCATCCCGCGTGGTCTCCGACCGGCGACGAGATCGCCTTCACCCGGGACGGCGGCATCTGGACGGTGTCCTCGATCGGCGAGCCGGCCGGCGCGCGCGCGACCGAAGTGGCGCCGGCGGGGTTGTATCCCACGTGGGCCGCGGTCGAGCCCCCGGATCCGACCGCCGCCGCCGTTGCCGGGACCGTGCTGGCGACGACCCCCGGGTCCAGCACGCCCGTGCCCCTGACCGGCACCACCCCGCTGATGACCGGCACCCAGGTCGACGCGAGCCAGGGAACGGCGCAGGTGACGTTCAAGCCGCGGGTGGTGGCGCTGACCGCGCCGCCGTCGACGGCGCTCATCCGTCACCTGGCGTTCACGGTGCTGCGTAAGACGGTCGGGGACCTCTCTCTCCAGATCACGTCGGTGTGCGCCCGTCACGCCACCGCGCTCACCGCGGTGTCGATCGCCGGGCGCCCCCCCAGTCGGTACCCGAGCAGGGTCAGCGTCCATCGCGGCCACATGTCGTTCAACATCCCCGGCCAGGGGTACCTGGACTCGATCGGGACCACGTACACGTTTGGCTACAGCTGCCAGGGCACCGAGCTGGCGGTGCAATCGGGAACCGTGCTCGTCACGCTCAACCATGGCCGCCGGCGCCATCAGCAGGTGACCGCCGGCGGGAAGCTGTTCATCCCGGCGGGCTGACCGATGCCGTCGGCGGGCAGTGACCTCCAGGACGTCAAGTGGATCGCCACGGCGATGCTCGACGGCGAGGTCGTGCCGGTGCTCGGCGCGGGCGCCAACCTCTGCGACCGCGCCGCCGGCGCGGCGTGGACGCAGGGCGCAGACCTCCCCGACGGGTCCGAGCTGGCCGACTGGCTGGCCACTCAGCTTCAATGCGACATCGTCGAGCGCCACGACCTGCTGCGCGTCTCGCAGTACGCGAAGGTCACCCGCGGACCGGGGCCGATGTACAAACGGCTGCACAAGCTGTTCGACGACGACGACTACCCGATCCCGACCGTCCACCGCTTTCTGGCGGGACTGCCGGGTCGCATGAAGGCCGGCGGCATGCAGCCGTGCTATCAGCTGATCGTCACGACCAACTACGACAATCTGATGGAGCGGGCGCTGCGCGCGGAGCGCGAGCCGTTCGACGTGGTCCGGTACTTCGCCGGCGGTGACCGTCCCGGTCGATTCGTGCACGACCGCAGCGACGCCGGCGGAGATCAGCCCGCCGGCGAGGTCGCGCCCGTGGTGATCAAGGAGCCGAAGAAGTACCTGGAGGTGTCGACCGACGCCCGCACGGTCGTGCTCAAGATCCACGGTGGCTTTGACCGCCGCGGCGCTGACCACGACTCCTACGTGATCACCGAGGACGACTACATCGACTACCTCACCCAGACCTCGCCCAGCGCGCTGATCCCCGCCAACCTGCTGCGCACGCTGACCAACAGCAGCTTCCTGTTCCTCGGCTACGCGATGCGCGACTGGAACCTGCGGGTGCTCCTGCACCGCATCTGGGGCCTGCGCGCGCAGGGCTGGCAGTCGTGGGCGGTGCAGCGCGACGTCTCTGAGTTCGACGAGAAGATGTGGGGGGAGCGCGACGTCAAGCTCCGCCAGGCCCTGCTCTCGGACTACATCGCCGAGCTGTCAGGGTACGTCGATGCCGCCACCGGCACCTAGCGCGACGCCGGCCGCCATCGAGCCGCCCTACCTGGGGCTGGCGGCGTACGGCGAGGGCGACGCCGGTCGCTTCTACGGCCGGTCACGAGCCATCGAGATGGTGATCGCCAACGTCCTGGCCGGTCGCGTCACGGTGCTGTACGGACCGAGCGGCGTCGGCAAGAGCTCGCTCCTTCACGCCGGCGTCGCGCATCGGCTGCAGACGATGCGGCGCCCCTCGCCGGTCGTCGTGATCGACGACTGGGAGCAGGAGCGGACCGGGCAGCTCGCCGCCGCGATCCAGGCCGCCGCCACGAGCGACGCCGCCGGCGACGCGGCGAGCGACGGTCCGGCGCCCGCGCTCGGCGACGCCCTGCAATCGCTGCGTGACAGCCGGCGCCCCCCGCTGCTGGTGATCCTCGACCGGTTCGAGGACTACCTGCGCCGGCTGTCGGCGGGCGCGACCGCTCCGTTCGCCGAGGCGCTGGCGGCGTCGGTGTCCACGCGCGAGGTGCTCGTCCGGGTGCTGATCGCCGTGCGCGAGGATCACCTCGCCGATCTCGACCGCCTCGGCGGCGTCATCCCTGACCTGTTCGCCAACGTCCTGAGGCTGGACCCGCTGTCCCGCGTCGAGGCCCGCGAGGCGATCACCGGCCCGGTGACCGGCTACAACGAGCGCCTGCGGCGCGCCGGCCGGCCCGAGCGGGTCACGCTGGAGCCTGGCGATGACGCCACGCCCGGCCTCGCCGAGACGGTGCTCGGCCAGTTGCAGGAGCTCAGCGCCGCGACCGCCGGGCGGGGGCCGTCCGGCGCCGGCGACTCCTCGCCGGATCCCGCCGGCGAAGCGGCGGCGATCGAGCCCGCCTTCCTGTCGCTGACGATGCGGCGGCTGTGGGATGCCGACATCGGCGAGGCGGGGACGGGCACGCTACGCGTGGCGACGCTTGACCGGCTCGGCGGCGCCGCCCAGATCTTCGAGACGCACCTCGACGCGACGATGGCGGCGCTGCCGGTCGCCGAGCAGTCGCTGGCCGCCGATCTGCTGAGGCTGATGGTGACCCGGTCGGGCGCCGTGCAGCGCTACTCCGCCGCCGACCTCGCCGACGTCGCGCAGCGCGACCCGGTCGCGGTCGAGGCGCTGTTGGAGAAGCTCAGCCATGAGCCCGCCCGGCTGTTGCGCCCGATCGTGATCTCCGACGGCTCCGGCGGCGCGTCGCGGACCGAGTACGAGCTCGCCCACCAGGTGCTCGCCCGCCCCGCGCTGGAGTGGCGATCGCGCTTTACCGACGCCCGGCTGGAGCGACGGACGCGGCGGCTGCTGTCGACGGTCGTGACCGTGACGGCGATCGCGATCGCGCTCGCCGGGTACGTCGCGCTGTCAGGACCCCTGAGCCGGCTCGAGCTCGACACCGTCGCCGCCCGCTTCTCGGTGCGCGGGGCCCAGCCCCCGGACCGCGACATCGTGCTGGTCACGCTCGACGACGCCGAGCACTCGCAGGTCTACGGGTCGGGCCCGGTCGGCTCCGACCGCCCGGTGTTCGCACGAGCGCTGCGGGCGATCGCCTCGGCGGGCCCGCGCGCGATCGCCTGCGACATCTTCTTTCCGGTCGGCTACGGCTCGCGCCGGCAGAACGGGCAGCTCACCGCGGCGGTCATGTCGGTCGCAGCACCGCTGGTGCTCGCCACCAACGACATCGACTCGCGCGGCCAGACCCAGCTGATCGGCGCCGGCGTCAAGAAGCTCAGCAACACTCCGTACCCGGCCGCCGGATGGGCCGGGTTCCCGATCGGCGCCGCCGGTGCCGGTGCGATCTACAGCACGATGGAGCGCAGCTTCGCCCTGCAGTCGACCCCGGGCCAGACGGCGGTGCCGCTCGACACGCTGGCCGTCGCCACCGCCCACGCGGCGGGGCTCGCGGCGTCGACGATCGCGCGCCTGCCGGCGACGGCGTGGATCGACTTCCGCGGCGGCGCCGGCACGTTCCCGTCGGTGGCGCTCGGCGAGGTGCTGGCCGGCGACCCCGCGGCGCTGGAGCGGCTGCACGACCGGATCGTCGTGCTCGGCGACATATCTCGGCGCGGCAGCGACTCCGCGCACCAGACGATCGCGCCCGGGGACAGCGTGATGAGCGGCACCCAGATCCAGGCCGACGCGATCTCGACCGCGCTGCGCGGCTTTCCGCTGCGCGACGCCGGGTCAGGAATCGACGTCGCGCTGATCGTGTTGCTGGGACTCGTCCCGCTGGCCGCGGTGCTCGCCCCCGGGTCCGGCGCCCCCATCGCCGGCGCCGCCCGCTGCGCGCTGGCCGTCGCCGGCGCCGCGGTCCTGTTCGGCGTCGGCGCTCAGCTCGCCTTCGATGCCGGGAAGGTCATCGACGTCGTGTTCCCGCTGGCCAGTCTCGTGCTGGCGGGCGCCGGCGTGCTCGTCCTGGCGCTGCTGCGGCGTGACGCGCACGGCACGCGCGATCTGGTTTGATCGTCGGGGACCGTGTGGCTCTGAGGGAGTGAGTGGTGAGGCGCAACCATGACGCGAGCGGCGTCGATGACTGAGGTCCGCCGGCTCGCCGCGATCGACCTCGGCGCCGAGAGCGGGCGCGTCGTCGTCGGCGAGCTCGACGGCGAGCACGTCTCGCTGCGCGTCGTCCACCGCTTCGACAACCGCCCGCTGTGGCTGCCCGACGGCCTGCATTGGAACCTCCCGGCGCTGTTCGCGCAGGCGCTGGAGGGCCTGCGGGTCGCCGCGGCCGACGGCCCGCTGGACGGTGTCGGGATCGACGGCTGGGGGTGCGACTATGCGCTGCTCGACGCCGGCGGCCGGGCGCTCGGCCTGCCGTTTCACTACCGCGACCCGCGGCGCACGTCGCCCGAGGTGATGGCCGGGGCGCACGCCCGGCTCGGCCGCGACGAGCTGTACCGCGCCACCGGCATCCAGACGATGGCGATCAACACCGTCTTTCAGCTGTTCGCCGAGCGCGGCGGCGCCGCGTTGTCGGCCGCGCAGCGGATCGCGCTGATCCCCGACCTGTTCGGGCTGTGGCTGACCGGGTCGCTGGCCAACGAGGCCACGATCGCCTCCACCACCGGGCTGCTCGATGCGCGGGCGCCGCGCTGGGCACAGGACGTGATCGCGGCGCTGGACCTGCCGGCCGCGCCGTTCGCCGGCCCCGTGGTGGCGGCGGGATGCGAGCTCGGCCCGGTCCTGGAGGGTCACCGGGCGGACGCCGGCGATGCCGTCGCAACGCCGGTGCGCACGGTCGCCGGTCACGACACCGCCAGCGCGTTCGCGGCTACGCCGCTCGCCGGCCCCGGCGCCGCGGTGCTGTCCTCGGGCACGTGGTCCCTGCTCGGCGTCGAACTCGACGCGCCGGAGCTGGGAGCCGGTGCCGCCGCGGTCAACCTCACCAACGAGCGCGGCGTCGGCGGCACGGTGCGGCTGCTGCGCAACGTGATGGGGCTGTGGCTGGTGCAGGAATGCCGGCGCGCGTGGAGCGCCGCCGGGCGGGCGCCGGACTACGGCGAGCTGCAGACGCTCGCGGGCGAGGCCCGCGCCGACGTGGCGCTGTTCGACCCCGATGACCGGTCGCTGCTGCGCGGCGGCGACATGCCCGGCCGGATCGCCAACCTGTGCACCGCCGCCGGTCAGCCGGCGCCCGAGGGCCAGGGCGAGCTGCTGCGTTGCATCCTCGTCTCGCTGGCCTGCAAGTATCGCTGGGTGCTCGATCAGCTGGAGCGCGTCAGCCGGCGCCGGGTGTCCGTCGTGCACGTCGTCGGCGGCGGCGCGCGCAACACGTTGCTGTGCCGGCTCACCGCCGACCTGACCGGCCGGCCGGTGCTGGCCGGCCCCATCGAGGCGACGGCGCTGGGCAACGTGCTCGTCCAGGCGCTCGCGCTCGGCGAGGTCTCCGACCTCACCGACCTGCGGAGGCTGGCGGCACGGTCGGTGTCGCTCGTGCGCTTCGAGCCCGAGGCGACGCCGCTCGCCACCGAGACCTACCAACGCTTCCTGTCGGTGACCGGTAAGGAGATCTGCTGTGCCTGACACCAACCCTGGATATGACACGCTCGCCGCGCGGCTGACCGACCGGGGCCTCGACCTGGCCGCGATCGAGCGTGCCCTGGCCGGCTTCGAGGTCGAGACCCCGTCGTGGGGCTACGGCGATTCCGGCACCCGCTTCGCCGTGTTCCCCCAGGCCGACCGCCCGCGCGACGTGTTTGAGAAGGTCGACGACGCGGCCGAGGTGCACCGACTCACCGGCACCGCGCCCGCCGTCGCGCTGCACTTCCCATGGGACGCCGTCGAGGATCTCGGCGAGCTGGCCGGCCACCTCAGCCGGCGCGGGCTGCGCGCCGGGGCGATCAACCCCAACCTCTTCCAGGACCCCGACTATCGCCTGGGCTCGATCACCAACCCCGACGCCGGCATCCGCCGCAAGGCGCTGGACCACCTGCTGGAGTGCGTCGCGATCGCCTCCGAGCTGCACGCCACGGCGCAATCGCTGTGGCTGGCCGATGGCACCAACTACCCGGGCCAGGACGACCTGAGCGCCCGGCGAGCGCGGCTGCAGGACAACCTGGCCGAGCTCTACACGGCGCTGCCCGAGCGCCAGGAGCTGCTGGTCGAGTACAAGTTCTTCGAACCCGCGTTCTATGCCACCGACATCCCCGACTGGGGCACGGCGCTCCTGCTCTGCTCGCGGCTGGGCCCGCGGGCGCGCGTGCTCGTCGACCTCGGTCACCATGCTCAGGGCGTCAACGTCGAGCAGATCGTCGGGCTGCTGGGCGCCGAAGGGCGGCTGGGCGGCTTTCACTTCAACAACCGCAAGTACGCCGACGACGATCTGATCGTCGGCTCGGTCAACCCGTTCGAGCTGTTTCTCATCTTCGCCGAGCTCGCCGCCGGCGACGGCGCGCTCCCGCGGCTGACGATCGACCAGTCCCACAACGTCGAGGCCAAGGTCGAGGCGATGGTGCTGAGCGTCGTCAACCTGCAGGAGGCCTACGCCAAGTCGCTGCTGATCGACCGCGCGGCGCTGGCCGCCGCCCAGCGCGACGGCGACGTGCTCGGCGGCCACGCGCTCCTGCTCGACGCCTACAACACCGACGTACGGCCGCTGTGCGCCCACGTGCGCCTCGGCCTGGGCGCCGCCGCCGACCCGGTCGGGGAGCTGCGCGCATCCGCCCGCGCGGCCCGGATGGCGGCGCAGCGGTCCACCGACACCGTCTCGCAAGGGGTTCGTTCATGAGCATCGCCACTCCGACCGTCGCGCCGGTTCCCGACGCGTGGAGCGACACCGAGGCCGACGCGGCGACGACGACGCTGGAGCAGGTCGTCTACGCCTCGCACCTGCTCGGCAGCAACCGGGCGCTGGCCAACTTCGGCGGCGGCAACACGTCCGCCAAGGGATCGGCCATCGACCACGTCGGCCGCGAACTCGCGACGATCTGGGTCAAGGGCTCGGGGAGCGATCTGGCCACGATGTCGGCGAAGGACTTCACGCCGCTGCGCCTGGACGAGATCCTGCCGCTGTTTGACCGCGCGGAGATGACCGACGAGGACATGGTCGCCCATCTCGCGCGCTGTCAGCTTGACCCGGCCGCTCCGCGATCTTCGATCGAAACGCTGCTGCACGCCTTCATCCCTGCCGCCCACGTCCACCACACCCATCCCGACGCGATCAACACCCTGGCCTGCGCCCGCGACGGGCGGGAGCTGATCGAGGAGTGCTTCGGCGACGGCGTGGCGTGGGTCGACTACATCCGCCCCGGCTTCACCCTGGCCAAGCAGGTCGGCGCGGCGGTCCGCGGCAACCCGTCCCTGCGCCTGGTCGTGCTGGCCAAGCACGGGCTGGTGGTGTGGGGCGAGACGGCGCGCGACGCGTACGCGCAGACCGTGGCGGTCTGCAACCAGGTGGCCGAACTGGTCAACCGGCGCACCGAGGGCCGGGCGCGCTTCGGAGGTTGCGACGGGCCCGGCCTGGACGCCGACGCCCGGCAGGCGACGCTGGCGCAGGTCCTCCCCGCGCTGCGGGGAGCGATCTCCAGCGAACGCTCCAAGCTGCTGATCTCCGACATCTCGTCGCCGGTGCTCGAGCTGGTCGACTCCCGCGACGGCGCCGCTGCCGCGACGGTCGGCGCGGCCTGTCCCGATCATCTCGTGCACACCAAGCGCGTGCCGATGTGGGTCGCCTATGACCCCGGCCATGACGATGTCGAGCGGCTGCGCGAGCGGATCGCCGCCGGCGCCGCGGAGTACCGCGAGGACTACCGCGCCTACTTCGCGCGCAATGCCGGCGAGGGCGATCAGATCTCCGACCCCGACCCGCGGGTGATCCTGATCGAGCACGTCGGCCTGGTGGCGGCCGGCACGACGCTCAAGGCGGCAACGATCTCCCGTGACCTCTACCACCGGGCGATCGAGGTGATGGCCGGCGCCGGCGCGGTGTCGGAGTTCGTGTCGCTCACCGAGGCCGAGAGCTTCGCCGTCGAGTACTGGCCGTTGGAGCTCTACAAGCTGTCGCTCGCGCCGCCGCCGGGGGAGCTGCAGGGGAAGGTGGCGCTGGTGACCGGCGCCGCGGGCGGCATCGGACGCGCGATCTCGATCGCCCTGGCCGGCGCCGGCGCCGCGGTGGTGGCGTTCGACATCGACGGCGAGGGCGCCGCCGACGCGGTCGCGCAGCTCGCCGGCCCGGGGCTGGCGGTGGACGGCGACGTGACCTCCGAGACGGCGGTCGCCGCCGCGTTCGCCGCCGCGGTGCAGCGGTTCGGGGGGATCGACATCATCGTCTCCAACGCCGGGATCGCCTCCAGCGCGCCGGTCACCGAGACGACGCTGGCCGAATGGCAGCGCAACCAGGCGGTGCTGGGCACCGGCTACTTCCTCGTCGCGCGCGAGGCCTTCCGGGTGCTGCGCGATCAGGGCGGCGGCGGCTCGGTCGTGTTCATCGCCTCCAAGAACGCGCTCGTCGCCGGCCCGAACGCCGCGGCCTACTCGAGCGCCAAGGCGGCCGAGCTGCACCTGGCTCGCTGCCTGGCGGCCGAGGGGGGATCCGCCGGGATCCGCGTCAACACCGTCAACCCCGACGCGGTGCTCCAGGGCTCGCGGATCTGGGACTCCAGCTGGCGGACCGAGCGCGCACAGGCCTACGGGATCGCGCCCGACGAGCTCGAGGAGCACTACCGCCGGCGCAGCATGCTCGGCGTCAGC
>JBELAG010000157.1:0-13303 GCA_049509055.1 Solirubrobacteraceae bacterium
GCCAGCGCCGCGCGCTCGGGATCGGACTCGCCGGTCATCAGCTCGGCCTCGGCCTGGTTGGCGCGGACGAGCATCGCTCCCGGCACGCAGGCGTTGGCGCTGGCGGCGGCGTCGGCGCGCGAGGACCAGCGGTGCAGGCGCACGTTGCAGTCGAAGATCACCGGGCGCCCGAGGTCGAGCGCCGTCTGGCGGGCGCGCATCGTGAGCTCGCGCTCCCGGTCGCCGGCCAGCGTGTTGGTGGAGATGAACAACCCGTCGGCGTCGCCGACGGCCTCCTGCAGGCGCCCGCCGAGGCTGGCGACGACGGCCTGGGCGCTGTCGCCGTAGAGCTCATAGGCGGGCTCGCCGTCCTCGTCGATCGACACGAACGCCAGCTGGGAGCGGACGCCGGGCAGCAACGCGAAGTACGAGGTGTCGACCTCCTCGCGCCGCAGGCGGTCCAGCAGCCAGCGGCCCCAGTTGTCGTCGCCGGCGCCGCCGGCCAGCGACACCCGTGAGCCGGCACGGGCGGCGAACGCGGCGACGTTGGCGACGGTGCCGCCGAAATGCGGGATGAAGCGTCCGACGTCGCCCATCAGGGCGGCGTGGCGCTCGCCGATCAGGTCGACGAGCGCGTCGCCGAGGCAGAGCGTGCGGGGGCCGGTCGGGTGGGCGGGGCTCATCGGATGCGGCTGATCGGGTGGCTCATGGTCGTTCTCAGGCGGGACGTTATCCTCGCGAGCGGGTGGGCACCGAAAACGTCGACGAGCACACCATCGATGTCGCCGGGGCCCCGGTGTTCTATCGCGGTGGCGCGGCGGACGGCACCACGGTGCTCTATCTCCACAGCGTGCCGACCAGTTCCGATGACTGGCTGGGGCTGCTGGCGCGGACCGGAGGGGTAGCTCCGGACCTGCCGGGGTTCGGTCGCTCGAGCAAGGCGCAGGCGCTGCGCTACTCGCTGCCGGGCTACGCCGACTTCCTCGAGAACCTGATCCGGTCGCTGCAGATCGACGAGGTGTCGATCGTCGGCCACGGCTGGGGCGCGGCGGTCGGGCTGGTCTACGCCCAGCGCCATCCCGAGCGGGTGACCCGGCTGGCGATCGTCGACGCCGTGCCGCTGATCGGATCCTTCCGGTGGCCGCCGATCGCCCGGCGCTGGCGACGGGTCGGCGTCGGCGAGCTGCTGATGGGCTCGGTCGGCAAGCGCACGATGGCCCGTGCACTGCGCTCGGGCACCGTCGCCCCCGGGGCCTGGCCACCGGCCCGGGTCGACGCCGTCTGGGAGCAGTTCGACCAGGGCACCCAGCGCGCGATCCTGCGCCTGCACCGTTCCGCGGACCCTGCGGCGCTGGCGCAGGCCGGGGCCGCCCTGGAGACGCTCAGCCAGCCGGCGCTGATCGTGTGGGGCGAGCGTGACCCGTGGCTGGCGCCCGAGCTCGCACACGCCTATGCGGCCAGGCTCAGCAACTCGACGGTGACGCTCGTTCCCGACGCCGGACACTGGCCCTGGCTCGACGCGCCCGCGGTGCTCGATCAGCTGGCGGCGTTCGTCTGCGACCCGCAGCCGCAGTGACCGCGGTCGCGCCGCGGGTCGTGCCGCGGCCCGGGCGCGCGGACCCGGCCTGGGACCGGATGCGCGCGCTGCCGACGCTCGTCGCGGCCGCGTTCGCGGCGGCGTACGTGATCGTCGCCCCGCCGAGCGTCGACCTGGCCGCGCAGCTGTTCCGCGCCCACCTGTTCGGGGTGGAGGGGTTCGGCCTGTGGGACAACCTGTGGTACGCGGGCCACGACATCGTCGGCTACGGCATCCTGTTCCCCGCCGTCGCGTCCGTGCTGTCGCCGCAGCTGGCCGCGGCGATCGCGGCGACGGCCACCGCGGCGGTGTTCGAGCCGCTCGCGCGCCGCCACTTCGGCACGGCCGCCCTGCCGGGCGCGATCCTGTTCGGCGCCGCCACCGCGATCGACCTGTACACCGGGCGGCTGGCGTTCGCGTTCGGCGCGCTGCCGGCGCTCGGCGCGGTCGCCGCGCTCGACGGCGGCGCCGTCGCGCCGGCGTGCGCGCTGGCGGCGCTGTCGGCGCTGTGCAGCCCGGTCGCGGCCCTGTTCGCCGGGCTGGCGGCCGGCGGGTACGCCCTCGGCGCGATGCTCGACGGCCGGCGCGGCGGCCCAGGCGACGCCCCGCGCAGCGGCCCGCATGACGGCCCACGTGACGGCGCGCGCGGCGGCCGCCGGCTCGCCGCGGCGTTCCCCGGCGCCGCGGTGCTGGTCGCCGCGATCGCCCCGATCGCGCTGCTGGCGGTCGCCTTCCCCGAGGGCGGCGTGGAGCCGTTCGCGGTCGGCGCGATGGCGCCGATCGTGATCCTCGCCGGGCTGCTGGTGGCCATCGCGCCGGCCGAGGCGGTCGCGCTGCGCGCCGGCGCCGCGCTGTACGCGCTGGCGACGATCGGCGCGTTCGTGGTGCCGACGCCGGTCGGCGGCAACATCACGCGGCTGGGCGCGCTGCTGGCGGCGCCGGTGGCCGCGCTGGAGTGGGGCCGGCGGCGGACGCGGGCGGCCGCGCTCGCGGTCATCGCGCTGCTCTACCTCGGCTGGCAGGCGCCGGTGCGCGACATCCTCACCACCGCCGGGGACCCGACGACGACCGCCGGCTACTACCGGCCGCTGCTGGCCTTCCTGGAGCGCGCGGCGCGATCCCCCGCGGCGCCGTTCCGGATCGAGATCCCGCTGACGCGCACCCACTGGGAGGCCTGGGAGGTGGCCACCCGGTTTCCGATCGCCCGGGGCTGGGAGCGCCAGCTCGACATCGCCGACAACCCGATCTTCTATGACGGCCGGTTGAATGCGGACACGTATCGCGCATGGCTGCACGATGAGGCGGTCCGCTTCATCGCCCTCCCCGACGCCGCGCTCGACGCCTCCGCGCGCCGGGAGGCGGCGCTGATCCGCGGCGGCCTGCCGTACCTGCGGCTCGTGATGCGCTCGGCGCACTGGCGCGTCTACGCCGTCGCCGATGCCACCCCGATCGCCGGCGGCGTCCTCGCGCTGCGCGCGCTGGGGCCCGAGTCGCTGACGCTGTCGGCGCGCGCCGCCGGCACGGCGATCGTGCGCGTGCACTTCACCGCCTACTGGGCGATCGGCGCGGGCGCGGGCTGCGTCTCGGCGGCCGGCCCGTTCACCCGGGTGACGGCGTGGCGGGCGGGGACGCTGACGCTGGTGACGCGCTTTGCGCCGGGGCGGATCGGCGCCCGCTCCCCTCGCTGCACGTGAGCGCCTGACCCGAAGCTGACGGCGGCGAGGCTAGGATCTCG
The DNA here is from genome assembly GCA_049509055.1 of Solirubrobacteraceae bacterium. Taxonomy (GTDB): domain Bacteria; phylum Actinomycetota; class Thermoleophilia; order Solirubrobacterales; family Solirubrobacteraceae; genus Palsa-465. Next base: position 3,291 of record JBELAG010000157.1, read on the forward strand.
ACGACGATGCGGCGAGGGATCCGGGAGCTTGAGGCGCACGTGCTTCCCCGGGGCCGCGCCGACGCGATTTGCCAGCTGGGGCTGATGGCCGGCGCGTACCTGCTCTACCAGGTGGTGCGCGCGACCAGCGGAAGTGGCGATGTGGCGCGGGCGACGTGGAACGCGCGGAGGGTGATCGACCTCGAGCGAGCGCTGCACGTGTTCGTCGAGCCCCGCATCCAAGCCTGGACGACCCACGTGCACTGGTTGATCGAGCTTGCCGACTGGACCTACATCAACGCCCACCTCGTGGTGACGTTCGGCGCGCTCGGGTTCATCTACCTGCGCCGCAACGCGTCCTTCTACTGCGTACGCAACATGTTCATGATCGCGATGGCGATCGCGCTGGTCGGCTACGCCGTCTACCCGACCGCGCCACCCCGGCTGATGCCGGCGTGGGGCTTCACCGACTCGGTCCAGCAGTTCACCGGCATCGACGCCGAGCACGGGCCGGCCAGCGCGCTGGTGAACCTGTACGCGGCGATCCCCTCGATGCACGTCTGCTTCGCGCTGATGATCGGGGCGACGATGTCGCGGCTGGCGCGGCGCCGCTGGGCTCGCGTGGCGTGGTGGCTGTACCCGCCGGTGATCACGTTCGTGGTCATCGCGACCGGCAACCACTACCTGCTCGATGTCGTGCTGGGAGCGCTCACCGCGGTGGTCTCGGGGCTGCTGGCGGCGCGACTGCTGGTTCGCGTCCGGCCGGCCGCGTGGGCGTTCAGCCCGGCGACGGCCTAGTGTCATAGCCTGTGCCGGAGCCGATGGCCGATCCGAGCTCAGCCATACGACCTCGCCCGCCCCGTCAGCGCCGCGGGCGCGGCGACGGGCCGACGACGCAGGAGCTGATGCGCGACCGGCTGATCGAGTCGCGGCTGACGCCGAACACGATCTCGCTGACCGGCTTCGCGCTCAATCTGGCGGCTGCGGCACTGCTCGTCGACCGCCTGTTCTTCCTCGCCGGGATCGCCTTCATCGTCGGATCGGTGATGGACACGCTCGACGGCCGGTACTCGCGGATGTCGGGCAAGGGCACGCCATTCGGCGCGTTCCTGGACTCGACGCTCGATCGTCTGGAGGAGGGGATCGTGCTGACCGCGGTGGCCGCCTACTTCGCCTCCCAGCACAACCAGGCCGCGGTGGCGGCGGTCGTCGTCGCGGTCCTGGCCTCGCTGATGGTCTCCTACACGCGGGCTCGCGCGGAGGCGCTCGGCGTGGCGTGCAAGGTCGGCCTCGCGACCCGGCCGGTGCGCGTCGTGATCCTGTCGGTCGGCCTGGTGCTCGCCCGGGGAGCGTCGATCGGCCACTTCTACCTGCTCGCGCCCGCCGTCTACGTGCTCGCGGCGCTCAGCGCCGTGACCGTCGTGCAGCGGATCGTCTACGTCCGCAAGCAGCTCATCAGCCAGGAGGACTGAACGGCTCTCCGCGGTGTAACCAAGCCCCGGAGGCGGTTGTAACTACCGGGGGTACCCCGCGCACCCCCTGATCCGCGCGGGCCTGCACTTTCCGAGAAGGGAACTCCCCAGTGAGCACCACGACCGGTTCCGCCAACGGGACCGCACGCCATCAGCACGAGAAGGTCCGGGTGGCCATCATCGGCGTCGGGAACTGCGCCAGCTCGTTCGTCCAGGGCGTCCAGTACTACCGCGACGCCGACCCGACGGCACAGGTCCCGGGTCTGATGCACGTCGATCTGGGCGGATACCACGTGCGCGACATCGAATTCAGCGCGGCGTTCGACATCGACGCCGACAAGGTCGGCAAGGACCTCTCGCAGGCCATCTTCTCCGGCCAGAACAACACGCTCAAGCTCGGCGACGACATCGGCTCGCTCGGCGTCGAGGTGATGCGCGGCATGACCCACGACGGCCTGGGCAAGTACCTCTCCCAGAAGATCACCAAGGCCCCCGGCCCGACCGCCGACATCGTCGAGGTCCTGCAGGCCACTCGGACCGACGTGGTCGTCTCCTACCTGCCGGTCGGCTCCGAGCAGGCGACGAAGTGGTACGTGGAGCAGATCCTCGAGGCCGGCTGCGGGTTCGTCAACTGCATCCCGGTGTTCATCGCCCGCGAGGACTACTGGAACCGGCGGTTCAAGAAGGCCGGTCTGCCGATCATCGGCGACGACATCAAGTCCCAGGTCGGCGCGACGATCGTCCACCGCGCGCTGGCGCGCCTGTTTCACGACCGCGGCGTCAAGCTGCTGCGCACCTCGCAGCTCAACGTCGGCGGCAACATGGACTTCTACAACATGCTCGAGCGCGAGCGCCTGGAGTCCAAGAAGATCTCCAAGACCAACGCGGTCACCTCGATCATGGGCCACGAGCTGCCGCCCGACGACGTCCACGTCGGCCCGTCGGACTACGTGCCGTGGCTGACCGACCGCAAGTGGGCTCACATCCGCCTCGAGGGCCAGGCGTTCGGCGACGTGCCGCTGACCGCCGAGCTCAAGCTCGAGGTGTGGGACTCGCCCAACTCCGCGGGGATCGTCACCGACGCGGTGCGCTGCGTGAAGCTGGCGCTCAACAACGGCCTGTCCGGCCAGCTGGACGGCCCGAGCTCCTACCTGATGAAGTCGCCGATGCACCAGCGCCCCGACGACGAGGCGCGATCGCTCACCGAGGCGTTCATCAAGCAGTACGCGCGCAAGCCGATCGACGACGCGGCCGCAGCCAAGAGCAAGAGCAAGGCCGCGCCGGCGGGCTGACCGACGCGGGCCGCCGCGGGCGGCGGCGGAAACGCTGCGCAATACACTGTGGCGGTGCCCGCGGCTCGCCCCTCCGGCTCGCTCCCGCGGATCGGCGCGCGCTTCACCGACAGCCTGGCGATCGCCCAGGTGACGCCGTTCGCCTGGGAGGTGGCCAACGACGTCAACGAGTACGTCCGGCGGGTGTCGCAGGAGCTCGCCCGCCGCGGCCACCGGGTGCTGATCGTCGCGCCGTCGCAGTCGAGCGGCCTCGTGCGCGACAGCCGGCGGGCGATCCGCGCGCGACCCGCGCAGCTGCTGGCCGACGCTGAAGGCGAGCCGGTCGTGGTCGGGGTCGGCGAGGTGCTGCCGTTCGCGCCCGCCCGCCGCCGGGCGGCATCGCTGCCGGTCGACGTGGCGCGGACGATCGAGGAGGCGCTGAGCACGCTGGCGCTCGACATCGTCAACGTCCATGAGCCGTTCGCGCCGAGCGCCTCGAGCGTCGCGCTGCGCCATTCCCACGCGCTCAACGTCGCCACCTTCCACGCCCCGACCGAGCGGATCCTGTCGACCCAGCTGACCGGCCCGCTGTCGCGCCTGTTGTTCGCCCGCCTCGACGCGCGCGTCGCCAGCTATGCCGCGACGCGGACCCTGATCCAGCGCTACTTCCCCGGCGAGTACCGGCTGATCGCGCCCGGAGCCGACCCGGCGCCCGAGCGGCCCGCCAACGCCGTGCCGGAGCTGGCGATGATCGTCACCGAGGAGCGGGCGGCGCTGCGGATGTTCCTGCGCGCGCTGCGGGCGCTGGCGCCCGAGCTCGACTGGCACGCCACGGTGTGGTCGCCGCGACCGATGGCGCCGCCGGCGACGCTCGGCCGGCTGCGCGAGCGGATCACGTTCGTCGAGTCGCCCGACCGCGAGGCGGCCGACGTGCTGGCCGGCGCCGACGTGGCGGTGTTCGCCTCCGAGGGCGTCCGCCCGACGCCGGGGATGATGATCCGGGCCTTCGGCTGCGGCGCGGTCGTCGTCGCCTCGCGCCTGCCCGCCTATGAGGAGATCCTGCACGACGGCGAGTGGGGGCTGATCTACGAGCCGGGCGAGACGCAGACGCTCACCGCGCACCTCGCCCGCCTGCTGTCGGCCCCCGCCGTGCTGGCGCAGATGGCCGCTCGCACCCGCGAGCACCGCGTCGCGCTGGGCTGGCCGCACGTCGCCGGCCGGCTCGACGATCTCTACCGCGAGCTCGCCGCGCGCCGCCGCGGCGACGAGAGCAGCGCGCCGGTGCGCGCCCGGCTGTCCGCCCGGCCGCTGATCGACGTCGACCTGCACATGCACACCGACCACTCCAACGACTGCGCGACGCCCGTCGAGGTGCTGCTCGCCGAGGCGCGCGGCCGTGGCCTGGGGGCGATCGCGGTCACCGACCACAACGAGATCTCCGGCGCGCTGGAGGCGCGGGCCAAGGCCAACGGGATCAAGGTGATCGTCGGCGAGGAGGTCAAGACCGCAGAGCAGGGCGAGGTCATCGGCCTGTTCATCGAGGAGAAGATCCCGCACGGCATGACCCTCCAGGAGACGATCGCCGAGATCCGGCGCCAGGGCGGCCTCGTCTACGTCCCCCATCCGTTTGACCGGATGCACTCGGTTCCCGACTACGAGCACCTGCTGGCGGTGGTCGACGACGTCGACGCGATCGAGGTCTTCAACCCGCGGGTGGCGATCTCGGAGTTCAACGAGGAGGCGGTCCGCTTCGCCGCCAAGTACCGGATCCCCGCCGGCGCCGGATCCGACGCCCACGTTACCCAGGGCCTGGGCTCGGTCCGCATCCGGATGCGCGATTTCGACGGTCCGGAGGAATTCCTGCAGTCGTTGCGCGACGCCGACATCATCCGCAATCCGGCGAGCCTGCTGTACGTCCAGGCGCTCAAGTTCCTGCAGACCAAAGCGCTTCCTGAAGCCGCCCGCCGGGCCTCCCGGGAGCGCCGGGTCCGGCGCGCCACGGGGCGCAAGTCCTGATGCAGTCGCAAGGACAAGCCGGGCTGCCGTCCAATCGTGGACACGTGCCGGCCACCGACGACGAGATCCGTGAGAAGTACCTCGAGCGCGCGATCCGCGAGCTCAACTCGTTCGCGCGGCGCCTGTCGGAGTGCCCGCACTGCCCGCGCGGCCAGCTGATGCCGGTGCTCGGCTCCGGCCATCCGCAGGCCGACATCTTCATGATCAAGCACTCCGCGCGGCCCGCCGAGGTTGAGGAGGGGGTCGCGTTCTACGGCCGCACCGGCAACGCGCTGATGAAGTCGCTCAAGCGGCTGAACATCGACCCGCTCGCCGTCTACGGCACCCTGTGCGTCAAGTGCCCGGTGACCGATCCGGCGATGGCCGATCCGGGCTGCGTCGCGCGCCTGATCGAGGAGCTGGCGATCGTCTCGCCGAAGATCGTCGTCGTGATGGGCGAGGACGCCCTGTCGGTCGTCAACGAGCTCGACCTCCCGCTCGCCCGCCGGCTCGACGCCTCGCCCGGCGCGCTGCAGCGACTGACGCCGTCGATCGAAGCGCTGTACGTGCCCAACATCGACGAGGCGCTCGACGAGGAGGTCGCCAAGCGCGCCTTCTGGTCCGCCTTCCGCGTGCTCGGGCAGTGGTGGGCGGACCTCCCGCCGTACTGACCGCGCGGTCTCAGTGGTCGCCGGCGATGCCGTCGACCACGTCGCCGAGCTCGTCGATCGCCACGCACAGCCGATCGGTCGGGCAGGCCACTCCGTCAAGCGTCGAGACCGGGAACCCGTCCTCCGGCGCCACGGCGTCGATCCTCGTGATCGACCAGGCCTTCGCGCCGCCGGTCGGATCATCGCTCGTGGCGGCGTCGCCGCTGCTCTCGTCCAGCGCCACGCAGCGCAGCGACGGCGAGCACGCCACGGCGCCGATCGCCGACAGCGCCGGGAGGGCCAGCCTGGTCGTCCGCCAGGCCGGCGTCCGGGCGCCGGGGTCGGTGGTGGTCAGCAGCAACCCGCCCGCGGCGAGCACGCACAGGCGCGTCGACGCGCAGTAGACGGGGCCGCCGAGCGCCGGCGGCGTGTCGGTGGTCCAGACGCCGCCGGCCGGATCGGTGGAGATGAAGACGTGCCATCCGTCGGTGGCCAGGCACAGCTGATCGCCGGAACAGGAGATGCTGTCGATCGGGCGGTCGTCGGTGCCGCTCGGGCCGAACGTCTCCCGCATGCCGACCCGGGTCGCGGTCCACGCTCCGCCGCCGGCGGCGGGATCGCTGCCGGCGAGCACCTGGCCGTCGAGGTTGCCGGCCACGCACAGGCTCGCCGACGGGCAGGCGATGCTGGTCAGCGTGGCCTGGGACGCCAGCGGCCCGGCATACGCCGAGGCCGCGTGCCACGACGATGCGCCGGCTGCCGGATCGGTGGAGGTGACGACGTCGGTCCCGGCGATCGCCACGCACAGCGCCGGCGATGGACAGGACGTCGCCACCGGGTCCTCGGACGACGCGGTCCAGCCGGGGGGCGCGATGCTCCCCACCGACCAGCCGGCGGGGTCGGTGGGGTCGGTGGCGGTGAGGACGTTGCCGTCGTCGTCGGTGGCCACGCACAGCGCGCCCGACGGGCACGACACGCTGGTCAGCGCGTTGTAGCCCGCCTCGAAGGTCGTCTGGCGCCAGGCGGATGCGCCGGCGGCGGGATCGGTCGACATCGCCACGAAGTCATCGCCCACGCCGGCACAGAAGTGCGGCGTCGGGCAGGTCAACTGGCTCACCCGGGGCCCGAGCATCGCGCGCCAGGTGGCCGAGCCGCCCGACGGATCCCGGGAGACGAACAGGCGTTCCTGATCGCCGGTCGCGATGCACAGCCGCGCCGACGGACAGGCGACGCCGGTGAGCGGGTCGCCGTCGTAGCCCGCGATCCCCAGGAAGCTGTGCTGCGTCCACACCGGGTCGCGAGCGAGCGGATCGGTCGACACGGTCACCCCGTGGGCCTGCGCCGCGACGCACAGACGCGCCGACGGGCACGCCAGCTGCGTCTCGCTGGGCTGGTGGGCGCCGGTGGGGGAGCTGTCGATGAGCACCGGCGCGCTCCAGCTCAGCGCCGCGGGTGCCGCGGCCGCCGCCGGGGACGCCCCGGCCGCGAGGCCGGTCGCCACGATCACCACGGAGAGCACCCACCATCGCATCCGTCTCCTGGCAACGAGGGCGGCGGCGCGGAGTTGCGCCTTCACCCCCGTGACGCATGCCGCGACCGGCAAATCGTGCCACTTCGGACTAGTAGGACGTGACCAGGACGATCTTGCCGAGCTTGCCCCCGGCGGCGAAGCGCTCGTAGGCGGCGGGGGCATCGGCCAGGGGGTAGGTGCCGGCGATCGGGACCGTGACCGCGCCCGAGGCCAGCAGCGGGAGCACTGAGCGCTCCATCAGACGGGCGGTGGCGGCCTTCTGCTCCAGCGGGCGGGCCCGGAGGGTCGAGCCGTACAGGCGCGCGCGCTTCATCATCAGCACGCCGAGGTTGATCTCGCCGCGCGCCCCGGCGCTCGTGCCGATCACCGTGATCCGGCCGGCGGTCTCCAGGCTCTTGAGGTTGTCCTTGAGGTTGGGCGCGCCGACGAGCTCGAGGATGACGTCAAACGGGCCGTGCTCGGCGAAGCCCTCGGGCGCGATCACGGTGGCGCCGAGCGCGGCCACCTGGTCGCGCAACTGCGCGCTGCGCACGGTGGCGGTCACCCGGGCGCCCGCCGCGCGCCCGAGCTGGATCGCCGCGGTGCCGACGCCGCCGGCGCCGCCGTGGACGAGGAGCCGCTCGCCGACGACGAGCCCGGCCTGGGTGAACAGGGCGTCGTGGGCGGTGGTGAAGACCTCGGGGACGCCGCCGGCCTCAGCCCAGGCGAGGCGCTCGGGGACCGGCATCAGGACCCGCTCGTGGACGGTGACCAGCTCGGCCTGGCCGCCGCCGCCGACGATCGCCATCACCCGGTCACCCGGGGAGAAGCGATGTGCGCCGGGACCGCACCCCACCACCTCGCCGGCCAGCTCGAGGCCGGGGATGTCGGCCGGCGAGCCCGGGGGTGCGGGATAGCCGCCGCGCAGCTGCATCATGTCGGCCCCGTTGAGACCGGCCGCGTGAACCCGTACCAGCACCTCGCCGGAGCCCGGCGCCGGGTCGGGGTGCTCCTCGACACTCAGCTGCTGGTCGCGGATCGTGACGGCGCGCATCGTCCCCGAGCGCCCTTACCGAGCCCGCACCAGCTCGGCGACGCACTCGATGTGCGGCGTCTGCGGGAACATGTCGACGGGGCGGACCCGGACGAGCTCGTAGCCGGCCTCCACGAGCTGGGCGGCGTTGGGGGCGAGCGTGGTCGGGTTGCACGAGAGGTAGACGATCCGCTGCGGCGAGGCCTCGATGATCCGCCGGACGATCTTCTGGGAGAGGCCGGCGCGCGGTGGGTCGACGACGAGGACGTCGGGGCGGCCCGCGCGGCCGACGAGCTCGCCGAGCGCGAGCCGCACGTCGCCGGCGAAGAAGTGGGCGTTGTCGATCTCGTTGGCGCGCGCGTTGGCGATCGCGTCGGCGATCGCCTCGGGCACGAGCTCCAGCCCCCACACCTCGGCGGCCCGGGGCGACATCAGCAGCCCGATCGTCCCGATCCCGCAGTAGAGGTCATAGACGCGCTCGAAGCCGCCCAGCCGGGCGTACTCGATCGCCAGCGCGTACAGACGGTCGGCCATCTCGGTGTTGGTCTGAAAGAAGGCCGAAGAGGAGATCTCAAAGCGCATCCCGCCGACCGTTTCCTCGAAGCGGTCAGACCCCGCCAGCAGCTCGGTCTCGCCGCCCTGGGTGGTCTCGGCGACACTGGCCTGGCGGGTCCACAGCAGGCCGTCGAGGCCCTCGCCCGCGGCGATCAGCGAAGCGCGGTCCAGCGGACCCTCGCCGGTGATCAGCCGGACCTGCAGCGCGCCGCTGCGCCGGCCCTCGCGCACGACGAGGTTGCGTGCCATCCCCTCGCCGGTGTGGCGGTCATAGGGGCGCAGGCCGCGCTCGCGACACCACGTCACGATCTGCTCCCGCGCCCGGTTGGCGGGCTCGGAGGCCAGCAGGCAGTCGTCGATCGCGACGATCTCGTCCCACGTGCCGGGGGCGTGAAAGCCGCACACCAGCTCGCCGTCGGGGCCGGCGCCGAACGAGTACTCGAGCTTGTTGCGGTAGCGCCAGGGGGCGACCGCCGGCACGATCGGCTCCAGCACGAAGCCCTCCAACCGGCCGATCCGTCGCAGCGCGTCCTGGACCTGCGCCTGCTTGACCTCCAGCTGGCGGTCGTAGGAGAGGACCTGCCACGGCGCGCCGGGGTGAGCGGCGACCGGCTCGATCCGGTCGGGCCCGGGCGTCAGGACCTCGAGCGTGCGGGCCTCGGCGTAGGCGCGCTTGCGCTTGCCGATGACCGCCCGCACGCGGTCGCCGGGCATCGCCCCGGAGACGAACACGACGTACCCGTCCAGGCGCGCGACGCCCGCGCCGCCGAACGCGAGCGTGTCGATCGTCAGCTCGAGCTCGTCGCCGCGCTGGGGACGGGTCTGGCCGGTCGAAGCGGTGGACATGGCACCTAGCATGGCAGCCGCCGGGGGCGGACGCCCCGGCTCAGGGCAGCGACTTCTCGATCGCGCCGACCACCGACTTGCGGTTGGCGGTCTTGCGCTCGTAGTCGAGCACCTTGCGCAGCTCGGGCTGGCTCAGCTCCTTCAGGCGGCTCTGAACCTGCGCGACGTTGAGCTCGTCGTAGCCGATGATCGGGAAGGTGGGCCCGACGCCGGCGGCGCGGCGAGCGCGGTCCGCGCCGCGCACGAGCCGCTCGACCGGCTCAGAGCCGCGGGCGCGCTTGGTCGCCGAGCCGAGCCGGCGCTGACCCTTGCCCAGCAGTGACTCGACGTCCCCCACCATCTCGTCGCCGCCCTGGCGGCCGCGGCGCAGGAGCTCGGAGACGAGCTCGTTGGCGTCCTTGCGGGTCACCCGGCCGCGCGCGGCGGCGTCGTCGAGCGTCTCCTGGATGAGCTCACGCGTCAGCATCACGAGATCCCGGGGGTTGACCACGCCCTTGGCGAGCTGGGCGGCGACCGTGGCAAGGCTCTCGGCTTCAGAAGCGGGCGCGGCGCGCTTGGCGGCCGGCTTGGCCGATGACGAGGTCGAACTGGTGGACGAGCGTTTGGCGGGGGGCATGCCGTGTCTCCTGATCGACTGAGCGTGACGCCGAGCCTATCCAAACTGCACCATTGGTGCGCATGCCTGTGCGGAGGCGCCGGTCA
>JBELAG010000158.1:0-14316 GCA_049509055.1 Solirubrobacteraceae bacterium
CCTTCCTCCGGTTTGTCACCGGCAGTCTCGCATGAGTCCCCAACTGAATGCTGGCAACATGCGACGGGGGTTGCGCTCGTTGCGGGACTTAACCCAACATCTCACGACACGAGCTGACGACAGCCATGCACCACCTGTGAAAGTGCCCCGAAGGGAAACCGTGTTTCCACGGCGGTCACTCACATGTCAAGCCCAGGTAAGGTTCTTCGCGTTGCGTCGAATTAAACCACATGCTCCGCTGCTTGTGCGGGCCCCCGTCAATTCCTTTGAGTTTTAGCCTTGCGGCCGTACTCCCCAGGCGGGGCACTTAATGCGTTAGCTTCGGCACGGGAGGAGTCGACACCTCCCGCACCTAGTGCCCATCGTTTACAGCGTGGACTACCAGGGTATCTAATCCTGTTTGCTCCCCACGCTTTCGCGTCTCAGCGTCAGTACCGTCCCAGCGAGCTGCCTTCGCCATTGGTGTTCCTCCTGATATCTGCGCATTTCACCGCTACACCAGGAATTCCACTCGCCTCTTCCGGACTCTAGCCCGACAGTTTCCACCGGCTTTCCAGGGTTGAGCCCTGGACTTTCACAGCGGACTTACCGGGCCGCCTACACGCTCTTTACGCCCAATGATTCCGGACAACGCTTGCCCCCTACGTATTACCGCGGCTGCTGGCACGTAGTTAGCCGGGGCTTCTTCTGAAGGTACCGTCACTCCAGCCGGCTATTCACCGGCGAAGCTTCGTCCCAACTGAAAGGGGTTTACAACCCGAAGGCCGTCTTCCCCCACGCGGCGTTGCTGCGTCACGCTTTCGCGCATTGCGCAAGATTCCCCACTGCTGCCTCCCGTAGGAGTCTGGGCCGTGTCTCAGTCCCAGTGTGGCTGATCGTCCTCTCAGACCAGCTACCCATCGTAGCCTTGGTGAGCCGTTACCTCACCAACAAGCTAATGGGCCGCGGGCCCATCCCGATGCGGAGGCCGAAGCTTCCTTTCCCCAGAGGCCTTACGGCCAGGGGGCACATTCGGTATTAGCCCGAGTTTCCTCGGGTTGTCCCGATCATCAGGGCAGGTTACCCACGTGTTACTCACCCGTTCGCGGCTTTGCCCCAGGCCGAAGCCTGGTTCGTCGCTCCACTTGCATGTGTTAGGCACGCCGCCAGCGTTCGTCCTGAGCCAGGATCAAACTCTCCGTGAAGAACTACGCCGACCGTGGCAACCGAAGCGGCCGCCGCCGACAGGTTCTCAGTCCTGGGTCCGTCCCTGGAAGGATCGGACCCTCGCACCCACACGAGGGAGCCCGTAGTACACGGTGGGCTCCGGGGCGCAAGACGGGGTCAATCTTGGCACCGCCGTCCGAGCGTGTCCCCGATGAGGGGGATCGTCGGAGCGACGGCGTCGAACCTGGACACACATCTCGGCCGAGGTATTTCGGCCGAAGAGTGCGCATGCTGTTGAGTTTTCAAAGACCGTCGCACCTCTTCAGGAAGGTATTCCTCCTCAGGGGCACGCCCGGGTCCGGATTCCGGCTCCGGGGCGGACCGACGAGTATAGCGCTTGCAACCGGCGTCGTCACATTTGCGTTCCGCAGCCGGCGCCGGGCCGTACTCGACGCTCGCTCAGCATACGACCTGCACGCTCACCGTGCGTTCTCGCGGCCGATCGTCGAAGTCGATCAGCACGATCTGCTGCCAGGTGCCGAGCATCAGGCTGCCGTCGACGACCGGGATCGTCTCCGACGGCCCGATCAGCGCGGCACGCAGATGGGCGTGGGAATTGGAGTCGTGGTTGAGGCGGTTGTGCTCGTAGTCGCCGCGGGTCGGGATCAGCCGCTCGAGCAGCGCCTGCAGGTCGCTGACCCCGCCCGGCTCGAACTCCATCGTGGTCACGCCCACCGTCGCGCCGACCGCGAACACGGTCACGAGCCCGCGTTGCGCCCCGGCCGCGGCCACGACTCGGCGCACGCCCTCGGTGAGGTCGACGACGTGGCCGTTGCCCGGCGTCTGCAGCCGCAGCAATCCGCCGCCGATCGTCATCGCGCTCCCGGACCGGTCACGATCCGCCGCCGACGGTCATCGCGGCCCCCGACGGCGCCCGGTCACGGCCCCGCCCCCGGCGTGATCGCGATCCGCGCGAACCGGCGCTTTCCGAGCTGCAGGACCCGGCCGTCGAGGTCGGCGGCGGGCAGGTCCAGCGTCCCGGCGGCCGGCGGCTCCCCGTCGAGCCGGACCGCGCCCTGACCGAGCTGGCGGCGCGCCTCGGAGGTCGAGACGCCGAAGGCGCTCGCCAGCAGCGCCGGCAGATGGACCGAGCCGTCGCCGGTGGGCCACTGGACGACGTCGATCTCGGCGGGCCGCTCGTGGCGGACATGGACGCGATCAAACGCCTCCTCGGCCGGGCCGACGGCGCCCGCGCCGTGAAAGCGGGCCACGAGCGCCCGGGCGAGCGCCCGCTTGGCGTCCCGGGGCCCGAGCCCGGGATCCGGCGGGCGATCGAGCAGCAGCGCGTACCAGTCGGGCAGCGACGTGTCCGGGATGCTGAGCGTCTTGCCGTAGACGTCCTGCGGGCTGTCGGTGACGCCGATGTAGTTCCCGTAGGACTTCGACATCTTGCGCACCCCGTCGGTGCCGGTCAGCAGCGGCAGGGTGAGGATCACCTGCTCGGGCTGGCCGTAGGCACGCTGGACGTCGCGGCCGAGCAGCAGGTTGAACTTCTGGTCGGCGCCGCCGAGCTCGACGTCGGCGCGCACGGCGACCGAGTCGTAGCCCTGCAGCATCGGATAGAGCAGTTCCAGCAGCGAGATCGGCTCGTGCGCCGCCCAGCGCTTGGCGAAGTCGTCGCGCTCCAGGATCTGGCCGGCGGTCGCGGTGCGCAGCAGCGCGAACAGGTCCGACATCGGCATGTCCAGCCATTCGCCGTTGAAGCGGACTTCGAGCCGGCCGGGATCGAGCACCGACAGGGCCTGCTGCTGAAAGGTCGCGGCGTTGGCGTCGATCTGCGCCGGATCGAGCACCGGCCGTGTGCTCGAGCGACCGCTGGGGTCGCCCACCCGCGCGGTGTAGTCGCCGACGATCAGCACCACCGTGTGGCCGAGATCCTGGAACTCGCGCAGCTTCTGCAGCACGACGGTGAAGCCGAGGTGGATGTCGGGCGCAGTGGGGTCGATCCCGAGCTTGACCCGCAACGGCCTGCCCTCCTGCAGCTTGCGCTCGAGCCCTCCCTCCGGCAGGCAGTCGACCGCGTTGCGGGTGAGCCACGCCGCAGCCCGCGTCGGCGAGCTGACGTCACCCGGCGGGCGGCCGGCGCCCGGCGGCGGGTTGGCGGCCGCCGGGGTCATCGCGCGGCCGATTTCGATGACCCGGGCCGCATGGGGCCAATGCTAGACTTTCGCCGCCGCCACGGAAGCTTCGCCCTCTCAGACGGGCGCGGACAGACTCCGACCGCACCGTCGGTCCCGCGTGGCCGGCGATCGGCGTCAGAGCACCATCGATCGCATGAGCGACGACGACGACAACCCCATTGAGCGCCCGGACGCCTCCGGCGCGATCCCGTTCAGACGACCCCGCCGCCGGCGTCGCGGCACGCGCCGGACCAAGCCCCGGATCCGCAAGCTGCGGCTGATCTCGCTGCTGGCCGGCTTCGGCACGCTGGCGATCGTCTCGGCGATCTTCGGGATGATGATGGCGGTCGCCTCCGACCTGCCCCAGATCGAGAACAAGCAGCAGTACGGGCATCAGGTCAACTCCTATCTGTTCGACGATCACTGGAGGCCGATCGGGATCTTCGCGCCACCCAACCGCGACATCATCGACACCTTCAAGCAGCTCGGACCGTGGATGCGCCGCGCGATCGTCGCCGTCGAGGACAAGCGGTTCTGGACCGACCCGGGCGTCGACATCAAGGGCATCGCCCGCGCGCTCATCTCCGACGTCACCGGCGGACCGCGCGAGGGCGCCTCGACGATCGCCGAACAGTTCGTCAAGAACGCGCTGTCGGAGGAGGACAACCGGACGATCTTCGAGAAGCTGCGCGAGGCGGCACTCGCCTTCCACCTCACCCACGAGTGGGCGAGGTCGAAGATCCTCACGTCCTACCTGAACACGATCTACTTCGGCAACGGCGCCTACGGAGCGGAGTCGGCCGCGCGCGTCTACTTCGGCCGGCGCCACGGCTACCTGCCCGATGCCGCCACCGACGGCACGAGCGGGGGCTGCGGCGACAGCACGCCGCACTCCCCGCGCCCCACGTGCGCGTCCGAGCTCGATCCCTGGGAGGCCGCGCTGCTCGCCGGCATGGTCGCCAACCCGACGGCGTTCGATCCGGTCCTGCATCCGGCCGCCGCGCGCAGCCGTCGCAAGGTCGTGCTGGCCGACATGTACGCCCAGCACATGATCGATCGCCAGACCTACGAGGAGGGCGTGAACGCGCCCCTGCCGACGGCCGGCCAGATCGAGGAGCCGCAGGAGCCCGGCGCCGACCCGTACTTCACCAGCTGGCTGACGCCCCAGATCCTGAGGGCGATGGGCCTGCGATCCAGGTCCACGCCCCAGCAGGCGGGGGCCGCCGAGTATCGCGCCTATTACGGGGGCCTGCGGATCCGCACGACGATCGACCTGCCGATGCAGCAGGCAGCGGTCGACGCGGTCTCCGAGGAGCTGCCGAGCGGCCCGGACGAGCCGGTGGCGACGCTCGTCGCGATCGACAACAAGACCGGTCAGGTCCGCGCGATGGTCGGCGGTCCGGTGGTCGACGGCGAGCAGGACTATGAGCAGTATCCGTTCAATCTGGCGACCGAGGGCTTCCGCCAGCCCGGCTCGGCGTTCAAGCCGTTCACGCTGGCGGTCGCGCTCGAGCACGGCTACGGCCCCGACTCGGTCTTCGACTCCAAGCCGCTGGATCTGATCGTGCCCAACAGCGCGGGCAAGGAGCACTACTACGTCCACAACTTCGACAACGCCTACAACGGGCCCGAGACGCTCCTCAACGCCACCGCCTACTCCGACAACAGCATCTTCACCCAGCTCGGGCTGTCTCCCGGTGTCGGGACCAAGCGCATCGCGGCGATGGCGCACGCGATGGGAATACGCTCGCCGATCTCGACGAACTACTCGATGATCATCGGCGGGCTCAAGGTCGGCGTCAGCGCGCTCGACATGGCCCACGCCTACGAGACGATGGCCGACGGCGGTCTGCGCGTCTATGACCCGGTGCTCGGCGACGTCGACCGGGGCCCGATCGGGATCGCCCAGATCAACTGCGGCGTCGTCACCTGCCGCGGGAAGCACACGCTGATGAGCACTCCGCACACCAAGCGGGTGATCCCGGCGAGCATCGCGCAGACGATCCACGACATGCTCGAGGGCGTCGTCAAGTACGGAACGGGCACCAACGCCGCGATCTCGGGCTTCGACGTCGTCGGCAAGACCGGGACGACCTCGGATTACGGCGACGCGTGGTTCGTCGGGTGGACGCCGCAGCTGACCACGGCGGTGTGGGTCGGCTTCCCCAACAAGCTGATCCCGATGACCACGCTGTACAACGGCGCGCCCGTCGAGGGCGGCACCTACCCCGCCCTGATCTGGCGGGCATTCATGAGCCAGGCGCTCCAGATCGACGCCCAGGAGGCCACCGAGTACGGCCCCCATCCGCATCACGCCAAGACCGGCGCCTCGAGCACGTCCGGCAGTTCGGCGGGCACCGGCACGGCGATCGCGCCGAGCGCCAACCCGGGCGGCACGGGAACGACCCCGAGCGGCGGCGCGGGCACGACCCCGACCGGCGGTGCGGGCGCGACCGGCGCAGCGGCCGGCACCGGCGGGACGGCCGGGGGCGGCGCGGGGGGCGCCGCCGGCGCCACGGCCGGCACCGGCGGCGGCACCGGCGGGACAGCGGGTACCGGGGGCGGCGCCGGCGGGACGGCCGGCACCGGGGGGACGGCCGGCACCGGGGGGACGGCCGGAGGCGGAAGCGGAGGCGGGACCGGAGGGGCG
Source organism: Solirubrobacteraceae bacterium (assembly GCA_049509055.1). Lineage (GTDB taxonomy): Bacteria > Actinomycetota > Thermoleophilia > Solirubrobacterales > Solirubrobacteraceae > Palsa-465. The sequence continues at coordinate 5,977 of JBELAG010000158.1, forward strand.
GGAATCGGCGGGGGCGGCTAGCGGCGAGCCTGTACGGCCTCCCGCAGGGCACGCTGGCCAGTGACAGATCCAGCACGCGGTGTGAGCTTCGCCATGGCCGCGCGCTCTCCCCGGCAGTTCGTGCCAAACCTGTGCCGTCGCCGTGGATCTTGCTCAGAAATGAAGGCGACGGTTCCCGCGAACACCGTGTGGGATGCCGGCGGCGGTTGGGGGATGAAGCTGCGGCTGGGGAAGGCGCCGGGGTGGGCGGGCCGGTCGGAGGGGCCGTCGCGCCGCGGGCGGGTCAACGGCGAGAGTGAGGGCGGTGGATGATCGCGTGAACGCCGCCTCCACCCCCTCCCCCGCCGCGGCTTCATCTCCGACAGCACGCCGACCGCGCTCAGGTCACACACCGCTCACGGGGGGGCGAAGGCACCGGCGACCCGGCGGCGGCCGGCCGCGACGGGCGCGAGAGATAGCGGCTGCCGACGACGCAGAAGCGCCACGGCAGCTCGACGGCCTTGGTGATCCCGATCCGGCGGTCACAGGCGATCTCCGGGTGGCGCCACGCGCGGGGGCGCGCGGTGATCACGATCGGGCCGCGGGCGAGGTCGGCGCCGTTGTCAGACAGCGTGATCCCGAGCGCCTGGGTGAGGCGCCCGGGCCCGGCGCACAGCAGGCGATCGCCGAGCCCCCCGCGCCGCGCGCGCATCAGCTCCAGCCCGGCGGTCGGCTCAAGCGCCCGGATCAAGACCCCTGAGCCGACGCCCTCGGGCTCGCAGACCGCGTTGAGCATGGCGTGGACCCCGTAGGAGCGGTAGACGTAGGCGTGGCCGGGCGGCCCGAACAGCGTCTGCGTGCGGGGCGTCAGCCCGGTGAAGGCGTGGGAGGCCGGCTCGGAATCGTGGTAGGCCTCGGCCTCGACGATCACCCCGGCGCACTCCCCGTGGGTGACCACGCAGCCGACGAGGTCCCGGGCGACCTCGAGCACGGGGCGCGCGTAGAACGCCGGCTTCACGACAGCGCGGCGCGGGCGCGCTGCAGCTGCTCGCGCACCCGGGCGAGGCTGGTGCCGCCCTCCGAGACCTTCGTCTCCAGCCACGCGCCGTCCTGCAGCAGGCGGTAGAACTCGTCGTCGAGCAGCGGCGAGTGCTCGGCGAGCTCGGCGGGCGTGAGCTGCGACAGCGTCGTGCCCCGCTCGATCGACGTCCGCACGAGGCCCGCGACGACGCCGTGGGCCTCGCGGAACGGCAGGCCGCGGCGCACGAGCAGGTCGGCGATGTCGGTGGCCGCCAGCAGCTGGTCGGCGGCCGCCGCGGCCAGGCGATCGCGGCGGAAGGTGATCGTCGCGAGCATCCCGTGCGCCGCCGTCAGGCACAGCTCCAGCGTGTCGCAGGAGTCAAACAGCCGCTCCTTGTCCTCCTGCATGTCCTTGTTGTAGGTGAGCGGCAGCCCGTGCATCACCCCGTGCAGCGCGACGAGGTTGGAGACCACTCGCGGCGCCTTGGCGCGCAGCAGCTCGGCAGCGTCGGGGTTCTTCTTCTGGGGCATGATCGACGAGCCCGACGCCCACGCGTCGGCGACCTCGCAGAAGCCGAACTCCTCGGTGGACCACAGGACGATCTCCGCGCCCAGGCGCGACAGATGAGTGGCGCAGGTGGCCGCCGCCGCCAGGTAGTCCAGGACGAAGTCCCGGTTGGAGACGGCGTCGACCGAGTTCTCGGCGACGCGCGGGAAGCCCAGCTGCGCGGCCACGGCGCGACGGTCGGTGTCGAAGTTGACCCCGGCCAGCGCGCCGGCCCCGAGCGGCAGCGCCGCGGTGGCGGCCACGACGGCCTCGAAGCGCGTCCGGTCGCGCAGCAGCATCCACACGTAGGCGAGCAGGTGGTGGCTGAGGTAGATCGGCTGCGCGCGCTGCAGGTGCGTGTAGCCGGGCATCGGCCAGTCGAGGTGGCGCTCGGCCTGATCGACGAGCGTTCCGGCCAGCGCGTTGATCTGCGCGAGCGTCGCCTGGGCGTGGGCGCGCACGAACATCGCCACGTCGGTGGCCACCTGGTCGTTGCGCGAGCGGGCGGTGTGCAGCCGCCCCCCGACCGGCCCGACGATCTCGGTGAGCCGCCGCTCGATCGCCATATGGATGTCCTCGTCGCCGTCGGCGAACGGGAACGAGCCGTCGTCGAGCTCGCGGCGGACCTGCGCCAGCCCGTCGATCAGCGCGTCGCGGTCGGCCTCGGAGATGATCCCCTGGGCGGCGAGCATCGCGGCGTGGGCCTGGGACTGATCGACGTCGTAGGGACTGAGGCGCCAGTCGAACACGATCGAGTCGTTGAGCCGCCGGAAGGCGGCGTCGGGGGGCTCAGCGAACCGCGACATCGCTCACCGCCCCAGTACCGCCCGCAGCGCGGACGCGACGCGCTGCACCTGGCCGTCGGTCATCTCCGGGAAGAACGGCAGCGCGATCGACCGCGCGGCGACGTCCTCGCACACCGGGAACTCGCCCTCGCGATGGCCGAAGCGCTCCCGGTAGAACGTCATCAGGTGGATCGCCGGGAAGTAGGGCTTGCTCGGGATGGCGCGGTCGCGCAGCGCGCGGACGGTGTCGTCGCGGTCCACGCCGGCCGGCAGCTGCACGACGTAGACGAACCAGCCGCGGCGGACGGCGCCGCGGTCCGGGCACGGCAGCGTGAGCCCCTCGATCCCCGCCAGCGCCTGCCCGTAGCACTCCGCCACCCGCGCGCGCCCGGCGAGCAGGTCGTCGAGGCGCTCGAGCTGGGCGAGGCCGAGGGCGCAGGCGATCTCCGACAGGCGGTAGTTGAACCCGAGGCGGTCGTGATCGAGCCAGCCCATGTCGGGCGCGCGGCCCTGGTTGCGCTCGGAGTCGAGTTGCGCCTTGATCGCCGCGTCGGCGGTCGTGACCAGCCCCCCCTCCCCGGTCGTGATCTGCTTGTTGGCGTAGAAGCCGAACACGGCGGGGTGGCCGCGCGCGCCGATCGCGATCCCGTCGCCGTCGACGGCGCCGAGCGCCTCGCAGGCGTCCTCGACGATCGGCAGGCCGATCCGCTCCAGCGCCGGCAGGTCCGCCGGGTAGCCGAACACGTGCACCGGCAGCAGCGCGCGGGTGCACGAGGTGACCGCGGCGGCCGCGGCGACCGGGTCGAGGTTGAGGGTCACCGGGTCGATGTCGGCGAACACCGGCCGGGCGCGCTCGTAGATCGCCGCGTTGGCGCTGGCCACGAACGAGAACGGGCTGGTCACGACCTCGTCGCCGTCGCTGACCCCGACCGCCCGCAGCGCCAGGTGCAGCCCGGCCGTGCCGCTGGAGACGGCGCTGGCGTGGTGGGCGCCGAGGCGGCCGGCGAACGCCCGCTCGAACTCCTCCAGCAGCGGCCCGAGCGACAGCAGGCCGGAGCGCAGCACGGCCAGCACCCGCTGCTCCTCCTCGGGGCCGAGGACCGGGCAGGCGAGCGGGATCCGGTCGACGCTCGTCGCGGTCACGCGCCGGTGGACGGCGTCACCTTGCCAAGCGCCGCCGCTGCGCCCCGCGGCTGCATCCCGTACTCCAGCGAATCGACCAGCGCCTCCCACGACGCCTCGATCACGTTCTCCGAGACGCCGATCGATCCCCATTCGCGTTCGCCGTCGGAGACGTCGAGCAGGACCCGGGTGACCGCGTCGGTGCCCTTGGTCTCGTCGAGGATCCGGACCTTGAAGTTGACGAGCTCGATCTCGGCGAGGTCGGGATGGATCTCCACCAGCGCCTCGCGCAGCGCGCGGTCCAGCGCGTTGACCGGGCCGTTGCCCTCGGCGGTGCGCACGTAGCGCTCGCCGCCCGGCCCGGGCGGGACCCACAGCTTGATCGTGGCCTCCGTGGCGACCCGGCCGTCGGCGCGCTTCTCGACGATCACGCGCCAGGACTCCAGCGTGAACAGCGGCTCGTAGTCGCCGGTCGCCTTGCGCAGCAGCAGCTCGAACGAGCCGTCGGCCGCTTCGTAGTGATAGCCGCGGTGCTCGAGCTCCTTGACGCGCTCCACCATGCGTGCGGCGTCGGCGGCCGACAGCTCCAGCCCGGCATCGCGGGCGCGCGCCTCGACGGTCCCCTTGCCCGACAGCTCGGAGATCAGCATCGCGCGCCGGTTGCCGACGATCTCGGGCTCGATGTGCTCGAAGGTCGCGGGGTCGGCGTTGACGCCCGCCACGTGCATCCCGCCCTTGTGGGCGAAGGCGTTGCGCCCGACATACGGCAGATCGGGGTCGGGGGTGACGTTGAGCAGCTCGGCGATGTAGTGGGCGGTCGGCGTCAGCGACGCCAGCTGGGTGTCGGTCAGGCACTCGTGGCCGAGCTTGAGCTGCAGGTTGGGGATGATCGTGATCAGGTTGGCGTTGCCGCAGCGCTCGCCGTAGCCGTTGACCGTGCCCTGCACGTGGGTGGCGCCGGCTCCGACGGCGGCCAGCGCGTTGGCGACCGCGCAGCCGGAGTCGTCGTGGGTGTGGATGCCGATCGCGGCGCCCTCGCCGCCGACCGCGGCGATCACCTCGGTCATCGCCGCGGCGATCGCATGGGGCAGCGTGCCGCCGTTGGTGTCGCAGCACACGACCGTCTCGGCGCCCGCGCCGGCCGCCGCCTGCAGGCACTGCAGCGCGTAGGGGCGGTCGTCGGCGAAGCCGTCGAAGAAATGCTCGGCGTCATAGATCACCCGCTTGCCCTGGCCGATCAGGAAGGCGATCGACTCGGCGATCATCCGCAGGTTCTCGGCGCGGTCGACTTTGACCACCTTCTCCAGATGCAGCGACCACGTCTTGCCGACGATCGTGCAGACCGGCGTGAAGCAGTCGGCGAGGACGCGCAGCGCGGGATCGGCCCCGGCGTCGCAGTCGCGCCGCCGGGTCATCCCGAACGACGCCACGTGGGCGTGGCGAAACGTCTCGCCGGCGAGCAGCTCGAACAGCTCGAGCTCCTTGGGGTTGGAGCTGGGGAAGCCCGCCTCGATCAGGTCGATGCCGAGCTCGTCGAGTCGGTGGGCGACGCGCAGCTTCTCGCCCGCAGACAGCGACATGCCCTCGCCCTGCATGCCGTCGCGCAGGGTCGTGTCATACAGCTCGATCCGGTTCGGGCTCATCCCGCCGCCGCCCGGGAGGGGACGCTGACGATGTCCAGCCATTCGGCGTAGCGCGGCTCGCGGCCCCGTAGCGCGCCCTCGAACACCCGCTGCAGCTCGGTGGTCACCGGTCCGCGCCCGGCGCCGTCGCCGATCGGCTGATCGTCGATCTCGCGCACCGCGACGAGCTCCGCGGCGGTGCCCGACACGAACACCTCGTCGGCGAGGATCAGCTCGGCGCGCGCGATGTCGCGCTCGACGACCTCGTATCCGAGGTCGGCGGCGATCGTGATGATCGACTTGCGGTTGATGCCCTCCAGGATGCTGGCGGTCATCGGCGGCGTCAGGATCCGGCCGTCCTTGACGACGTAGATGTTCTCGCCCGATCCCTCGCACACGAACCCGCGCGAGTCGAGCAGGATCGCCTCCTGATAGCCGCCCTTGGAGGCCTCGATCTTCGCCAGCACGCTGTTGAGGTATTGGCCGCCCGCCTTGGCCTGGGGGATCAGCGAGTCGCCGGAGATCCGCCGCCAGCTCGAGACCTTGGCGCGGACGCCCTCGTGCTTGGCCGCCTCGCCGAGGTAGGCCCCCCACGGCCACACGGCGATCGACACCGACACCTCGCAGTCGAGCGGGTAGATCCCCATCTGCCCGTAGCCGCGATAGACGATCGGCCGGATGTAGCACTCGCGCAGCCCGTTGGCGGCGATCAGCTCGTGGGTCGCGGTGCGCAGCTCGGCGGGCGTGTAGGGGATCGGCATGTAGTACAGCCGGGCCGAGTTGAACAGGCGCGTGAGATGGTCCTGGTGGCGGAAGATCGCCGTCCCGCGCTCGGTCTCGTAGGCGCGCTCGCCCTCGAACACGCTGGTGCCATAGTGCAGCCCGTGGGTCAATACGTGGATCTTCGCGTCCTCCCAGGCAACCATCTCTCCGTTGTGCCAGATGAGGTCGGCTTGTTCCACGGGGTGCTCCTTAGAGGTGTTGTAGGACTGCCCGGGTGGCGTCTGCAGTGCTCGCCTGGCCCCCCAGGTCAGGAGTGCGCAGCCCCTCGGCGAGCGCACGATCGACGGCCGATTCTATCGCCGCGGCCTCGTCGGCCATCGCAAAACCGTGCCGGAGCATGAGTGCCGCCGACAGGAACATGGCGAGCGGATTGGCGACCCCCGCGCCGGCGATGTCGGGCGCCGATCCGTGGACGGGCTCGAACACGCCGGGCGCGCCGGGGGCGCCGAGCGACGCGCTGGGCAGCATCCCCAGCGAGCCGGTGAGCATCGCCGCCTCGTCGGAGAGGATGTCGCCGAACATGTTCTCGGTGAGGATCACCTCGAACCGGCGGGGCTCGGCGACGAGCCGCATCGCGGCGTTGTCGACGAGCAGATGCTCGAGCTCGATCCCGGCAAACTCGGCGGCATGCAGCTCGCCGACGACCTCGCGCCACAGCCGGCTGGTCTCCAGCACGTTGGCCTTGTCGACGCTGGTCACCTTCGCCCGCGCGGCGCCGAACGCCACCCGGGCGATCCGCACGATCTCCTGGCGGGTGTAGACGCAGGCGTCGGACGCGCTGTCGGCCGTCCGGGTCTTCTCGCCGAAGTAGATGCCGCCGGTCAGCTCGCGGACGACGAGCAGGTCGGTGCCGTCGATCACCTCGCGCCGCAACGGGCTGGCGTCGTAGAGCGCCGGCAGCGGCTTGACCGGCCGCAGGTTGGCGAACAGGCCCAGGCCCTTGCGCAGGCCGAGCAGCCCCTGCTCGGGCCTCGGGCGGTCGGGATCGGTGGTGTCCCACTTCGGGCCGCCGACGGCGGCCAGCAGGACGGCGTCGGCCGATCGGCAGGCGGCGAGCGTCTCGTCGGTCAGCGCCGTGCCGTGGGCGTCGATCGAGGCGCCGCCGAAGACGTGCTCGTGGTACTCGAAGGCGGTGCCGACGGCGCGCAGGACCTCCACCGCCGGGGCGGTGATCTCGGGGCCGATCCCGTCTCCGGGCAGCAGTACGACGGTGGGGGTCACGGGCACTCCATGGGATCTCAGGGGTTGGCGCTCGACGGCGCGCGCGGGGTCGGTCGCGCGGCGGCGGACGCTACCGTTGCGCCGGGGTGCGCGTCGGCGCCGGTGGCGGTGGGTGGCAGTCGCGATGGCCACCAGTTGTGGTCGCCGAGCAGGATCACCGTGGAGGGGACCAGCAGGGTGCGCACCAGGAAGGTGTCCATCAGGATCCCGGCGGCCAGCCCGAATCCGATCGCCCGGAGCTGGCTGCCCTGGGAGCCGCCGCCGCCGACGATCGCGAACACCGCGAAGGTCCCGCCGAGGATGATCCCCGCCGAGGTCACCGTCGAGCCCGTCCGGGCGATCGCGCGCACGACCGCGTCGCGCAGCGGCAGGTCGCGCGCCTCCTCGCGGATCCGCGTCATCACCAGGATGTTGTAGTCCTCGCCGAGCGCGAGCAGGAACACGAACATCAAGAACGGCAGCACGAAGCTGATGCCGCTGTCGCCGCCGATGTCGATGAACGCGATCGTCGCGACCCCGAGCGCGGCGAGATAGGACAGCCCGACGCTGACGATCAGATACAGCGGCGCGACCGCGCTGCGCAGCACCAGCGCCAGCAGCAGGCCGATCGCGATGATCGCCACCGGGATCACGACCTTGAGATCATGGTTGGCGGTGCTGTTGATGTCATAGACCGCCGCCGCCTCGCCGGCGACGCCGTTGCCCGCCGCGCCCGTCCGCCGGGCGGCGATCGCGACCAGCGCGCGGATCGTCGGGGTGGCGTTCATCGCCGCCGTCGAGCTCTGCGCGCCGGCGGTCAGCGCGGCCTCGAACTGGATCACCCGGCCGTCGCCGGAGATGAACTGCGAGGTGGCGCGATAGGCGTCATAGGCCACCGCGGGCACAGTCGCGCCGGCCGGCTCGACGACCGGCAGGCCGGCCGCCGGGCCCAGCTGCGCGTGCAGGCGAGCCAGCGCCGACGGGGTCAGCACGGTCCCGTTGGGCGACAGCGGGCCGGAGATCGTCGCGAACTGCCCGGAGCCCGCCAACGCGGACTGCGCAGTCGCGAGCACGGCCGGATCGCTCCACACCGGCCGGGCGTAGGACAGCACCAGATTCGCCGGATTGCTCGTCGTCTGCGGGAAGTGCGCGGCCAGCGCGGCCGCGCCGGCGCCGGCGTCAGAGCCCGCCGGCGCGGTCGTGGCTCCACCGAACCCGCCCGACCGATAGCCCAGCGCCCCGGCCGCCAGCGCCAGGAACACGACAACGCCGATCGCCAGCG
>JBELAG010000159.1:0-13247 GCA_049509055.1 Solirubrobacteraceae bacterium
GCCGTCGAGAACCGCGGATCGTCGACGGTGAACCGCCGGTCGTCGCGCATCGCCTCCAGGGCGAGGTCGTGGCGCGTGATCAGCCAGCCGTCGAGACACGGTAGCCACGCCACCGGCTCGCGCTCGCGCAGACGGGCCAGCAGGGCATGCGGATCATCGTCAAGCTGATCGAGCGTGACGGCCGCGCCGAGCGGCGACGCCCGCTGCCCCGGCGCGCTCACGGACTCAGGCGCGCTCGACCATCACCGAGGTGGCCTTGACGGTGGCCGTGGCCTCGACGCCGGGGGCGAGCGCCAGCTCCTCGACCGAATCCCGGGTCACGGCGGCGGTGATGAGAAACGGCCCGGCCTCGATCTCCACCAGCGCCATCACGCCGTCGACCTCGACCGACCGGACGATGCCGGTCATCCGGTTGCGGGCCGACAGCCGCCCGCCGGTGACGTGGCGCTGGCGCCGGCGCCGGCTCAAGCGGCGCACCTCGTCGGCCGAGACCATGCGGCGGTTGCGCTCGTCGCGGTAGGTGTCGAGCTTGCCGGCGCGGTCCCATCGCCGCAGCGTGTCGGGGCTCACGCCGATCGCGCGGGCGGCGTCGCCGAGGGTCATGCTCGCGTCCACGCGGGAAACATTGCACAGGCGGGCTCGCGACGCCACCGCGCGGCGGCGGTCCGCTTTACTGATGTCCCGATCGAAAGGACGTCGTCATGAAGCTCAGCGCGCGCAACCAGCTGCCCGGCACGGTTCAGGAGATCAATCACGGCGAGGCGATCGCCAACGTCGTGCTCGACGTCGGGGGACATCGCCTGGTGGCGTCGATCACCGTCGAGGCGGTCAAGGATCTCGGCATCGCGGTGGGCAGCGAGGTCACGGCGGTCGTCAAGGCCTCCGACGTGATCCTCGCGACCAACTGACACACGACCACCTCGGACTGCAGGAGGGTTTCCATGCCATTGTCCGCGCGACGCCAGGATCGGCCGCACAACCGGCCGCTGAGGCTCCCGACCCACCAGTTGCCGCTCGACGCCGAGATGCCGATCGACCGGCTCTCGGCCGTCGGCACCGGCGTCGACGCCGCCTACGAGATGATCAAGTCCGAGCTGTTGCTCGACGGGCAGGCGCGGCTCAACCTGGCCACGTTCGTCAGCACGTGGATGCCGACGGCGGCCGCCGCGCTGATGGCCGAGACCGCGGACAAGAACATCATCGACAAGGACGAGTATCCGCAGACCGCGGAGATCGAAGCGCGCTGCGTCAACATCCTCGCCGACCTGTGGGGCTCACCCGAGCACGAGAACGCCACCGGCTGCTCGACGACGGGCTCCAGCGAGGCGGCGATGCTCGCCGGGATGGCGCTCAAGTGGCGCTGGCGCGACCGGATGAAGGCCGCCGGCAAGCCGGCCGACCGTCCGAACCTCGTGATGGGCGCCAACGTCCAGGTGTGCTGGGAGAAGTTCTGCCGCTACTGGGAGGTCGAGCCGAGGCTGGTGCCGATGGAGGGCGAGACCTTCCACCTGACCCCCGAACGAGCCGTCGCGCGGTGCGACGAGAACACGATCGGCGTGGTGGCGATCATGGGCTCGACGTTCGACGGCAGCTATGAGCCGGTCAAGGAGATCGCCGCCGCGCTCGACACGCTCGAGTCCGAGCGCGGGATCCACGTCCCGGTCCACGTCGACGCCGCGTCCGGGGGGTTCGTCGCCCCGTTCCTGGCGCCGCACCTGGAGTGGGACTTCCGGATCGCGCGCGTGCAGTCGATCAACGCCTCCGGCCACAAGTACGGCCTCGTCTACCCCGGCGTCGGCTGGGCGATCTGGCGCGACCGCGGCGCGCTCCCGCGAGACCTCGTGTTCGACGTCAACTATCTCGGCGGCCACATGCCGACGTTCTCGCTGAACTTCTCGCGTCCGGGCAGCGAGGTGATCGCCCAGTACTTCATGTTCATGAGCCTCGGGCGCGACGGCTACACGGCGACGATGCGCAACCTCCGGGAGATCGCCACGCACATCTCCAGCGGTATCGCCGAGATCGGCCCCTACACGCTCCTCTCCGAGGGCAAGGACCTGCCGGTGTTCGCGTTTGCGCTGCAGCCGAGCGTGACGAACTTCACGGTGTTCGACGTGTCCGATCGGCTGCGCGAGCGGGGCTGGCTGGTGCCCGCCTACACGTTCCCCGAAAACCGCCAGGACCTCGACGTGCTGCGGATCGTCGTCCGCGCGGGCATGCATCTCGAGATGGCCGACGTGCTGCTGGAGTTCCTGCGCGGCAAGACCAAGGCGCTGCAGTCGCTCGCCGCGCCGCTGCCGCCGCGCGACCTCAGCAAGGAGCGGGCGTTCGCCCACTGACCCCGGCGCGCGTCAGATCAGTCGGGCGAGCTCGCGACCGGCCGCCTCGATCTGCTCGAGCGTCGAGGCCTCGAGGATGTGCTCGAGGTCGAGAATCCGCGCACCCATCGCATCGAGCTCGCGGCGGCCGACGACGGCGTGGCACGGCACCCCGGCCTGGCGTGCCCGGGTCGCCACCTCCGAGACCGCCTTGCCGGCGAGGCTCTGGCGATCGAGCCGGCCCTCGCCGGTCACCACCGCGCGCGCGGCGCGCATGCGGGCGTCGAAGCCGACCGCATCGAGCACGAACGGCGCGCCGGCGACGAGCTCGGCGCCGAACGCCGCCCACAGCCCTCCGGACAGACCGCCGGCGGCGCCGGTGAGGGGGATCCCGCGGGGATCGTCGGGCAGCCGCCGGGCGAGCGCGTGCAGGCGGGCGGTGAGGCGCCGCACGGCGTGCTCGTCGGCTCCCTTCTGAGGCCCGAACACTCGCGCCGCGTCCTGAAACGGGGTGCGCACGTCGCACAGCACGAGCAGCCGCGCGCCGCGCAGCCCCCCGCCATGCGTGATCGCGCGGATCGCCCCGGCGCCGCCGTCGGTGGTCGCGCTTCCCCCCACCCCGAGGCAGACGGTCCGGGCGCCGGCCGCGATCGCGGCGAGGATCAGCTCGCCGGTCCCGTCGGTGGCGGCCGCCAGGGCGTCGCGCTCCTCCGGCGCGACGAGCTGCAGTCCGCTGGCGGCGGCGGTCTCCAGAAAGGCCCGGTCGCCGTGCAGAGCGAAACGGGCCCGCACCGGCCGGCCCAGGGGATCGCTCACCTGCGCCGTGCGCAGCGACGCGCCGGCGGCGCTCGCCAGCGCGTCCATCGTGCCCTCGCCGCCGTCGGCGATCGGGCAGCGGTCCGCCGGGCGGCCGGCCTGCTCGAGGCCGGCCGCGATCGCCTCGGCGACCTGCGCGGCGGTGAACGTCCCTTTGAAGGAGTCCGGGGCCACGAGCACGGTGGTGCGCACGCCGGCGATCGGGGTCACGTGCGCCAGTATCCGTCATCCTGTCGGCGATGACCGAGTACGAGCTGATCGACGCCGGCGTCCGGGAGGTGCGGATCTCCAACCCGGGCAAGGTCTTCTTTCCCGAGCGCGCGATCACCAAGCTCGATCTCGTGCGCTACTACGTCGGCCTGGCCGGCCCGGTGATCAACCATCTGCGCGACCGGCCGACGGTGCTCAAGCGGTTCGTCGACGGCGCCGCCGCCGAGCCGTTCTTCCAGAAGCGGATCCCCGACACCGCCCCCGATTGGCTGCAGACCGCGATCGTCACCTTCCCCAGCGGCCGCTCGGCCCGCGAGCTGCTGCCCAACGACGCCGCCCACCTCGTGTGGGGGGTCAACCTGGGGGTGATCGACTGGAACCCGTGGCCGGCGCGGGCCGCCGATCTCGACCATCCCGACGAGCTCCGGGTCGACCTCGACCCCACGCCCGAGGCGTCGTGGGACGACGTGCGCCGGGTGGCGATCGTCGCCGGCGAGGTGCTCGCCGATCACGGGCTGACCGGCTATCCCAAGACGAGCGGCTCGCGCGGGATCCACATCAACGTGCGGGTGATCCCCGACCGCGACTACCTCGAGGTGCGGCGGGCGGCGCTGGCGCTGGCGCGGGAGGTGGAGCGCCGCGCGCCGGCGCTGGCCACCAGCAAGTGGTGGAAGGAGGAGCGCCACGGCGTGTTCATCGACTACAACCAGAACGCGCGCGACCGCACCGTGGCCTCGGCCTACAGCGTGCGCCCGACGCCCGACGCGCGGGTCTCCACCCCGCTGCGCTGGGACGAGGTCCCCGACGTCGAGCCGGCCGACCTGCGGATCGACACGGTCGCCGACCTCGTCGCGCGGCGCGGGGATCCCAGCGCCGAGATCGACGCCCACGCGGGCTCACTCGACGCGCTGCTGGAGCGCTCGGCGCGCGACGAGGCCGACGGGCTCGGCGACGCCCCGTGGCCGCCGCACTTCCGCAAGCAGGCGGGCGAGCCCCGGCGGGTGCAGCCGAGCCGGGCGCGCAAGGCGCCCTGAGCTGCACGCGTCAGAGCGTGACAACATCGGCCCGCTCGCCGGCGCGTCAGCGCGAATCAGGACTGCATCTGCTCCAGGCGGCAGTCCAGTGGGGGCTTGTCCTCGCGCCAGCGCAGGATCTTCGTCCCGTGGCGGATCCGGCCGTCGCTGGCGTGGTCGAAGGTGACCTCGACGACGAGCTCGGGGCGCAGCGCGATCCACTCCAGGTCCTTCTCGCTCTTCCACCGGCTCGGGTCGCCGTGCCCGCGATGGCCGGTCTCGTACGGCGCCAGCTTGGCCACCAGCGCGCGCTTCTCGGCGGCTCTCAGCCCGGAGGAGTGCCCGACGACGTGCAGCGTCCCGTCGGCGTCGTAGAGACCGAGGATCAGCGAGCCGACGGTGCCCTCGTCCTTGCCCGGCCGGTAGCCGGCGATCACCGCGTCGATCGTCCGCACCCGCTTGACCTTCACCATGCCCTTGCGCTCGCCCGGACGGTAGGGGGCGCGCAGGTCCTTGGCCACGACCCCCTCGCCGTGCGCGAGCCATGGAGCGGTGCCGTCCGGATCGACGGTGAGCGGCGTCAGCACCAGGCCGAGCGCCGACAGCTCCTCGAGCCCTGCGCGGCGATCCCTGAACGCCGCCGCCAGCAGCGATTCGTCGTCGCGGGCCAGCAGGTCGAACGCGATGAAGTGGGCCGGTGTCTGCTGCGCCAGCAGCGCGATCCGCGACGCGGCCGGGTGGATCCGCTGCTGCAGCGCGCCGAAGTCCTGCTGTCCGTCGGCGGCGTCGATCACGATCTCCCCGTCGACGACGTACCGGCCCGCCGGGAAGGCGAGCTCGGGGAAGTAGCGCCCGAGCGGCTTGGAGCCGCGCGACTGGATCAACACCTCGTCTCCGTCGACGAACACGATCGCCCGGAAGCCGTCGAACTTGGGCTCATACGCCCAGTGCTCGCCCAGCGGCAGCTCCTTGCCGGGGCGCGCCAGCTGGGGGTCGATCGGCGGTGTCAGCGGCAACGTCATCGTCGGCGATGGTAGTCGGCCGGGGGTCGGGTGGGGGCTTGCATCGCCGCTAGGATCAGGCCATGGCCGCCGAGCACGCCACCGTCGCCGAAGAGGAGTACCTGGAGTCGCTGTTCTGGCTGTTCGAGGCGGCGCTGCCGATGACCGGCGCAAACCTCGCCCGCGCGATGCGGCTGTCGGCGCCGACCGTCCACGAGATGCTGGGGCGGCTCGAGCGCGACGGCTACATCGCGCGCGACAGCGGCCGCACGATCGAGTTCACCCCGGCCGGGCGTGAGCACGCCGAATTGGTGGTCGGGCGCCACCGGATGATCGAGCGGTTCCTGACCGACGTCGTCGGAGTCCCGTGGGACGACGTCCACGAGGAGGCCGAGAAGCTCGAGCACGCGATGACGCCGCGCTTTGAGGCCTACATGCGCGAGGCCGTCGGCGACGCCGAGACGTGCCCGCACGGCCACCCGATCAAGGTCGGAGCCCGCGTCGACGGCGTCCCGCTGGCCGACTGCGAGGTCGGCGCGGCGGTGAGGATCCTGCGGCTGGAGAACGAGGCCGAGGACCTCCTGCACTACCTCAAGCACGCCGGTGTCGAGCCCGGGATGACCGGCACGGTGACCGCGAGCGACGGTGAGATCGTCAAGGTCGACTCCGATGGCCGGACGGTGTCGGTGACCCACAGCGTCGCCGAGACCGTGTCGGTGCGGGCCGATCCCTCGCCGCCGCCGCGCACCGCGCTGCCCGAGCAGCTCGTGCTCGGCCGCGAGCGCTACGGGCGCTGACCTCGCCGGCGCGCCGCGCTTGTTCGGCCGCTCGGACTCAGTCGGCGCCGTGCTGCGGCGGGGCGAGCTCGCGCCCGCCGCTGATCCAGCGGCGGATCTGCTCATAGACGGCGGGATGGTTGAGCAGATCGAAGTGGTGGGCGGCGCCGACCTGGCGGTAGCGGTCGACCGGGAACTGGACGCGCCCGCCGCGGACGCGATGCGACCAGGCGCTGCCCCGGCGCACCAGCAGGTCGCCGAACAGGCGACCGACCGGGTGGTCGGGATGGCGCGAGAGCGACGCCGACACGAAGTAGTGGTTGGCCTCGCGCAGGAACGGGATCGCGGTGCCGGTGTCGTGCCACAGCGCGTCGGGGTCGTGGCCCTCCCAGTCCTCGTCGACCAGGTAGCCGTAGCGCAGGTCCTTGACGCCGGCGCTGCGGGCGTTGAGCGTGCGGGCGAGGCCCCGCGTCTCGGGAAACAACGACAGCGCCGCGGTGGCGCCGTTGACCGCCAGCTCCAGCGGCGCGCCGTGGTGGGGTGCGCCGAGCATGAACACGTGCTCGACCTGCTCGCGCCACGAGCCCGGTCCGGCGTAGTGACACGCGCTGCGGGCCACAAGGCCGCCCATGGAGTGGCCGATCAGCGAGATCTCGGCGATCTCCACCGGCCAGTTGGCGGTGAGCTCGGCGAGCAGCACCGCCAGCCGGCGCCCGTTGTGGGAGATGTGCAGGCCGCTGTTGTAGCGAACGTGAATCGGCGTATAGCCGAGCTCGGCGCGCAGGCGCTCGGCGTACGGGGGATGGCGGGCGGCCCGCCGGCGCCACGCCTCGTCGGTCTCGCCGAGCCCGTGGACGAACACCGCCAGGCGCCCGCCGGCATCCGGGAAGGCGGCGGCCAGCGCGGGCGCGTTCAGCGCGACGTCCCGGCCGTCGCGGCGGACCGCCATCGGCGTCTCGAGCGCGCTGGCGCGGTCGTGGAGCAGGTCACCGACTGCGCCGTTGAGCGCGCCGAGCGCGCGCGCGCCGCCGCGCGTGTCGCCGAGCGAGGGAGCGCCGGCGCGCCGGGTGGCGCCGACCGCGGCGCCGGCGCCGCGCGCGAGCGCGCCCGAGGTCAACCGCACGGCGCAGTAGACGCCGCCGGCGATCAGATCGTGGGCCACGCGCACCGGCGAGGCCGTCGGGCCCAGCGAGTCGAACACCCGGCCGGCGATGCCGGCGTGGACCTCCTGAGCCTGAGCGGCGACGCCGGAGACCGCCCCGGCGGCCAGCTCGCCCAGCGCCGTGGCCTCGTCAGGCTGCATGCGCGGGCGCGCCAACCTCCCGATAGGCCTCGGCCAGGCGCTTGACGCCCTCCTCGATCTCGGCCGGCGTGACCCCCGAGTAGGCCAGCCGTAGCGAGGAGCCGCCGCCTTCGAGCACGAAGTCGGTGCCCTTCACGAAGGCCACGCCGCGCGCCGCGGCGGCGGTGAACAGCGCTGCCACATCCGTGCCCTCCGGCAGGTCCACCCACAGGAAGTAGCCGCCCTCGGGCTCGACGAAGCGAGCATCGGGCAGGTGCTCGGCGAGCGCCGCGCACAGGGTCCGCGCGCGCTCGCGCAACGCCTCGCGCACCGTCTCGACCGAGCGGTCGATCTTGCCCGAGCGGCAGAACTCGTTGACGATCGCCTGAGCGACCATGTTCGGCGAGATGTACGCGCTCGTGGCGAGCTTGGCGATCTGCGCGATCAGCTCCTCGGGCCCGACGAGGTAGCCCACCCGGATGCCGGGGCAGACGGTCTTGGAGAACGACGACGCGTAGACGACGACATCGGGCGCCGTTGACACCATCGTCGGCAGCGACTCGCCGGCGAAGCGCAGCAACACGTACGGGTCGTCCTCGAAGATCGTGAAGCCGTGCGCGCGGGCGAGCTCGATCAGCCGCTCGCGCTTGGCCGCCGACAGCGTGTACCCGGCCGGATTCTGGAAGTTGGGGATGATGTGGGCGAGCTTGGGGCGGGCGCCGTCGGCCAGCAGCCGCTCCAGCGCGACGGTGTCGATGCCGTCGGACTCGAGCGCCACCATCCGCAGGTCGGCGCCGCGGTTGCGCAGCGACAGCAGCGTGCGGTCATACGTGGGGGATTCCACGACGACGGTGTCGCCGGCGGCGACGAGGGCGTCGAACAGGAATGCGTCGGCCTGCATCGAGCCGTTGGTGACCAGCACCTGCGACGGCTCGACGTGGTGACGCTCGGCGATCCACGCGCGCAGCGGCACGTAGCCGATCGAGGTCCCGTAGGCGGTCATCCCGGCGGGGTCGGCGGTGAACGCCTGCTCGGCGGCGTGCCGGAGTCCATCGACGTCGACGATGTCCAGCGACGGTGCTCCGCGTGCGAATGAGATCGAAGTTGCCATAGCCGACAGACTACGAGGTCGGCTGGGAAAGGTGCACCTCGACGACGGCGCGATCGTCGCCCTCGTACTCGCGGACGACGACCTCGAGGACCTCCGGGAGCCCGGCGAGCGCCTGCTCGAATTCCCGCAGCGCCGTGGTGCCCGCGAACGGCCCGGCCGACACCGTGACGTCGGCGCCGTCGGCGCCGAGCGCGTCGCGGACGGCCGCCTCGAGCTCCCGGGTGGAGGAGAGCAGCCGCTCGTGGGCCTCGATCATCGCCTGCAGGCGGGCGAGCAGACCGGCCCGCGGGTCAGGGGCCTCCGCCTCCACCTCCGCCTCGGGAGCTTCCGAAGCCGGCGCCAGCCCCGCCTGGATCATGCGCAGGCGTCGATCGATCTCGGCGAGGCGAGCGCCAAGGATCGACGGCTCCGACATCCGTTTCAGCGTAGTACACGACCCGGCGGCGCCGCGTCGTGATCCGGCGCGGTCAGGCGCCGAGCAGCGCGGCGGCGGCCTCGGCCACCTGGGTGGGTGTGCGCCCGACCCGCACGCCCTTGCCCTCGAGCGCCTCCGCCTTGGCGGCGGCGGTGCCGCGCGAGCCCGAGACGATCGCGCCGGCGTGCCCCATCGTCTTGCCCGGTGGGGCGGTGAAGCCGGCGATGTAGGCGATCGTCGGCTTGGTGACGTGCTCGGCGATGAAGTCCGCCGCGCGCTCCTCGGCGTCGCCCCCGATCTCGCCGCACATCACGATCAGCTCGGTCTCGGGGTCGTCCTGGAACAGCCCGATCACGTCGATGAAATCAGTTCCGGGAACCGGGTCGCCGCCGATCCCGACGATCGTCGAGTTGCCGAAGCCGCTCTGGGCCAGGACGTTGCCGATCTGGTAGGTGAGGGTGCCCGAGCGCGACACGACGCCGACGTTGCCGGCGCTGAAGAACGAGGCCGGGATGATGCCGACGCTGGCCTTGCCCGGCGACAGGATCCCGGGACAGTTGGGGCCGACCAGCCGCGCGCGGCCGTTCTTCTTGATCGTGCTGTAGACCCGCAGCTCGTCGTGGGCCGGGATGCCCTCGGTGATGCAGATGATCAGCTCGATCCCGGCGTCCTCGGCCTCGAGGATCGAATCGGCGGCGAAGCGCGGCGGGACGAACACCATCGCGGTGTTGGCGCCGACCTTGTCGACCGCCTCGTGGAAGGTGTTGAACACCGGCACGCCCTCGACGTCCTGCCCGCCCTTGCCGGGCGTGACACCGCCGACCACGGTCGTCCCGTAGTCGCGATTGCGCAGGGTGTGGAACGTCCCCTCGCGGCCGGTGATGCCCGACGTGCACAGCCGCGTCTCGGTGCCGACCAGGATGCTCATGCGCTCGCCGCCGCCAGCTCGACGACCCGGGCGGCCGCGCCGTCCATCGTCGATTCGGTGTGGACGTTGGGCAGCGCCGCCTCGGCGAGCAGCTGACGCCCCTCGTCGCCGTTGGTGCCGTCCAGGCGCACGACGAACGGCACCGTCGGCTTGATCTGCGCGAACGCCTCGATCAGGCCCTTGGCGACCTCATCGCAGCGGGTGATCCCTCCGAAGATGTTGAACAGCACCGCCTTGACCTTGGGGTCGGACAGGATCACCTCGACGGCGCTGGTGATCGCGTCGGCGCGCGAGCCGCCGCCCGCGTCCAGGAAGTTGGCGGGCGCGCCGCCGGCCTGGGCGACGACGTCGAGCGTGGACATCACCAGGCCGGCGCCGTTGCCGAGCACGCCGATGTTGCCGTCGAGCTTGACGTAGGTGAGACCGCGCTCCTTGGCCATCTGCTCTTGCGGGTCCTCCGCCGAGGGGTCGCGCAGCGCCGCGTTCTCGGGGTGGCGGAACAGCGCGTTGCCGTCGAGCGTGACCTTCGCATCGAGCGCGCGGACCTCGCGGTCCGGCGTGACGATCAGCGGATTGACCTCGACGAGCGTCGCCTCCTCGGCGACGAACACCTCATAGAGCTTGGCCAGCATCGCTCCGACCGGGCGCACCAGATCGGCGGCGACGCCGCCCTCGAACGCGAGCCGGCGCCCGTGGAAGTCCTGGAAGCCGAGCAGCGGGTCGACGTGCAGGTGGGCGATCGCGTCGGGGTCCTCGTCGGCCACCTGCTCGATGTCCATTCCGCCCTTGGTGGAGAACATCAGCAGCGGGGCCTTGGCCGAGCGATCGAACACGACCGAGGCGTAGTACTCGGCCGAGATCTCCGAGGCCGCCTCGACCCACACCTCGTGCACGGTGAGGCCGCGGATGTCCATCCCCAGGATCGCCCGCGCGTTGGCCTCCGCCTCGACGCGGTCCCGGCAGAGCTTGATCCCGCCGAGCTTGCCGCGCCCGCCGATCTGGACCTGCGCCTTGACGACGCACGGGTACCCGATCGCCTCCGCCGCCGCGACCGCGTCCGCGACCGTGCGCGCCGCCCGTCCGGCCGGCACCGGGACGCCGTGGCGGGCGAACAGCTGCTTGCCCTGGTACTCGAGGAGGTCCATCGCTGCGCCGCACTCTAATGATTTGCGCGCGACGACGGCACCGAGACGCGCCGAGGGCTGGCGAAATGGCATCATCAGCGGCCGATGGCCATTCCGAAGACAGTGTCCTTTGTCACCTTCGACGTCTATGGGACGCTGATCGACTGGGAGACGGGCGCGTTCGAGGCGTTCAGCGCCGAGGCCGCGCGCGACGGCTTCACGATCGAGCGCGAGGAGCTGATCCCGCTCTTTCACGAGATCCAGCAGCAGATCCAGGCCGGGTCCTATGAGCTCTACGCCGAGGTCCTGCGCCGCACGGCGGTGCAGATCGCCAAGCAGCTGGGCTGGCCGCTGGAGCCCTCGCGGTCGGGCTTCCTGCCCGACTCGGTGCACCGCTGGAAGCCGTTCAAGGAGACCAACCCGGTGCTCGCCAAGATCGCCAAGATCTACAAGGTCGGGCTCATCTCCAACATCGACGACAAGCTGCTCGGGCAGACGCGCCGCCACATCCCGCTCGACTTCGACCTCGTGGTGACCGCCCAGCAGGTGCGCTCCTACAAGCCCGATCCCGCGCATTTCACCGAGTGCGAGCGGCGGATCGGCTCCAAGAAGGGCTGGGTCCACGTCGCCGCCAGCTATTACCACGACGTCGAGCCGTGCCTGAAGAAGAAGATCCCGGTGATCTGGGTCAACCGCAGCAAGCAGGTCCTGGAGCCCGGACAGAAGAAGCCCGACGCCGAGGTCGCGAGCCTGCGCGACGCGGCCAAGCTCCTCGGCATCACCTGAGAACCTGCGCCGCAGATGCGCGCAGTCGCACTGCACCCCGACGTGATCGTGTTCGTCTCCGACGTCTGGCAGACGACCTGCACGGCGGTCCGCTCCGGCGTCGAGGGGTTCGTGATCGACTCGCCCGTCTACCCAGAGGAGCTGCGAGCGCTGCCCGAGGTCCTGGAGCACGCCGGATTCCCGGTCTCCGGCCTGCTGGTCACCCACGGCGACTGGGATCACCTGCTCGGCCGCCTGGCGTTCCCCGAGGCGTCGCTGGGCTGCGCGCCGGCGACGGCCGACCGCCTCGCCGCCGAGCTCGGCGACGCCCAGCGCCGGCTGCGGGCGTTCGATGCCGAGCACTACGTGCAGGACCGGACGCCGCTGGGGCTGGTCGGCCTGCAGGCGCTGCCGGTCCCCGGCCACGTGGAGCTCGGGGGCGATCGCCAGATCGAGCTGCACGAGGCCGGCGGCCATACCGCCGACGGGGTCGCCTACCGGCTGGGGTGGGCCGGGACGCTGGTCTGCGGCGACTATCTGTCCCCCGTCGAGATCCCGATGCTCTCGCCGGGCGGCTCGGCGGAGAGCTATCGCGCCACGCTGGCCCGCCTGGCCCCGCTCGTGTCGCAGGCCGAGTGGGTGGTCCCGGGCCACGGAGCGCCGCTGACCGGCGCCCGGGCCGGCGAGATCCTCGCCGAGGACGACGCCTACCTGCAGCTGCTGACGCGCGATCCGACGGCCGCCATGGTTCCGCGCTCGCGGTCCACGGCCGTCCAGCAGCGCATTCACCACGACAACCTGAGCCGCCTCGCGCCCGGATGAGCGCGACCGACGTCGGGGTGCCCGCGGGCTGACAGCTGCCAGACTCCGCGCCGGTGAGCGGCGACATCGATCACTCCGCCGAGCCCGGCACGGGGATCGATGAGCTACTGGCGGGGCACCCGACGCTCGCGGCCTACCTGGCCGGCCGGCGCCCCGCGCCGGATCCCGCGACGCTGCCCTTCCGGATGGTCGTGGAGTCGGTGTCACCGGCGGGCGCGGGCCTGCACAGCATCGCCGGCACGGTCCTCAGCGGCGCGGTGGCGGCGGGCGACGAGGTCGTGCTGGCCCCGTCGGGACAGCGCTGCCGCGTGACCGGCGTGGTGGTCGACGGCGGGCTCGCCGGCGCCGGGACCCACGCCGAGGCCCGGGCCGGTGCGTCGGCGACGCTGGAGTTCGGCGAGGAGCTCGACATCGCTGCGGGCTTCGTCGTCGGGTCGTCGTCCTCGCCGCCGCAGGTTGCCCGCATGATTCAGGCGACGATCGCCTGGCTGCACGACGAGCCGCTGCTGCGGGGCCGCAGCTACGCGCTGGCGCCCGGAGCGGGCGCGGTCACCGCCACGGTCGCGCCCGTGCGCTACAAGCTCAGCCCCGATTCGCTGGCGCACGTGGCGGCGACCAAGCTCGAGCGCGGGGAGGTCGGCGTCTGCGACCTCGAGCTGAGCGCCC
>JBELAG010000016.1:0-35646 GCA_049509055.1 Solirubrobacteraceae bacterium
TTGTCGCCGACGCCGGCCGGGAACTGCACCGAGGTGCCGTAGTTGACCTTGGTCGCCCACGCGGAGCTGATCTTCGTCAGGTAGTTGGTGAACGCGTAGGTGTCGCCCGAGCCGTCGCTGCGATAGATCACGTTGATCGTCTCGTTGGGCAGCTTGACCTTCTTGTTGAGCTTGGTGATCTGCGATGAGTCCCAGTTGGTGATGTCGCCAAGGTAGATGTCGGCCAGGACCGGGCCGGTGAGGTTCAGCTTCTTGATCCCCGCCAGGTTGAAGCCGACGCCGGTGGCCGACAGCGCCCACGGAAGCTGCAGGCAGTTTGCGCACCCGGACGCCTGAGTCGAGCTCAGCGGCGCGTCGGAGGCGCCGAAGTCCACGGTGCCCTGCGAGATGTCGGTGATGCCCGTGCCCGAGCCGACCGGGTTGTAGTTGACCGTGATTCCGGTCTTCTGGGCGAAGCCCGACGCCCATTCGGCCTCGAGCGGGGCGACCAGGGTCGACCCGGCGCCGTTGAGCGGGACGGTCGTGGCGGCCACGGCGCTCGCCGTGAAGCCGGCCGACGCCGCGACGGCGAGCGCCGCCGCGCCCGCTCGGATCAGAGTGCTGCGTTGGAAGGCACAGCGGTTCAAGGTGAGACCTTTCGATTGGAGACAGTGGCAGTGACTCGTCATGGTCCGGCCGACCTGTCGAGCAGCCGTAGCATCGGGGTCAAGCGGCCGCCACTTGTTGCCTCGCTGTGACCGGCGTTTGTCGATCTTGTGATCGCCCGTAGTCCGCCGCATCCGCGCGCGGGAAGTTCTCTAGGCTGCCGCTGCGATGGCTACACGGGGCAGATCGCCGGCGCGACGCGTCCCACGTCTGGTCCCGCGACGCCCCTCGTTGCACGGCAGCCGGGGCGACGCGATCCTCTACGGCGTGTGCGTGCTCGGCGGGATCGCGGCCGGCCTGGCGCTGGCCGAGATCGCCTATCAGGTGATCACCGGCGCCGCCCCGGCGATCTCGAAATTCGGCCTGCACTTCCTGTCTGACCAGCAGTGGGCGCCGAACTTCGGTCGCTTCGGCGCCGCCACGATGCTGTACGGCACGGCCGTCACGTCGGCGATTGCGCTCGTCGTCGCGACGCCGCTGGCGATCGCGATCGCCCTGTACCTGGCGCTGATCGCGCCGCGCGGGGTCCGGGTGATCGTCGGCCCGCTGGTCGAGATGCTGGCCGCGATTCCCAGCGTGATCCTCGGCTTCTGGGGGATCATCGTGCTCGCCCCGTTCATGCAGGCGCACGTCGAGCCGGCGCTGCACAGCGTCCTCGGTTTCATCCCGCTCTTCGGCCCGCCGCAGACCACCGGGCTGAGCCTGTTCACCACGGGCCTGATCCTCACCGTGATGGTCGTGCCGATCATCGCCTCGCTCAGCCGGGATCTGTTCCTCACCGTCCCGCGCGAGCTCCAGGAGGGCGCCGAGGCGCTCGGGGCCACGCGCTGGGAGGTGATCCGCGGCGTCGTGCTGCCGACCACGTTCTCCGGGGTGCTCGCGGCGACGATGCTCGGCCTCGGGCGCGCGCTCGGCGAGGCGATCGCGGCCGCCGAGGTGATCGGCGCCGGCAACGTCGTACACCACAACCTGTTCGCCACCGGCAACACGCTGGCGGCCCGGATCGCCACCGACATCCAGTTCGTGGTGTCCAAGCTGCAGACGCAATCGCTGTTCTACCTGGCGGTGATCCTGCTGGCGTTCAGCGTGACGACCAACCTGATCGCCCGGGCGATCTCCAACCGGTATGACGTCAACCGCGCTGTCGCCTGATCGGGGTGGCATGGACCCCGCGGCGCCACTGGCGCCGTCGGGCAACCTGCGACGGCGGATGCTCGTCAGCCGGCTGGTCACGATCAGCGCGACGCTGGCCGCGGTCGTCGCCGTCGCCGCGCTGGCGATCGTCACCTACGGCGTCGCCAGCCGCGGCGCCGCGGCGATCAGCCTGAACTTTCTGCTCAACGACCCGCCGGCGTTCGGGGGACCCGGCGGCGGGATCGCGTCGGCGATCGTCGGCACCGTGATCATCGTCGCGGCCGCCACCGTGATCGCTGCGCCGCTGGGGATCGTGATCGCGATCTACCTCGTGGAGTTCGCCGGCCCGTCGTCGCGCGCGGGGGCGTTGCTGCGCCTGGCACTCGACCTCATGCAGGGCATCCCGGCGATCGTCGTCGGGATCTTCGTGCTCGGGCTGATCGTGATCCCGGAGCATCAGGAGTCGGGCTTCGCGGCGTCGGTGGCGCTGGCGATCATCATGCTGCCGCTGATCGCCCGCGCCAGCCAGGAGGTCCTGCGCACCGTGCCAGGCAGCCTGCGCGAGGCCGCCGACGCGCTCGGCGTGGATCGCTGGCGCGCGATCCTCACCGTGATCCTGCCGACCGCTCTCGGCGGGATCGTCACCGGCACGATCCTGGCGGTCGCGCGCGCCGCCGGGGAGACCGCGCCGCTGATCATCCTCGACACCGGGTTCACGAGCGCCACCACCGTCAACCTGTTCAAGCCGATGCCGAACATCCCGGAGTCGATCTTCAACGCCGCCGAGGCCGCGGACCCGACCGGCTTCACCCGCGCCTGGGGCGCCGCGCTCGTGCTCCTGGTGCTGATCCTGGCGGCCAACGTCGGCGCCCGGGTGCTGCTCGCGCGTAGCCGGAGGAGAATGGGCCTGTGAGTCTGCGCGAATCCGGGTTGGAGGGCGACGAACCGCCGCGTCACATCCGCCCGCGCGTGCGGATCCAATCGGCGCCCGCGCCGACGCCGCCACCCCAGATCGGCGGGGACCGCCAGGCGGTGCAGCGCGCCGCGGTCTTCGACATCCGTGACATGACCGTCGATTACGGGGCCAAGCGCGCGCTGGACGGCACGACGCTGACGATCTCGCGCAACGTCGTGACGGCGGTGATCGGCCCTTCGGGCTGCGGCAAGTCGACGTTCCTGCGCAGCCTCAACCGGATGAACGACTCGATCCCGGGCTTCAGCCTCGGCGGGCAGGTGCTCTACCACGGCCACGACATCTACGCCCGCGCCACCAATCGCGTCGAGGTGCGCCGGCGGATCGGGATGGTCTTCCAGAAGCCCAACCCGTTCCCGAAGTCGATCTTCGACAATGTCGCGTGGGCACCGCGCAACCTCGGTTTGCGCCATGACCTCGACGCCCGCGTCGAGCGCGCGCTGCGTGGCGCGGCGCTGTGGGACGAGGTCAAGGACCGCCTGAGGTCCAGCGCGCTCGGCCTGTCCGGCGGCCAGCAGCAGCGGCTGTGCATCGCTCGCGCGATCGCCGTCGAGCCCGACGTGCTGCTGCTCGACGAGCCCGCCTCGGCGCTGGACCCGGTGGCCACGGCATCGATCGAGGACCTGATGCACGACCTCAAGCTGCTTTACACGATCGTCATCGTCACCCATAACATGCAGCAGGCGGCGCGGGTCGCGGACCGCACCGCGTTCTTCTCGCTCGACACCACGGGCGGGCGCCGGGTCGGCACGCTCGTCGAGTACGACGACACCGAGGTCATCTTCCGCAGCCCGAAGGACTCGCGCACCCGCGACTACGTCACCGGGCGCTTCGGCTGACCCGCGGTGGCCGGGCTACGGGGCGCTGATCGCGTCGGTCGAGATCTGCGCCAGCAGCGGCTGCCCACACTGCCAGCAGTACGACGCCCCCGTGCTGTGCGGCGAGCCGCATGAGCCGCACGCGCCGGCCATGCCGGTCTCCTCCAGTCGCAGGATCCGCTCCACCTCGGCCAGCTCGGCGTCGGCGTCCTGGAGGACCGCGGCCCGCTTGACGATCAGGTCGACGCGAATGCGGTCGCGCACGGCCATCTCATAGACGAGACCGCCGAGGTCCCACTGCAGCTCGGCGACCCGCGCGCTGAGCTGATCGCGACGGCGTCGCAGGTCGACCACCTTGTCGGTGCCGATCTTCGACCTGGAGGTCAGCGGCGGTGCCTGCGGCGGCTGTCCGGGCCCGACGGTCGCCTGCGGATGCCCGGAGCCGGCGGACTGCCGGCGCAGAAGGCGCGATCGTGCCATCGAAGCGCTGCTCCCTAGTTCCCGAAGAAGTTGCCGGTGAACTTCTTGCCCTGGCAGCCGGCGCCGCCGCTGCAGGCGCCCCCGACCTTGACCGTCGGGGCCGCGATGTTCTTGGCGCCGAGGACCTTGGCGGCGGCGGTGGCCGCCTTCTTGGCGGTCGCCGGGGGCGTCTTGGCGGCCGCGGTGCTCGTCTTGGCCTTGGCGCCCGCCTTCGACGATCGACCCGGCGTCGAATGCGTGACGGCGCCCGTGGTGGGCGTGGTCGCGGCAGTCGCCGCGCCGGTGCCCGTACTGGAGCCGAGGTCGATCTTGATCGGGGCGTTCGCGGTCTTGGCGTTGCCGGCGGTGTCGTGGCCGATCAGCACGCCGACGCCCATCGCCAGCAGGAGCGTCGCAACGCCGGCCACGAACGTGGCGCTCGACGACGGCCGGGTGCGGCGCGACGCGGGCGGCGGCGGGGCGGCCGCCTCGGCTGCGGTCGCCGGGTCGGCGACGGTGAACCGCGACTTGCCGCGACGCTCTCCGCAGTTGACGCAGTAGCGCTGATCGCTGGACAGCGGCGCGCCGCACGCCACGCATCGGTCGCCGACCGCTGCCAGGCCGAGCTGCCGGGTCGGCGAATCGTCCGCCGGCGCGCCGTTGGGGGCCACACCGAGGGGCCGAGCGAGGAGATCGTCACGCGTGTCGGTCATCCTGGGCCTCCGGTCGTCATGTCCTCCATCCCAGCGTAGGGCGTGACCCCCGCCGCGGATGTGAACAACTCGTGACCAGACGGCCCTGGCCCTACCCTGCCAGATGTTCACATCGTGACCGTGCCGGCCCGCAACACTGACCAGTCGAGATGACGTCCGCCGAGTTCGACGACGCGCGGATCGCGCGCCCGAGCGGCTGCCCGGCGTGCGGGGCGGCGGTCGCCCACGATCAGCACTACTGCGTGGAGTGCGGCACCCGCCAGGGCCCGTTGCCGGCGCTGATCGAGGCGATCCTGGCCGACATCGCCGATCCCGGGCACACGCCGGTGCCGTTGCCGGCGCCGGCCGCCGGCGGCGAGCCGGACGGACCGCGCCTGCCGGTTGCGAGTGCCGCGTCGTTCGCCGTCATGGCGATGCTCACCTTCGGCGTCGTCGTCGGGTCGCTGACCGGGCGCGGCGGAGTCGAGAGCCTGGCCGACACCCTGGTCCTGGCGCTGCCGTCGTTGACGCACGCCAACGCTCCGGTGCCGACGACGACGCTCGCCTCGGTCGGGTCAGGGGGTGGCTCCTCGCCGGGACCGTCGACCACGCCGGCGGCGTCGGCCTCGTCCTCGTCCTCGTCCTCATCCTCGACGACGACGACGGCCGCGGCGCCCGCGCAGACCGTGACCACGACGAGCACGACGAGCACGACGAGCACGACCAACCCGTCGACCGGTCTGCTCGACCTCCCGCCGGTCAAGCACGTCTTCATGATCGTGCTCGGCGACCAGGGCTTCAGTCAGTCCTTCGGGACGACCGCCGCGGATCCGTATCTGGCGCGGACGCTGCGCGCCCAGGGCGAGCTGATCAACGACTATTACGCCGTCGCCGGATCGCCGCTGGCCAACGAGATCGCGCTGGTCAGCGGCCAGGGGCCGACCGCCCAGACCGCCGCCGACTGCCCGGTGTTCAGCGCCGTGTCGGCCACCGGCGCCGGTCGCCTCGGCCAGGTCCTCGGCGAGGGCTGCGTGTACCCCGCGACGACGCCGACGCTTGCCAACCAGCTCTCGACCGCGGGCCTGCGCTGGCGGGCCTACATCCAGGGGATCGGCAACGGCGGCCCCGGGCAGGCGGTGGCCTGCCGCCATCCCGCGCTCGGGGCGACCGACGCCAACCAGACCGCGACGGCGACCGACCCGTACGCCACGTGGAGCAACCCGTTCGTCTACTTCCGCTCGCTGTTCGCCGGCGGCCGCTGCGCGCACGACGACGTCGCCGTCAGCCGGCTCGCCACCGACCTCAAGCGCGCCATCACGACGCCTGCGGTCTCCTACATCGCGGCCGACCCCTGCGACGACGGCAGCGATCAGCCGTGCACGGCCGGCGCCGCGGCCGGCCTTGAACCGGCCGACCGGTTCCTGCGGTCGGTCGTGCCCGAGATCAAGGCGTCCGCCGCCTACCAGCAGGACGGATTGATCGCGATCACGTTCGCCGAGGCGCCCCAGACCGGCCCCGACGCCGATACGAGCAGCTGCTGTGACCAGCCGACGTTCCCCAATCTGGCGTCCGCCGCCGTCACGGGCACGACGACGTCCGGCACCACCACGACGACCACGGCCACGGACACCTCCAGCGCGAGCGGCACGGACACCACCACGGGCACGGACACCACCACCCCCACGGACGCGACCACCCCCACGGACACGACCACCCCCACCACCACGACCACCGCGACCACGACCTCGCCGGACTGCGCGACGACGACCGGCACGACGACGACGACCGGCACGACGACGACGACGGGCGCCGGCACGAGTATGACCACCGCCACGACGACCACCCCCTGCACCACCTCCACCAGCCCGAGCGCGGGGAACCCGCCGGGCGGCGGACAGGTCGGCCTGCTGCTGATCTCGCGCTACGTGAAGGCCGGGTCCTCGGATGTGATCGACACCTACAACCACTTCTCGCTGCTCAAGACGATCGAGGACTTCTTCTCACTCAAGCCGCTCGGCTACGCCGCCGATCCGTCGCTGCCGGTGCTCGACGCAGCGGTGTTCAACGCCGCGCGGTAGGTAACTCCTGCTGAACCGCGCGCGGAGAAACAGCCGGTTCACCAAATCTTCACCCCACCAGCCCCTGCACTGGCGAGACTAGCGCGCCGCACGGGTTAATCCGTATCTACGAATCAGGAGTAAGCGTGAAGCGCATCTGTCTCCTCGGGGCTGCAATCGCAGGCCTCTTCATCATCGGAGTGACAACCGCGGTAGCGTCGACTCCGCATACCTCGCTGACGGCCGCTGTGGCCACAAAGACGAAGACCAAGACGAAGACCACCAAGGTCAAGGGCAGCAAGGTGAGTTGCAAGATCAACCTCAGTCTGCTGGTCCCGTCGGGCGCCGTCACGGTGACCCAGGGGGCGACCGACGGCAACCAGGCCGGATCGGTGTCCTGCGGCAAGCCGCTGGGCTCCGGTGTCCAGACGCTGTCGTTCAGCTCCGACGCCGGCGGCGACCTGTCGGGCAGCTGGCAGCAGTACTTCGACACCGGCACGGTGTACGGCGTGTACGCGCTGACCCCGGCGAGCTCGGGGCCGCCGACCGCCAGCTCGTTCGCCACCGCGAGCTACACCGGCACGATCACGCTCAAAGCCGGCGCCGGCGTCGACAAGGGCGACACGGGAACCGGCACGCTGAGCTGCACGACCAGCGACGGGGTTCACTACGCCTGCACCGAGACGCTGAGGCTCGTCCTGGCGACGGCCAAGGGCTGATCGCCCTCGCACCGGCGGTGGGGCGCCGCGCCCGCCGCCGGTGACGACCGTGGCCCCGGCGCGCTAGTCGCGAACGCCCCGGCCGTAGAGCAGCCGGAAGAACCGCCGCAACAGCAGCGTGCGGCGGGCGTCGTAGGGAAACATGAACGGCTCGCGCTTGAGCGCCCGGCGGGTGACGAGCAGCGACTGGATCTTCGTGTACTTGCGGATCCCGTTGGCCCCGTGGCGGGTGCCGACCCCCGAGGTCTTCCAGCCGCCCATCGGCAGGTTGAGCGCCGTGTAGTTGACCTGGGCGTCGTTGACGCACACCACGCCGGCGTGGATCCGCCGGGCCAGCGCCTCGCCGCGATCGATGTCGGCCGTCCACACGCTGGCCTGCAGGCCGTAATCGGAGTCGTTGGCCAGCCGCACGCCCTCCTCGGCGTTGGCGATCTTCATGATCGGCGGCGTTGGACCGAACGTCTCCTCCTGCATGCACTTCATCGAGTGGTCGACGTCGACCAGGACCGTGGGATCGAAGTAGCGCCCGCGCTCGGAGTGCGAATGGCCGCCGGCGAGGACCCGCGCGCCCTTGGCGACCGCGTCGCGGACGTGCTCGTCGATGATCTCCAGTTGCGGCGCGAACACGACCGCGCCGACGTCGACGGTGCCGATGCCCGTGGGCTCGCCCTGCCGCAGGCCGCGGACCGTGTCGGTGACGCGCGCGACGTTGTCGAGCATCCACTTCTGTGCCCGGCGCATGATTCGGGCGCGGCCGTCGAAGCCGATCGCCGCCCACTGCAGCTGGGCCTCGCGCCCGCGGGCCGCCATCTGGCCCAGCTCCGACGCCCCGAGCACCGGGTTCGTGGCGATCAGCTCGCCGGTCGCCGGATTCTCGACTCCGATCGTGGGAGCGGCCACCTCGCCGTCGTGGTCGGCCGGCGTCCGCTGCTCGACGCTCGCCATCGCTCCCTACTGGGCCGGGTCGAGCTCGATCGACGCGATCGATGGCGGGTCGACCGGACGGTCGCGCGCGCCCGTCGGGGTGGCCTCGATCGCGTCGACTGCGTCCATGCCGTCGGTCACCCGGCCGAACACGGTGTGCTTGCCGTCCAGCCACGGCGCGCTGTCGGCGGTGACGATGAAGAACTGCGAGCCGTTGGTGTTGGGCCCGGAGTTGGCCATCGCCAGCGCGCCGCGCTGCACCTTGTGCCGGTTGAACTCGTCTTCGAACGTGTAGCCGGGGCCGCCGGTTCCCGTCCCCTGCGGACAGCCGCCCTGGATCATGAAGTCGGGGATCACGCGATGGAAGATGATGTCGTCGTAGAAGCCGTCGGCGGCCAGCTTGCGGAAGTTGGCGACGGTCTTGGGGGCGTCCTCGTCGAAGAACTCGATCGCGATCGTCCCCATCGTGGTGTTCATGTTCGCTGTGCTCATGCTCCTGACACTACTCATCCGCTGCCCCGGAGGCGACCCGCCGACGCTCCCGCCTCGCCGCCGTCGGCGCGGCGGGAGCGCTCGGGCGACTGACTAGCTGTTGCCGGAGGTCTGCAGCGCGTTGACCGCGGAGGTCACGCTCACCGCCGCTGCGGGCGTGGCGCTGCTCTCGCTCGTGCAGGCCACCGATGCGGTGCCTGACCCGCCCGCAACCTGCATCGGGATCGAGGTGCTGACCGGCGTCGTGGATACGCCGGTGTCCAACGTCGCATTCCGCGTCTCGGTGTTGGAGCCGACGGTCAGCGTGCAGGTCACCGTCACGCGCTGGAGAGTGCCGGTGCCGGTCACCGTGACCGTCGGGTTGGCGAACGCGAGGTAGGAGAAGCCCGTGGGCAGCGCGACGCTGGTGATCGGCGTCGCGGTGGTCGACGTCGTCGGAACCGGGGCGCTGTTGTTGGTGGTCCCGAACTCGGCGGGCAGCGCGGGGTTGCAGGTGACCTTGCCGCTGGAGTCGATCGCGGCGACCGCCGCGCCCGCCCCGCAGGTCCCGTTGACCCGCACCTGCAGCTGGTTGGTGTTGGCGCGGACGACGCCGACCGAGCCGGGGACGATCTTCTTGTAGGTGACCGAGCCGTTCTGCAGCTGGTCGGTGCCGACGCTGCCGTAGGGCAGCGAGATGGCGGCGTATCCGACGCCGCCCAGCGACATGAACAGCGCGATCGATGAGATGACGATCGCCGGCGACGGCCGGCGAGGCAGGAGCGAATGCACGCGCAAGGGGGTGACCTCCCGAGGGTTGGAGTGGCTTTCCCCACTTCAACACGGCGGGACCCGGCGAAGTCGCGGCGCGGCCGTCAGGCGCGGGCGAGCTCGAGCGCCAGCACGTGGCCGCGCACCTCGGCCCCGCTCGTGCGCTGCACGACGTTCTCGGCATCGCCCCGGGGCACGTCGACGAGCGCGAAGCGCTCGAGCACGCGGATATTGCGCACCGCCTCGCCGTCGAGGCCGGACGCGGTGGTGATCGCGTGGATGATGTCGGAGGGCTCGATGCCGTTGGCGCGACCGCCCGACACGATCACCGTGCTGGGCTGGGCCTCGCCGTTGGTCGCCGCGTGCGGCTTGGAGTGCCGTCGGGGCGGGACCGTCACCTTCGTGGGCGCGACGTGGGCGTCCTTGACCCAGGGCGACAGCGTGACGCCGGCGTGGCGCTCGATCGCCTGGATGTCACGGGACTGGCGCGGCTCGTAGAACGTGATCGCCCGGCCACTGCGCCCGACGCGGCCGGTGCGGCCGATCCGGTGCACGTAGACGTCGGGCGAGGTGGGGACATCGAAGTTGATGACGTGCGAGATGCCCGAGATGTCCAGTCCACGGGAGGCGACGTCGGTGGCGATCAGCAGCGGCAGGCGGCCGTCCTTGAAGGAGATCATCACGCCGTCCCGTGAACCCTGAGACATATCGCCGTGCAGCGCCTTGACGTTCATCCCCTTGTCGCGCAGCGAGCGGTAGAGCTGGTCGCAGCGGATCTTGGTGCGCACGAAGACCAGCGCCTGCTCGGGCCGCTCGGCCTCGAGCACGCGCGCCAGCGCGTCGGGCTTATCCCGCGTCGAGACCTCGAGCGCGAACTGCTCGACGGTGTCGACGGTCAGCGTGGCGGTCTCGACTTTGATCGTGACCGGGTTGTAGAGGTACTGATCGGCGAGGCGTCGGATCTCGGGGGGCATCGTGGCCGAGAACAGCGCCGTCTGGCGGCTGGAGGGGGTCAGCGCGAGGATCCGCTCGACGTCCTCCAGGAAGCCGAGGTCGAGCATCTCGTCGGCCTCGTCGAGCACGACGAACCGGCAGGCGTGCAGAACGAGCGAATGGCGGGAGATGAGGTCCTTGACGCGGCCGACCGTCCCGACCACGACATGGCCGCCGGCGCGCAGCTGAGCCTGCTGGCTGCGGATCGGCGCCCCGCCGAACACCGCGACGACGTCGATGCCCTTGCGCTGGCCGTAGGCGCGCAGCGCCTGCGTCACCTGGATGCAGAGCTCCCGCGTCGGCGTCAGCACGAGCCCCTGGACGTCCTGCTCGGAGGGGTCGACGTACTGCAGCATCGGCAATCCGAAGGCGGCCGTCTTCCCCGAGCCCGTCTGCGCCTGGCCGATCACGTCGAGGCCTTCCAGCAGCGGCGGGATCGCCTGCTCCTGGATCGGGCTGGGCGCGTCGTAGCCGACGTCGTGGACCGCCTCCAGCAATTGGGGCGAAAGGCCGAGATCGGCAAATGAGGTCATCGAAACCTGGAAGATAGCCGTATCCGGCGTGACGGCCATTGCTTAGGTTCCCAACCTTTAGGTGCCACAGGACTTTCTGACGAGACGAGGACTCCCTCGGATGCCCGACTCGGGCGCGGACTACGACGGGTGCCGGACCTTCTTGCTCCGCGCGGGGGTGGCGGTGACGGTCAGCGTGCGGGTGATCGTCGTGCGCGTGCCGGCGGCGTCGGTGGCCACGATCACCAGCTTGACCTTCACCGCGCGGGGGCGCCCGACGAGCCGGCGCGCCGGGACCAGCGTGATCGTCCGCCGCGCGGCGCTGCCGGCCAGCGTGGAGTCGGCGAGCGTGAGGTTGTCGGCCGAGGCGATCGTCGCCTGCCGGACGGTGGCCAGCAGCGAGACCTGCAGGGCGACCGCCTTGCTCGGGGTGACCGAGAAGCGCACGCCCTTCAGGAACCGGGCGAGGGTCAGCTTCGCCGCCAGGCCGGAGATCCTCAGGGTCGGCGCGATGTCGACCAGCGGGGCGGGCGCCACCGTGGTCGTGGTCACCGTCACCGTGGTCGTCGCCGGCGGCCCAGCGGGCGCGGACGGCGTGACCGCGGCCGACGGCGCGGAGGCCAGCGAGGTCCCCTCGGCGTTGGTCGCGGTGACCGTGAAGGTCACCTGGGTCCCGTTGGCCAGGCCGCCCACGGTGGCGAACGTCCGTCCATCCGGCGTCGTGACGGCCTGTCCGGTCGACGCGGTCACCGTGTAGCCGGTGACCGGCTCGCCGCCGGTGTCGGCGGGCGGCGCGAAGGTGACGAGCGCGCTCGCGTTCCCGGCGGCCGCCGCCACGGCGGTCGGCGCCGCAGGGGGCGCCGGAGGCGTGTACAGGGACGCCTGGCTGGTGTTGCCGATCTGGTCGGGCGAGGCCCCACCGGCCTCGAGCACCTGGCCGTCGGGCAGTTCGACGGTGGCGAACCCGGCCGCGCCGCCGCCGGGCAGATCGCCGGTCTGCGACCAACTGCCGGTGGCCGGATCAAACAGATCGCTTTCGGCGAGCACGCCGCCGGCGAACGGGTAGCCACCCGCCGCCAGGATCTTGCCGTCGGGCAGCGCGACCATTCCGAACAGCGCGCGGGCGATCGGCATCGCCGGGCCGGGCGTGAACGAATTGGTGGCCGGGTCGTAGATGTCGGTCGATGCCGTGGACTGCTGCTGCGCGTTGACGATGCCGCCGGCCACCAACTCGCGCCCGCCCGGCAGCGGCACCATCGACGCATAGAGACGCGGGCTCGACATGGGGTTGGACACCGGGGTCCAGGCGTTCGTCGCGGGGTCATAGACCTCTGCGTTGGCCAGCGGTGTCCCGGTAGCGTCCAGGCCGCCGGCGACGAGCACGTCGCCGTCGGCCAGCGTGGCCGCGGCCGGGAGGTAGCGGCCGGTGCTCATCGCGGGCGGCGCCGCCGCCCCGGTGAGAAACGCATTGGTCGCCGGGTCGTAGATGTCGGTGGTCGCAAGCGCGAGGGTCGTGGCGCCCTCACCGCCGACGACGAGCACGTTGCCGTCGCCCATCAGCGCCGCGGCGGCGGAACTGCGCGACGAGCCCATCGGGTTCGAGACCGCGGTGAACGCGTTCGTCGCCTGGTCGTAGACCTCGGCGGTTGGGAGCGCGTCGGACCCGACGCCCGTCGCATCGCCGCCGGCGATGAACAGATCGCCGTTGGCGAGCGTGGCCGAGGCAGCGGAGTCGCGCGGGGTGATCATCGCCGGCCCCGCGGACCAGGTGTCGCTCGACGGATCGAAGATCTCCGAGGAGTCGAGCACCCCGCTGCTCCCGAAGCCCCCCGCCACGATCACCTTGCCGCTCGCCAGCAGCCCGGCGGCGTCGAA
Source organism: Solirubrobacteraceae bacterium (assembly GCA_049509055.1). Lineage (GTDB taxonomy): Bacteria > Actinomycetota > Thermoleophilia > Solirubrobacterales > Solirubrobacteraceae > Palsa-465. The sequence continues at coordinate 13,044 of JBELAG010000016.1, forward strand.
CGCGCGCCCGGCGGCCAGCGACCCGACGACGGTCCACTGCGTCTCAGTGGCCGCGCCCGCCGACCCGGCCAGCAGCAGGGCGGCGCCGATCGCCGCCCCGACTCCCAGCGCGCGGCGGACCACGCCGCTACGCCCCCGCACCTTCCGGTCCGCTCGACACATCATCGCCCCTTCCAGTCATGCTGCCTTGCAAAATGCAAGCTACAGGGCCGGAACCGCCGTGTCCAGCGGCGCTGCTCGCCCCTCCAGGTGCGGCGTCCCGCGCCCGGCGTCGCGCACGGCGAAGGCGACGCCCCCGTCCTGCGCGATCTCGGCGAAGGCGACGGTGGCCGGCAGCACGATCGGCCGACGGAACGACACGTCGACCGCGTATGCCGCGCCGGCGCCGGGCGTCGCGGCCGGCCCGAGCGCCGCCAGGCAGCGCGCCGCGGTCCACATGCCGTGGGCGATCGCGCTGGGAAAGCCGAACAGCCGGGCGGTGAGCCGGTGGACGTGGATCGGGTTGAGATCGCCCGACACCGCGCCGTAGCGGCGGCCGAGATCGCCGGGCAGACGCCACGTGGCGCTCGCCGGCGGTTCGGCCTGCTGATCGCGCGGCGCCCCGTCGCGGCCGCCGCCGGCGCGCCCCTGGCGGCGCAGGTTGGTGGAGGACTCCTCCCACACCAGCTCGCCGCCGACGCGCACCTCGGTGCGGATCGTGAACTGCCGCCCGCGTGGGTGGGGCTCGAGCGCCGTCGCCCAGACGCGCAGGTCGAGCCGCTCGCCGGCGCCGATCGCGCGGTGCACGACGATCCGGTTGGCGATGTGGACGAGCCCGATCGCCGGCAGCGGGAAGTCGCCGGCGGTGATCAGCGACAGCTGCAGCGGGAAGGCGAGCACGTGGGGATAGGTCGCCGGCAGCGCGTCGCTGGTGTCGAACCCGCAGACGCGGTCATAGGCGGCCAGCCGCGCGCGGTCGACGGCGACGCCGTCGAGGGTCAGCACGCGGTCGGGAACCGCGCCGCCGCCTCCGCCGACGAACGGCAGCCGCGATGCGCCGGGGACGAGCGCGGCGCCGGCGCGCCCGAACAGCGCCGGCAGCGACGGAGCACGGGTCAGGGCTCGCTCGCTCATCGCACTCACGCCCCGAGCAGGCTCTGCCCGCAGACGCGCACCACGTTGCCGGTCACCCCTGACGAGCCCGGGTGGGCCAGCCAGGCGATCGTCTCGGCGACGTCGACCGGGAGGCCGCCCTGGGCCAGGCTGTTCATCCGCCGCCCGGCTTCGCGGATCGCGAACGGGATCGCCGCGGTCATCCGCGTCTCGATGAAGCCCGGCGCGACCGCGTTGAGCGTGACGCCGAGCGTGGCCAACGCGGGCGCCTCAGCGTCGACCAGGCCGATCACCCCCGCCTTGGAGGTCGAGTAGTTGGCCTGACCCGCGTTGCCGGCGATCCCGCTGATCGACGAGATGCCGATGATCCGCCCGTTGCGCCGGACGACCTCGCGCGCCATCAGCTCGCGGTCGATCCGCTCGGGCGCGGTCAGGTTGATCGCGATCACCCGGTTCCATTGCTCCTCGCTCATCCGGCGCAACATCTTGTCACGGGTGACGCCGGCGTTGTGCACGACCACGTCGACGCCGCCGTGCTCGGCGAGCAGGTGGTCGGCGATCGCCGCGGGCGCGCCGTCGTCGGTGATGTCGGCGACCAGCGAGGATCCGCCCAGCGCGCCGGTGACCGCCGCCAGCTCGTCGCTCATCGCCGCGACATCGAGCCCGACGACGTGGGCGCCGTCGCGCGCCAGCACGTCGGCGATCGCGGCGCCGATCCCGCGCGCCGCACCGGTGACGAGCGCGACCCTGCCGGTCAGGGGCGACCGCCAGTCGATCGGGCCGGCCGCCGCGACCTCCGGCCCGACCCGGACCACCTGGCCGGAGACGAACGCCGACCGCGGCGACAGCAGGAAGCGCAGCGTCGCCTCGAGCCCGGCCTCCGCCCCGGGTCGCACGCAGACGAGCTGGGCGGTCGACCCTCGGCCGACCTCCTTGCCGACCGTGCGGATCAGCCCTTCCAGCGCGCGCTGCGCGATCGCCGCGGGGGGCTGGCAGTCCTCGGGCGAGGCAGCGAGCACGATCACCCGCCCGCAGCTCATCATGCGGCCCATCACCGGGTGCAGGAACGCCCACGCGCGGCCGAGCTCGTCGCTGGAGGCGATCCCGCTGGCGTCGAAGATCAGCGCCTTGAAGCGCTGCCCCGGCGACGTCGCGTCGGGATTGAAAACGCCGGCGCTCAACGTGGCCTGGGCGGCGGCGCTGCGCACGTCCTCGTCCATCGCCGTCAGCACGTCGGCGCCGACCGCGGCGAGGATCGCCGCCGCCGCAGCGGCGAGCCGCCCACCGGAGCCGCCGAGCAGCACCGGGCCGGCGATCACCGGCGCGCCGGGGCGGTCGCGCTCCAGCGCGGTCGGCTCAGGGAGCCCGGCGCGGCGGGCGACGATCCGGCCCACCGGGTTGGTGACGAGCTGGCGGTAGCGGTCAGGCATCGACGGTCTCCAAGATCGCGGTGACCCCGAGTCCGCCGGCGGCGCAGATCGAGATCAGGCCGCGCCTCGGGCGGCCGGGGTCGGGGTCGGCCTCGCTCAGCGCCTTGGCGAGGGTGGCGACGATCCGCCCGCCGGTGGCGCCGAACGGGTGCCCCGCGGCGAGCGAGCCGCCGTGCACGTTGAGCCTGGCGCGGTCGATCGCGCCGAGCGCTCCCGGCAGGCCGAGGCGCTCGGTGCAGAACACCGGGTCCTCCCACGCCTTCAGCGTCGACAGGACCTGGGCGGCGAACGCCTCGTGGATCTCGTAGAAGTCGAAGTCCTGCAGCGCGAGCCCGGCCCGGGCCAGCAGCGCCGGGACGGCGTAGGCGGGAGCCATCAGCAGGCCCTCGCGGCGGTGGACGTAGTCGACGGCCGCCGTCCGGGCGTCGACGAGGACGGCCTGGACGGGGATGTCGTGCGCCGCCGCCCACTCCTCGCTCGCGAGCAGCACGGCCGACGCGCCATCGGACAGCGGCGTCGAGTTGCCGGCGGTCATCGTGCCCTGCGGACCTCCGAACGCCGGGCGCAGCGCGGCCAGCTTTTCCGGCGTGGAGTCCGGGCGCAGGTTCTGATCGCGCTCCAGGCCGAGGTGGGGGACGACGAGGTCGTCCATCCAACCGCTGTCGTAGGCGGCGGCGAGCGCCCGGTGGCTGGCGACCGCGAGCGCGTCCTGCTCCTCGCGCCCGATCGCCCACTCCCGGGCCGTGATCGCGGCATGCTCACCCATCGACAGACCGGTGCGTGGCTCGGCGTTGCGCGGGATCTCGGGAACGACGTGCTGCGGGCGCAGCCGGGCCAGCGCGCGCAGCCGTGCGGCGGTGGACCGGTTGCGGCTGAGGTCGAGCAGCACCGAGCGCAGATCTTCGTTGAGGGCGAGCGGCGCGTCGGACGTCGTGTCGACGCCGCCGGCGATCGCGCAGTCGATCTGGCCGAGCGCGATCTTGTTGGCGACGAGGATCGCCGCCTCCAGGCCCGTTCCGCACGCCTGCTGGACGTCGTAGGCGGGCGTCTCGGGCGCCAGCCGCGAGCCGAGCACCGATTCGCGCGTCAGGTTGAAGTCGCGGCTGTGCTTGAGCACCGCGCCGGCCGCCACCTCGCCGAGCGTCGCGCCCTCCAGCCCGAACCCCACCGCCACCGCGTCGAGCGCGGCGGTCAGCATGTCCTGGTTGGAGGCGCGGGCGTAGGGACCGTTCTGGCGGGCGAAGGGGATCCGGCGGCCGCCGAGCACCGCCACCCGGCGGACGGTTGCGTTCATCTCGCTGAGACTCCTCGATCGTTAGTTACGGTCCCGTAGCTTACCCCAAGCTACGGTGCCGTAACTCAGTCGCTCAGTCGTTCATTCGCCGCCGGCGGTGGCCGTCGACAGCCCGCCGCCGGCGACCGCGCGGCGCACGAGCCCCGGCGCGAGGATCCGCAGCGCGGCGACGATCCAGTACCAGCGCGGCACGTACCGTTCGGCCCGGCCGCCCGGGCCACACTGGACGATCGCCTCGGCGACCAGCTCGGGCTCGCACACCATCCAGCGCGTGCGGGCGCGGCCGACCAGCTCGGCGGCGGGAAAGCCCTCGGTGCGCACGAATCCCGGCAGCACGAGACCGACGTGGACCCCGTGCGGGGCCTCCTCGCCGTGCAGCGCATCGCTCCAGCCGGCGAGCGCGAACTTTGCCGCCGAATAGCCGCCCGAATTGGGGCGCCCGACCCGCGACGCGGTGCTGCCGACGTTGACGATCGCCACCCGCCGGGCAGACGAGCCGGCCTCCGCCGCCCGCTCGGGCGATGCGGCGGCGGTCGCGCGCAGCAGCGGCAGCAGCTCCTCGGTGAGGCGCAGCGGCGCCTCGAGGTCGAGCGCGAGATGGCGCTGCACGTTGGCCCACCCCTGCTCGGCGAAGCGCCCGCGCCAGGCGGCGCCGGCGTTGTTGACGAGCAGGTGCAGCGCGCCGTGCTCGCGCTGCAGGACATCGTGGATCCGGGCGGGCGCCTCGGGCGCGGTGAGATCGACGGCGATCACCGTCGCGCCGCCGAGCTCGCGCGCGAGCGCGTCGAGCCGCTCCCGGCGGCGGGCGACGAGCACGAGGCGGACATCGGGCTCACGGGCCAACCGGCGCGCGGTCGCCGCGCCGATCCCGGCCGAGGCGCCGGTGATGAGGGCCACGTAGGTCATCCGGCGCCCAGCCTATCCGCCGCCCGCGGGAGACAGGGCGCGATCGATGCGCAGCGCGAGCTCGAGCTCGAAGCGGCCGGCCGGAGACGCGAGCGCGTCTCCGAGCAGCTCGCCGAGCCTGGCGATGCGGTAGCGGACGGTCTGGGGGTGAACGTGGAGCTCGGCCGCGACGCCCGGCGTGTGGCGCTGGTGGGCCAGCCATGCGGCCAGGGTGCGCGCCAGGCGCTCGCGCTCGCCGGCGGGCAACGCGTGCAGGGGCGCCAGGCGGTCGGCCGCCAGCTCGCGCGCGAGCCGGCGATCCTGCAGCAGGATGACGGTGGCGAGGTGGTCACGCGTGCGGGTCGGGCCCGGCGTCGGCGGGCCGGCGGACCCGAGCGCGCCGTCGCGCGCGAGCGTCAGCGTCAGCCGCGCCCACCGCAGCGAGCGGTGGGCGTCGGCCGGGGCGACGGTCGGGCCGAGCGCGGCCGCCTCGCCGGCCAGCGCGCGGTCGATCGCGGCCCGCCGGCGAGGCCCGTCGGGGTCGGGCAGGACGAGCCAGGCTCCATCGGCGTCGGCGCCGACGAGCACGTCGAGGTCCAGCCGGCGGGTGACCGCGCCGACGTCCTCGCCGTCGAGCGCGAGCACCGCCAGGCGTCGCGGCAGCGCCCACCCCGCCAGCTCGGCGGCGCGGGCCACCGCCTCGGGATCCTGTCCGGCGGGGTCCAGCAGCGCGACGCCCAGCCGACGCCGGCGGCGCTCGCGCTCGCCCTCGCGGTCGGATTGCATCTGCAGGTAGCCCTCGACGACCTCGGTGGCCAGCTCATCGCCGTAGACGAAGATCGCCTCGGCCAGCGCGACCGCCACCGTGGCCGACACGCCCGCCCGGATCGCCAGGTCCGCGGCGCCGCGCCACGCCTCACGGGTGCCGGTGCGAAACGCGGCGCGGAGGTCCTCCAGGCCGCGACCGGCCTGAAACTCGGCCTCGCCCAGCCGACGCCACAGCTCATCGGTCTCCCGGCCCGGCCGCTCGCCGCGCTCGATCGCCTCCAGGAAGGCGCGGATCGCCTGCTCGACCCCGAGGCGCAACGCGAGCCCCTCGGGCGCGGCCAGGACGTCGGCGTAGGCCGGGCTGGCCGCGCGCACGCCGGCGAGGATCCGCTCCACCAGCGAGTCCAGCTCGGCGCGCACGACGCCGATCGTGTCGGCGCCGAGCGGCTCGGCAAGCCACTGGTCGGCGGCACCCATTGTCACATTGTGACAAGCCAGCGCGCCGACAAAGTGAGAAACGAGCGGAGACATGAGCCCCGGCACAGGCGTAGGGTCACCGTCCACGATGAGCCGCCGCAGCATCACCCACACCCATGAGCGGATCGCCCAGCTCGGCTGGGAGCCCGACTACCACGAGCCCGCGGTCCGCTACCCGACCCGGTATCGGTTCCCCCACCATGCCAAGGACCCGATGCGCCAGATCATGCGGGAGTACCTGCCGATGGAGCTCGAGAAGGACGAGCGCGTCTACGGCGGCCATGACGCGGCGGTGCGCGCCGACATGCCCCACACCGCGCACGAGCGCTGGCTGGAGATCCTCAAGCCGTTCATCGTGATCACCAACTACGCCGAGGTCGCGGCCGGGCGGTGCATGTCGATGCTGATGAGCGCGGTGCCCAACAACGAGCTGCGCAACGGCTACCACGTCCAGTTCGTCGACGAGATCCGCCACACCGGGATGCAGATGGCGCTCGCCCGCTGGTACGCCCAGAACGTGCCCGATCCGGCGGGCTGGAACCTCGGCCCCAAGGGGCTGAGCGGCTCGGTGCTCACCAACCCCGGCCTCAACATGCTCTCGCACTTCATCGTCGGCGACCCGATCCAGTGCGCCTTCACCCTGCAGGTGGTGGCCGAGACGGCGTTCACCAACATCGTGTTCGTCGCCACCCCGGACGTCGCCGCCCGCAACGGCGACTTCGCGCTGCCGACGACCTACCTGTCGGTGCAGTCCGACGAGGCCCGCCACATCTCCAACGGCTACGCGACGCTGCTCACCGTCCTGCAGGACGACCACAACGCGCCGCTGATCGAGCGTGACCTCCAGCAGGCCTTCTGGATCAACCACGCGTTCATCGACGTCTTCTCCGCGGTCGTCACCGAGTACTTCTCGCGCGACCGCTCCGACCCCGAGTGCTTCATCGACAAATGGGACCGCTGGGTCCGCGACGACTGGCACCGCGCGTACATCTCAAAGCTCGGCAAGCTGGGGCTCGAGATCCCGTCGGACATCTTCGAGCGGGCGCGCGAGCGGCTGACGGCGGGGATCCACCACCGCCACGCGATCCTCGCGTTCGCCGCCTGGCCGCTGAGCTTCTGGCGCTTTGACCCGCTCGACGAGCGTGACTTCGAGTGGTTCGAGAGCAAGTATCCGGGCTGGTATTCGGAGTACGGCGCCTTCTGGGAGGCGTTCCGCGAGGGGGCGGACCCGCGCAACGGCTTCCTGCCGCTCAGCTTCATCAACCTGGCGCCGCCGTTCTGCTGGACCTGCCAGGGCCTGTGCGTGGCCGAGGCCGACCGCGTCCACCGCGTCGTCGGGCACCGCACGCGCTTCTACTGCTCGAGCGAGTGCCGCTGGCTGGACGAGTCCAATCCCGGGCGCTACACCGGCGACCGCAACTACCTGGACCGCTACCACGGCTGGGAGGCGTCGACGGTGATCGAGGATCTCGGCTTCGTGCGCTCCGACGGCGAGACCCTGATCGGCCAGCCCCACCTCCACGACGAGCGGCGCTGGACACTGGCCGACATCCGCGCCCACCACCTGGCGCTGGTGAGCCCCAACATCCGCGTCGCGCGCGAGCTCGGCCTGCCCAGCGGCGACTGGAGCGGCCCCGCCTGATGGCCCGCGTCCGGCTGGAGCCGATCGGGGACCAGATCGAGTGCGCCGGCACCGAGACGATCCTCGACGCCGCCTTCCGTCAGGGCTTCAACCTCGCCCACGGCTGCCGCGAGGGGCAGTGCTCGGCCTGCAAGTGCTACCTGCTGGAGGGCGACGTGGCGCTGGAGCGCTACTCGAGCTTCGCGCTGTCAGACGCCGAGCGCGCGGCCGGCTATGCGCTGATGTGCCGGGCGGTCCCCGAGTCCGACGTCGTCGTCGAACTGCTGCACGTCGACCCCGACGACTACCGCCTCGCGCACGCGATCCGCGACGGCGAGGCCACCGTGACCGCGGTCACCGAGCTCACCCACGACATCACCGGGGTCACGCTCGCGGTGACCGGCCTGCAGTGGGTGCCGGGCCAGTATCTCGACATCCACGTCCCGGGGGAGGACGGCGCACGACGGTCGTTCTCGATCGCCAACCTTCCCGGCGAGGACCGCGTCGAGCTGATGATCAAGCGCTATCCCGGCGGGCGGCTGTCGGGGATGCTCGGCGCACAGATCGTCGCCGGGACGCGGCTGACCTACACCGGCCCCTACGGCGCCTTTCACCGGCGCGAGTCCGCCCGGCCGATCCTGATGATCGCCGGGGGCTCGGGGATGGCGCCGGTGCTGGCGGTGCTGCGCGAACTGGCCGCGGAGCGCTGCGCGCGGCCGGTGCGCTTCTACTACGGCGCCCGCGAGCCGCGCGATCTGTTCATGCTGGCGGAGATCGCCGCGCTGGGAGAGCGCCTGGCCGACTTCACCTTCATCGCGGTCACCGGGCGCCACGTGCACGAGGCGGTGGCCGTCGACGGCGGGCCCGACGTGTACATGTGCGGGCCGCCGCCGATGATCGACGCCTGCGCGCTGCTGCTGGCCGAGCGCGGGGTCGACCCCGACCGGATCTTCACCGATCGCTTCACCACCGCCGCCGAGGCGGTGACCGCGCCGGCATACACGCGCTCCGAGCGCGAGTTCGCCTGGTTCGCCCCGGCCGGCCGGCGCGCCACGCTGTATGAGGACGTGACGATCGACACCCAGCCCTCGGTGCACCGCCATCTGCGGCGCGGATGGCCGCTGAGCTTCGCCGACGGCCGTGGTACCTGGGACGACGCGTCCACCGCGCTGCGCTGCGCTGATTGGTTCGCCTTCCGCGATCCGGGCGAGCAATGGGAGCGCCCCTTCTACCAGGATGCAGCGGCGGCCGAACGCCAGCTCGACGGCGCCCTGCGCACCGCCGCCGCGCAGGGCCTGCTGGCCGACCTGGCGCCGGACTGGATCGAGTTCCTGCGCGACCAGCTCCAGGTCCCCGCGTTCGTCGAGCACGGCCTGTGGTTCGCGCTGGCCACCGTGGCGCGCGACTGCCTGTCGGACTCGGTCGCCACCTGCGTCTGCCTGCAGGCCGCCCACAAGCAGCGCTCGGCGCAAGCGATCGTGCTCTACGCGATGGACCTCGAGCCCCATCTCGCCGGCGAGCTGCCGATCGCCGGCGCCCGGGCCACGTTCCTCGCCGACCCGGCCTGGCAGCCGACCCGCCGCTACCTGGAGCGCCTGGCCGCCACGCCCGACTGGGGCGAGGTGGTGATCGCCGCCAACCTGTGCTTCGAGCCGACGGTGGCGACCCTGATCCGCCGCGAGCTCGGCACCCGCGCCGCCGCCGCCCACGGCGACATCGTCACCCCGGTGCTGGCGCGGATCGCGACCCAGGAGTGGGATTGGGCGCGCGCCTGGACGGCCGCGCTGGTGCGCCTGCTGGTCGCCGACCCCGAGCACGGCGCGCACAACCGGTCGCTGATCGGCGGCTGGGTGCGCGACTGGCTGGCGCAGGCGCGGGACGCCGCCGCCGCGCTGGCGCCGGTGGGCGCCGCGGTCGGAGTCGACGCCGCGATCGCCGCCCAGCGCACACGCGCCGACGCCGGCGCGCTGCTGGCCGACGCCGGCGTCGGCGAGCTCGGCGCGCTGGTCGGGCATCGGGCGGCGAAGGAGTCCGCAGCGCCCGCGTCGCCCGCGAGGTCCCGCCGGCCCGGCACGATCGCGTCGGCCCGGCAACCATCACCAGCCTCCCCGGACAGCGCCGGCGATGACGTCGTGGGGATCGTGATGGCCCGCAGCGCCGAGGGCGACGCCGTCGCGCGCTACTTCGCCGGCCGCGAGCGCGTGCAGGTGATCGAGCAGCCGGCGTTCTGGGAGATCCGCGCGCGCGACCGTCTCGTGATCCCCTACGACCAGATCTCCGAGGAGCTCGGCTACGCGATCGACTCCTATTCGATCCAGCACGAGATGTCGACGCACTACGGGCGGATGGTCGCCGGCGACGATTCGCTGATGCTGTTCTCCGATCCCACCGACGCGATGGAGCACCTGCTGTCATGAGATGGCTCGGACGTCTGCTGGCCCGCCTGGACCGCCTCCGCGCCGGCCACTGGCTGATCATGCGCTCGCTGGCGGCGGCGATCGCCCGGCGCTTCGATGCCCGCTCGGCCGACGGCCTGCACGCCACGCTGGAGCTGGCCGTCCGCGACCCGTTCGGCCGCCCGCCGGAGCGCTTCACGCTGGCCATCGCCGGCCCGCGCTGCGCGGTTCGCCGGGGCGCCGCCGGCGACGCCGCGGCCCGGGCGACGGTCGGCTCGGGCGACCTGCTGCTGCTGGCCTGCGGCGCGGTCACGTGGCCGCAGCTGTTCGCCAGCGGGCGCTTCGACCTGTCGGGGGATCCGTTTCTCGCGTTGCGCTTCGCCGCGCTGTTTCGCCTGCCGGTCGCGCTCGACGGCCAGTGACACGCCCCGGCCGCGTGTGAGCTTGGCCACACCGACGCCGTAATCGGCCTTTTGACGTTGACAGGAGGGCCGCTGACGACGTACTGTTGGTTAACGTTTCTTGAGGGGCGGATGAGAGGAAACAGTCGGGGCATGTGAAGACGCGAAGGGAGCGCTTTGCGTTGCCGTCCCCGAGTCGGCGCGACCCGGACGGCGTGACATCAGGAGAGGCGTGCAGCAATGATCGACATCGATCTCGCAGTTGTGCAGTCGACCCCGGTCCCGATTCGGGTCGCGGTGGCGGACCGGCGCCGCCTGATCGCCGAGGCGTTCGCCGCCCTGATCTCGACGCGGGAGGGCTTCACGGTGACCGGGATCCTCAGCGGCGACAGCTCGCCGGCGGCGATCGCGGCCCAGCAGCCCGATGTCATCCTCGTCGGCGCCGGATCCGGCGGCCGGGATGCGATCGAGTTCGTCTCGACGCTGCGCGCGCGCCTGCCCAACGCCGAGATCGTGATCGTCGCCGACACGCTCGATCCCGAGCTGGTGACGTGCGTCCTCGACGAGGCCCTCGGAGGCCTGCTGCTGACCGACGCGCCGGCGCGCGAGATCGCGGCCTGCCTGGACCAGGTCGCCCACGGCCACGCGGTCCTGCCCAGCGGCTGGCAGAGCGCGCTGGCCGCCACCCGCAACGACCCGCTGGGCTCGCTCAGCGAGCGCCAGATGGAGGTGCTGCGACTGCTCGCCGACGGCCTCTCCTACGACGAGATCGGCACGTCGCTGTTCATCAGTCTCAACACCGTCAAGTTTCACGTCCGGTCGATCTTCCTGCGCCTCGGCGTGCGCAACCGGATGGCCGCCGCGCGACTTCTCGGCCAGGGCGTACGGTAGTCACATCGTCGCCGCGCGTCGCCGCCCGGCGGCGCGGGTGACAACCACCTGAAAGGGCGGTTGCCGACTGCACTTACGGCCGTTGCCGGATGTCACGGCCGACCATAGCGTTGCGTCGACAAGGCATGCTCTGAGATGGCACTGAGCGTGCTGCCAACCATCAGCAAGGAGGACCGTCTCACATGAGACGCATTCTCGTGCTCAGGGCGAGGAGCCTGTGGCTGCTCGCATTGAGTCTCACCATCGCGTTGGTCGCGGTGCCGGCGTCGGCGTCGGCACAGTCAGGCGGCGCAGTCCAGAGTTGGGATCCGCAGACGACCAACGTGCCGTATCTCGCCTGGGCCGGTGAGGAGATCCGGCTCAACAAGTGCTTTGCCTCCGATGTGACCTCCGCCTCGACGAGCCTGTCGGCCGTGCGCGCGGAGTTCCTGGTGGAGGACTGGAGCGCGACCTCGCAGGCTCCGCAGGTCGAGCAGCCCACCGTCGACGTGTACTACTCGACGACGCTGGGCGAGGTGTGCGCGAAGGGGGACGTCGTCTCGCTGTACCCGGGGATGTCCCGCGTCGAGCTAGACATCGCCGACCCGACCGGCGTCCTGGGCACGGCGGCCGACCCCTACCTCAAGCATCAGTTCCTCGCCGGCTGGATGACGATCAACGACCCGACGCTGACCGAGATGGCGTCGACGGACTTCCCGGCCAGCGCGCAGCCCGAGGCCGCGAGCGAGCTGGGTGACCCCACCGGCAACGGTGAGTTCAACGCCGGCGGCAACGGCGGCTACCTCGACGTCAAGATCACCGGCTCGATGCCGATGACCGGCGCCTGGGCGAGCCTCGTGGGCGAGTCGACGGTCACTCTGCCCAACGACTGGGTGACGCTGGCGCACGCGCTCGCCGCCGACGCCAACCCGGCCGACACCGCGCCGTGGAACACCTGGGACATCGCCGGCGACAGCACCGGCCTGGAGGGGCACGTCGCGCAGACCCCGGCCTGCTCGCCGCTGCCCGCGCAGTTTGCCGGGATCCCAGTCGAGAGCCCCGGCCCCAACTCCTACACCAGCGCTCTGGACAACGGCGACGACTGCACCGGCGGCGGCGCGGACGGCCCGTTCTCCACGGTGTTCGGAACCCTGTCGGGCGCCGGCACCTCGATCGGCCCGTTCGACCCGCTCGATCCGGGCGACACGCTGCTGTCAGACGGCAACCTGAGCTCTCAGGATGCCCCGATGCCGGCGGCGCGGATCGACGTCAGCATCGCCCCCAACAGCGGCGCGGCGACCGACACGAGCGGCGTCGGGTATCTGGCGCCCGCCGACAAGACGAAGACCTATTCGCGGGACTTCCTCGGATTCGACGGCGTGCCCGGTAACGAGTACGCGCCGTTCTACGACGCCTACATCCCGGCGACGAGCCGGCCCGGGGACGCGTCCTCGGGGATCGACGGAGGGATCGCCAACAACTTCGCCGGGTTCCTGGTCGACGGCGAGTACCACTTCTGGGACTTCGCGGCCACCCTGGCGTCCAACGCCGGCGCGGCGACGGCGTGCCTGGAGCGCGCCGCCGGCGGCGATCCGCAGAGCGACTCGTTCGAGACCAACCCGAGCGACTACTACCAGACCCCGTCGGGCCCGTCGACGGTGGCGGTCTACACCGACCAGAACGGCGAGGCGCAGGTGCAGTACGAGCCCGGAACGGGCTTCTACTTCAACAGCCTGATCAACCAGGGCGGCGCGGTGCTCAACGCCGACGGCGGCTGCGATCTGCAGTCGCTCTACAACGTGCCGGACTCGCTCGGCACCGCGAGCATCACCGCGACCGTGCGGTATCCGTTCAAGCCGGTCGACTATCCGGCGCTGACCTCGGCGCCGGTGTCGAAGTCGGTGACCTCGCTGTGGAGCAAGACGCTGGCGTACTTCCCCAAGGGGACTGGTGCGGCCAACGCGAACTCGCGCATCGTCGTCGCCCACGCCCAGAACATCGACGGCACGCCGTTCGCCGGCGAGGTCGTGTGCTTCTCCTCCGACGCGGAGGCGATGACCTCGTTTGACGGCACGGTGAACGGGATCGACCTGTCGGGCTCGAGCCCGGCGGCTGATCCGAAGGGCTCGAGCATCGGTCGCGTGTGCGTGACCACCGACGACAACGGCAACGCCGCCGTCGAGGTGCTGGAGAGCCAGTCGATCACGGTCGACGTGATCGCCGACTTCACCGCGGAGGGCATCCTCCGCGACCTGCCGGTCGATTACACGACCCCGGGCTCCAGCGGTGGCACGCCGCCGCCGGCCCCCGGCACGGCGATCGCCCCGGCCGCGGTGACGACCTCGGGCTCGCCGGCCTCGTCGGCGTCGCCGGCCTCGACCGGCACGACCGCGCCGACGTCGAGGATCGTCTCGGCCGTCGACCCGGCGATTGTCACGACGACCCCGACGATCAAGAAGATCACGACGCGGATCATGTTGCTGCGTCTCGTCTCACCGGCCCGCGGACAGCACTACGTGCTGCTCCGGGTCACGGCGTCGTCGAAGACGGTCAGGGTGCTGCTGACCCTGGTCGGCCGCGGCAAGCGGCTGAGCACGAAGGTCGTCCGGATCCGGACCAACCGCTCGGTCAAGGTCGACGTCACGGGCGCGGTGCGCTCGGTCAAGCGGGTCTACCTGCTCTCGTAGCGATCGGACCCGCCGCTTTCGTCAGGACGCGAAGGGCCCGCCGCGCGGCGGGCCCTTCGTCTGTGTTCACGCCGCGGTCGCGGTGAAGCTGAACTTCGGCGGGGCGCAGGTCCCGAGCCCCGTCTGCTTGAAGGCGATCGTGCCGGTGGCCTTGGTCGCCGACTGAAACGAGCCGCTGATCGTGGCGGTGTTGACGAGCGTCGTGTACCCCTTCTGCTTGTAGAGGTACCTGGCGTTCTTGACCGTGAACTTCCCGCCGGAGGAGACCGGGACCGAACCCATCGGGTAGGTGTTCTGCGCCTGGCGCAGGTAGTTGACACCGGCGGTGAGGCCGGTCGACCCCGCGCACCCCTGGCTTTCGAAGGTGAAATGCAGCAGCTTCGACCGGTCGCCGGAGACGCTGAACGTCACCGTCGAGGAGAAACCGTTGAACTTGGCCTGGCTGGTGGTGCCGGTGAAACGAGCGCCGGCGGTCGGCGCGGCGGCGAGCGCCACGGCGCCGGCCGGCAGCACGGCTGCGGTCGTGGCCAGCGCGAGCCCGAGGGCACGCCGGGTCACGAGGTGCGGGAAACGGTGAGGAGTCATGGTCGGCAATTATGCGTCAGCGACCGTCAGTTGACGCCCTCGCCGAACAGCGCGTTGGACTCATATCCGGAGAACACGACGCTCTGCGCCAGCGGCAGTCGCTCCTTGACGATCACGCAATAGGTGCGCGTTCCGTCGCGGCTGGGCACGCACGTGCGGTAGACCGAGCCCGGCTCGATCACGAAGGTGTCGGTGTGGTAGGCGTTGACGCGGAACTCGGCCGGCGCGTGATCGCCGATGTAGGCCTCGGCGCGGACGGTCGCGTCGCGCAGCGAGGACTCGTCCCGGAGAACGGTCGCGTGGTGAGCCAGGCCGATGATCAGCATGATCGCGCTGACCGCCACGACCGCCGCCGCCCCCCCGTAGTTGCGGGCCACCGACGCCGGCATGCCGCTGCGGCGGCGCCGGATCAGAGCGCCCAGCGGACGGGAGAGCGCCAGCACCGCCGGCAGCGTGACGATCAGGCCGAGCAGGATGCCGCCGTAGAAGTTGCCGCTGTCGCCGGCCATCGGGCGGGCGTGGGCGATCACCCCGTCGACCACGACCCCGGCGACAAAGGTCGGCCACAGCAGGGCCCCGCGCCAGCGCCACCGCGCGCGATGAAGCCAGGCGCCGTCCATGACCCAAGAGTAGGACCTCGGGGCGCGCGCGGGGCGCGCGCGGGGCGCGCGCGGCGCTCGAAACCGGCGAGGCCGTGGAGTAACCTCGCAGGCCCCGTCGCGTGGCCGCCGCAGCGATCCTGAGTGGCCGCGAAACCCGCCGCCGGCCGGAGATCCCGCGCCGGCGCATCAACGAAAGGGAAGCATTCACACCATGGCGACCGACACGGCCGCGCCGACTCCCGACGTTGCCGGGGAGCACGCGCATCTGCTGCTCTCCGACCGGGTCGCGCTGTTGCGAGCGATGCTCCTGATGCGCGGCATCGAGGAGCGCGCGATGAGCCTCTACCGCCAGGGCAAGGTCCCCGGCTCGTTCTACGACGGTTACGGGCAGGAGGCCGTCTCGGCGGGCGCCGCGTTCGCGATGGCGCCGCAGGACCGCCTGTGCATCCTGCACCGTGACCTCGCCGCGCACCTGATCCGCGGCGTGACGCCGGAGCGGATCCTGGCCCAGTACATGGGCCGCGCCGCGGGGATCACCCGGGGGCGCGACGGCAACGTGCACTTCGGCGACCGCACGCTGGGCTGCGTCGGCATGGTCTCGATGCTGCCCGACATGATGATCGTGGCGACCGGGATGGCGATGGCCTTCAAGCTGCGCGGCGAGCGGCGCTGCGCGCTGACGTGGTTCGGCGACGGCTCCACCTCGCGGGGAGACTTCCACGAGGCGATGAACTGGGCCGGGGTGCAGCGGCTGCCGGTGATCTTCGTGCTGGAGAACAACCAATACGCCTACTCCACCCCGGTCGACAAGCAGTTCGCGGTCGACCCGGTGCAGCGCGCCGCCGCCTACGGCTTCGCCGGGGTCACCGTCGACGGCAACGACGCCGAGGCGATGTTCGACGCCACCCGCGAGGCGCGCGAGCGGGCGCTGGCCGACGGCGGCCCGACGCTGATCGCGGCGCTGACGATGCGGATGCACGGGCACGCCGCCCACGACGACATGAAGTACGTGCCGCGCGAGCAGGTGCAGGAGTGGCGGGCGCGCGATCCGATCGAGC
Organism: Solirubrobacteraceae bacterium; assembly: GCA_049509055.1. Taxonomy (GTDB): domain Bacteria; phylum Actinomycetota; class Thermoleophilia; order Solirubrobacterales; family Solirubrobacteraceae; genus Palsa-465. The sequence continues at coordinate 29,210 of JBELAG010000016.1, forward strand.
GCCAGGAGAAGCGGCTGCGGGCGCTCGGGGCCGACGTCGACGCGGTGCGGGCAGCGGTCGCAGCCGAGATCGAGGCGGCGACCGCGCAGGCGCTGGCCGGGCCGATGCCGTCGCCCGACGACGTCCTCGACGGCGTGTTCTGTACAGGAGAGGCCGAGCCGCTCGGCGACGGCCGGGCGCCGTGGAGCGGGTTCGCGCCCGGAGGGACGGCCTGATGGCGGTGATGACCTACCTCCAGGCGATCTCCTCCGCCCTGCGCGACGAGCTGCGCGCCGACGAGCGGGTACTGGTGATGGGCGAGGACATCGGCGTGTTCGGCGGTGCGTTCAAGGTCACCGACGGGTTCGTCGCCGAGTTCGGCTCAGACCGGGTGATGGACACGCCGCTGGCCGAGTCGGCGATCATCGGCTGCGCCGTCGGCGCCGCCGTCGTCGGGATGCGGCCGGTGTGCGAGATGCAGTTCGCCGATTTCGTCTCCTGCGGCTTTGATCAGCTCGTCAACGTCGCTGGCAAGATGCACTACCGCCAGGGCCTGGCCGTGCCTCTGGTGGTGCGCCTGCCGTCGGGCGGTGGGTTCTCCGGGGGGCCGTTTCACTCCCAGAACCCCGAGGCGCTGTTCATGCACTCCCCCGGGATCAAGGTGGTGGCGCCGTCGACCGCGGCCGACGCCAAGGGCCTGCTGCACGCCGCGATCCACGATCCCAACCCGGTGTGCTTCATGGAGCACAAGCACCTCTACCGCCGCGTCAAGGGCGAGGTGCCCGACGGGATCTATGAGACCCCGTTCCGCGCGCGGGTCGCCCGGCCGGGCTCCGACCTCGTGGTCATCTGTTACGGGGCGATGGTCGAGGTGGCGCTGGCGGCGACCGAGGATCTCGACGGCGCGTCGGTCGAGGTGCTCGACCTGCGCTCGCTGGTCCCGCTCGACGAGCAGGCGATCCTCGATGCGGTGGAGCGCTGCTCGAAGGTGGTGATCGTCGACGAGGCCAACATGACGTGCGCGGCCGGCGCCCAGGTGGCCGCCCTGATCGCCCATCGCGGTTTTGAGTCGCTCGACGGACCGGTGGTGCGAGTGGCCACGCCGGATCTGCCGATCCCGTTCTCGCCCCCGCTCGAGCAGGCCGTCCTGCCCGGCGTCGACCGCGTCAGGGAGGCGTGCCGTGAGCTCCTCGCCTACTGAAGCGGTCGGGCTCGTCGACGTGACGATGCCGCAGATGGGCGTGTCGGTGGCCGAGGGCACCGTCGTCGCCTGGCGGGTGGCGGTCGGCGACCGGATCGAGGCCGACCAGACGATCTGCGAGATCTCGACCGACAAGATCGACACCGAGGTGCCGGCTCCGGCGAGCGGCGTCGTCGCCGAGATCCTCGTCGGGATCGAGGAGACGGTCGAGGTCGGCGTCGTGCTGGCCCGGATCGCGACCGCCGGCGGCGCCCGACCGGCCGCCCCGGCCGCCCCGGCCGCCCCCGCCCGGCCCGCTTTGCCCGCCGCCGCCGCCGCGCGCGCCGCCGGCGGACGGCGCTACTCGCCGGCCGCCGGCGGACGGCGCTACTCGCCGGTCGTCTCCCGGATCGCCGCCCTGCACGGCATCGACCTCGGCGCGGTTCGCGGCACCGGGCGCGACGGACGCGTGCGCAAGCAGGATGTGCTGGCGCTCGTCAACGGCGCCCCGGACGCGCCCGAGGCGGCCCCGTCGGAACCGCCGCTGCACATCGAGAGCCCCTACCGGCCCGATCCCGAGCCCGCGACGGTGGTGGAAGGGGGCGGCCTGTCGCGGATGCGCCGCCAGATCGGCGAGCACATGAAGCGCTCGCTGGACACGGCGGCGACGTGCACGACCTGGATCGAGGCCGACATGAGCCGCGTCGAAGTGGCACGGGCCCGGCTGGGGGTCACCGCGCTGGCGTTCGTGGCCCGGGCGACGATCGACGCGCTGCGCGAGCACCCGGCGCTCAACGCCTGGCTGGAGGGCGAGCGCTACGCGCGCGTGGACGAGGTCAACCTCGGGATCGCGGTCTCGCTCGGCGACGACGGCCTGATCGTCCCGGTGATCCACCGCGCCCACGAGCTGTCGGTGGAGGGGCTGGCGGCGCGGATCCGCGATCTCGCCCGCCGGGCGCGGACTCGCGAGCTGACCGCCGACGAGGTCCGAGGCGCCAGCTTCACGATCACCAACCCCGGCCAGTACGGCTCGATCATGGCGACGCCGATCATCAACCAGCCGCAGGTCGCGATCCTCGACCTCGAGGCGATCGTCAAGCGCCCGGTGGTCGTCACCGACACCGACGGCAACGACTCGATCGCGATCCGGCCAATCACGATCCTCGGCCTCAGCTGGGATCACCGCGCGCTCGACGGCGCGCTCTCGGCCCAGTTCCTGGCCTCGGTGAAGCGCGGATTGGAGGGCGTACGATGACGGCCATGGACGAGCTGTGGGTGTGTCAGCTGGGCACGCTGGACTACCACGAGGCGCTCGCGCTGCAGGCCCGGGTCCGGGCGGCGCGGCAGGCCGGCGAGATCCCCGACGTGATGCTGATGCTCGAGCACCCGCCGGTGTACACCCGCGGCAAGCGCGCGCGGCCGGGCGAGCTGACGATGGGCGAGGACTTCTACCGCGCCCAGGGGATCGAGATCGTCGACGTCGACCGTGGCGGCCGCGTCACCTACCACGGCCCGGGACAGCTCGTCGGCTATCCGATCGTCGCGATCGACGATGTCGTGGAGTACGTGCGGGCGCTCGAGCGCGGGATCGCCGAAGCGCTGCGCCTCGAGGGCCTGGCCGACGCCCGGGCCCGGCCCCAGGACGGCCCCGACTACACCGGCGTGTGGGTCGGGGAGCGCAAGATCGCCTCGATCGGCGTCCACGTCGCCCGCGGGGTGACCACGCACGGGTTCGCGGTCAACGTCGAGAACGATCTGCAGCCGTTCTCATGGATCGTCCCCTGCGGCCTGGACGGCGTGCGGATGACCTCGCTGCTGGCCGAGACCGGGCGCACCCCGAGCGTGATGACGTGCGTGCGCCGCCGCGTGGCCTATCAGGTGGCCTGCGCGCTGCAGCGCCGCCAGCGCCTCGTCTCGGGCGCCCGCCTGCAGGCGGCCGTCGACGGCGTCCTGACGCCGGCCTGACGCCCGGTCAGCCCCCGAGCAGGCCGAGCAGGCCGGCCACCAGCCGCGCGATCCGCTCGGGCTCCTCGCGGACCTGGCGCTCGGTGACGCGCCCGACCCGCCAGCCGGCCAGCGTCAGTCGCTGATCGCGACGGCGGTCGTTCTCGAACGTGAGGCGCCCGCTGTGAAAGGCGCGGCCGTCGGTCTCGATCGCCAGCCGCTGCGACCGCCAGGCGAAGTCGACGCGGATCGCCGGACCGCCGTCGCCCGGGTCGATGTACGCCTGGCGCTCGGGTGCCCGCAGGCCGGCCGCGCGCACGAGCGCCAGGAACGCCTCCTCGAGCACCGACTCGGTCGGCGCCCCGCCCGGGTGGTAGTCGGTGACGAGCGCGCGCACGATGGGCGACGCGCGGCGGTGGCGGTTGCGCGCGAGCTGATCGTCGAGCGCCCCGAGGTCGAACGCCTGGAGCACCTCGGCCTGCTCGTAGGCGCGCTCCACCTCTCGCCGGCGCAGCACCTCGGCGAGATCGATCTGGGTGCGGGCGACGGTCGTGCAGGGGATGTCGTCGACGGTCGTGACGTCGGCCGTGGTGAGCGTCGTCGAGCGGTGGACGTCGATGCCGCGGTGGCGGTGCGCGGCGCGGCCGGGCACCGTGACGTCGACGGCCGCGCGGTCGGTGGCGCGCAGGCCGTGCAGCGCCGCCGCCGAGCGGTGGGAGACGACGGCGCCCTCGCCGCAGGCCAGCGCGGCGGCCATCAGCCGCCCGCGGCCGCCGATCAGCTCGGTGGGCACGAGCGCGTAGACGGCGCGGTGGACGCGGTGCAGGCGCCCGGCCGCAGCCCGTTTCCGCACCGCCGACGCACTCAGGCCGAGGGCCGTCAGTTGTGCCAATGTGAAAACGCCCTGCTGCGCGGCCGCCAGCGCGGCGACCTGGATGTCTAACGGGAACCCACGTCCCGTTAGATATCCAGGTTCGCCCATGCCCGCATCGTCGCCCAAAAAACGTCATGCGTGGGTCACGGAATGTCCCGGAGTAGCCTTAACTTCGTGTCGGAACGTCCGCATGCCACCAGATCGCGCGCAAACCCCGGTGGGATTGCCGATGTGCTCAGCGTGCTCGGGCCCGAGACCCAGCCCCACCGCCACCGCAAGCCACCGTGGTTCAAGGTCCCCGCGCCCGGCGGCCCGCGCTACCGCGAGCTGCATCAGCTGATCAGCGAGCAGCAGCTGCACACCGTCTGCCAGGAGGCGGCGTGCCCGAACATCGGCGAGTGCTGGCAGCGCGGCACCGCGACCTTCATGATCCTCGGCGACACCTGCACCCGCCGCTGCGGCTTCTGCAACGTCAAGACCGGCAAGCCGACCTGGAACGACCCGCTCGAGCCCGCGCGCGTGGCCCGCAGCGTCGCCCGGATGGGCCTGCGCCACGCGGTCATCACGAGCGTGGACCGTGACGATCTGCCCGACTACGGCGCCCACGCCTTCGTCGGCGTGATCCGCCAGATCCGGCGCCAGTCGCCGCGGACCAAGGTGGAGGTGCTGACGCCGGACTTCCGGGGGTCGGAGATGCCGCTCGCCAAGGTGATCGCCGAGCGCCCCGACGTGTTCAACCACAACGTCGAGGTTGTCCCGCGCCTGTATCCGGTGGCGCGCCGGGGCTCGACCTGGGAGCGCTCCAACCGGGTCCTGCGCAACGCCAAGGAGTACGGCGGTGACGAAGTCACCACCAAATCCGGACTGATGGTCGGGCTCGGGGAGAGCTTCGATGAAATGGTCGACGCCCTCGGGCAGCTGCGCGACAGCGATGTCCAGGTGCTCACCGTCGGGCAGTACCTGCGACCGACCGAGCGCCATCTGCCGATCGTCCGCTACTGGCACCCCGACGAGTTCGCGGCGCTGGAAAAGGCCGCCTACGACCTCGGGTTCGAGCACGTGGCGGCCGGACCACTCGTACGCTCCAGCTATCACGCCGACCAGCACGTACCCCAGTCAGAGCCCGGAACCGGGCCGTTGAAGGAGATCGCATGACCCCCAGGCGCCGCGCTGTCATGATCGCGCTGGCCGCCGTCGCGGTCACGCTCGTCCTCGCTCCGGCCGCGCTGGCCGCCGCCGGCGGCGGCTCGGCGGGCTTCAGCGGCGGTGGTGGAGGCGGCGGGGGCGGCGGCGGCAGCGGCTTCGCGCTCTACGTCGTCCTGCAGTTGCTGTTCCGGATCGCGCTGCTCGGCCACGGCCTCGGAGCGCTGTTCCTGATCGCCTGCGCGGTGCTGTACTTGTTCGTCACCAGGGGGATCCCGATCATCCAGCAGTGGCTGGCGACGCGGGCCGCCCAGCGCGGCAGCGGGCGCCACAGCACGTCCAAGCGCGAGCGGCGGGTGGAGCTGGCCGCGGCCGAGGCCGCCGAGGACGACCCGGACTTCGCCCCCGACCGGGTGCGCGCCACCGCCACCCGGTTGTTCATGGAGATCGAGACGGCGTGGGACGCCGACGACCGGATCCACCTGCGCGGCCTCGTCGCCCCCGAGCTGCTGGCCGAGTGGGAGCTGCGCCTCGACGACTTCCAGCGCCGCGGCTGGCGCAACCACGTGGAGCCGCTCGGCGAGCCGACGGTCGAGTACGTCGGGCTGCATCGCAAGGGCGACCGCGACACCGACCGCGTGGTGGTCAAGATCGACGCCCGCCTCAAGGACTACGTCGTCGACGGCTACGGCCGCCACCTCAAGCGCACCGGCCGGGTGGGCGAGGTCGTGCACATGCGCGAGTTCTGGACGTTGCAGCGCCGCGGCGAGCACTGGGTGCTGGCCTCGATCGAGCAGGCCGGCGAGGGCAAGCACGCGCTGGCGGACGAGATCGTCGCCACCTCGTGGGGCGACGAGCGTGGGATGCGCGACGAGGCGCTCGTCGAGGGCGCGGTTGCCGACCAGCTGCCCGACGGGACGAAGGTCTCCGAGGTCGCCTCGGTGCAGTACGAGGGCGACGCCCACGGGGCCGCGCTCGACCTCAGCCTCGCCGACGGCCGCTTCGCCCCCGACGTGCTGGAGGTCGCCGCCCGGCGGGCGGTCGACGCCTGGGCGCTGGCGATCGACGGCCGGGACTCCTTGCTGGACGGGATCGCCACGCCGGCCGCCAAGCGAGAGCTGCTGTACGCCGGCGACACGAGCGGCGCGGTGCGGATGGTCGTCCGCGGACCGGTCGTCAACCGCATCCGGATCGTCGACCTCGACGCCAACGCCGAGCCGCCGACGATGACGATCGAAGTCGACCTGACCGGCCGGCGCTACATCGAGAACCGGGACACGACCGCGGTGATGGCGGGCAGCCGGACCCGGAAGTCGA
>JBELAG010000160.1:0-13244 GCA_049509055.1 Solirubrobacteraceae bacterium
TGCGCCCCGCCTACCACCGCCGCGAGGACCGCATCGAAGCCCACGTCCAGCTCTGCTGGCTGGCGCTGCTGCTGATGCGCGTCGCCGAGACCGAAGCGGGCGAGACCTGGCGCAACCTGCGCAACGAACTGGACCGCATGCACCTCGTCACGCTCGCGACCACCGAGGGCACCGTCAGCCAACGCACCGAGCTGACCCCCGGCCACCGCCGCATCCTCAGCGCCCTGTCGCTGCCCGAACCACCCCGGTTCTACGACTTCACCCCCGCCGCCGAGTAGCCGCCGGGCTGTAGACACACGGGCCGATCCCGCCGAAACCGGCGAAATCCCTGCTAACACGCCCTTTTCAGGCTGATCGTGTGCTCCGCTTCTGCGGAACTCCGGGAGCTGCTGCCGCACCTTTCCAACGGGCATCAGGTCATCCTGTCCGGGCTCGGGCACGTGGACGACTTCTGGTACTACGAGCCGAAAGCCAGCACGCCGTTGCTGACCAAGTTCTACGCCACCGGCCAGTTCGACACGTCCCGCTACACCCCGAAGGTGGTCAGCTTCGTGACACCGTCCACGCAGACAGGGATAGCCAAGGACCTCCTTGGGGCAATGGTCGGCTTCGCCTTGTTGGCAGTGATCTGGCTCGTGGTGTTGGCGATCCGGATCCGCCGCCGAGGCGGTACCGGCCGCAAGACGGGCGCATGCATCCGTTCGGTCGGTCCGATCGTGTTCGGACTCGGCGGATGGTTCCTCGGCGCACTGTTGGTACTGCGGTTCTGGCCGAGCCGGCCGCTCGACGACCAGCTGGTGGTAGTGGTCTCGGTCGCGGTGCCGATCTGGCTCGGGGTCTACGCCGGCTGGGTCTGCACCGACACGCCGAAGGCGACACGGGCTAACGGCATCGCTGCCGCGGGTATCGGTGCGGTGGTCGGAGCCGCGCTCGGTTTCCACGTGATCAGCGGGCTCGCGGCGTTGATCACGGCGATCATCGGTGCGGCGGTCGTGTCGAACCTGAGCCTGCTCGTACTCGACATCTGGACCGAGTGGGCCGCCGCCCGGGAAACGGCCGCTCAGGCGGTGGATCCGAAGAAGGCGCAGACCGTTCCGCCCCTCGCCATCCCGGCGGTCAAACACTGACCCCCGGAGGCCGTTCGCGCGAGAGCATGTGGCCGTGTGGTGGTTGCCGCCACATGCTTGCTGACGCACGTGCACGCAGCCAGCTGAGCATCCCGCTTCCGCACCTGCTCACCATCGGCATCGCCACACTCGGCAACGGGCTCCTCATCCCGCTGCTCAGCAGCGGAACCCTGGACGTCGTCGCTCGTCGCAGACGCTAGACCCCGCCACCGATCGGCCCGCTCACAGAACGCCTGAGCGGGCCGATTGGAAACTCGCTCGAGTACACGCACCGGCCCCGACTGGGCACGCGCGATCCTGCAATCACACGCTTCTATCTCCAGCGGACGCGACCACGTCGCTTGCCTCACGGAGATGGCCAGGCCGGCAGTCGGCAACGCACTCGACTTCGCCCCCCGGAGAGCCCCGCGTTCAGTTTGGCACGCGCCTCGACGGTGATCGGTCGAAAGACCCGGATTGCGCGCGGACAGGAGGGCGGTCCCGATTGCTAGCTGGGATGAGGAACGCCAGCAAGCACAATCCCGAAAGCAGCTATCTCGACTCGGCTGACGACGTCGCCGCAAAGCCGCTGACGGAGTCGTGAGCGCACGTGACCGCTTTGAGCACCGGTCCGCCTGAAGCAGCCACCCACGGCGGCACCGACCCGACGGTGGGCCGGGTCAGATCCCGAGGATCAGCGCGAGGGCGTCGTCGACGGCTCGCAGCTCGTCGGCCTTGAGGCGTCCGGCCGAGCTTCCGAGCCGCTCGGGGTCCACCACGGTGGTCTGTTCGACGAGTACCCGCGTGCTGGCGCCGTCGATCGTGATGGTTGGCCGAAAGCTCGCGGCCCGCGCGCCGGTCGAAGTCGGTGCGACGAGCGTCGTGCTGAGCCCGAGGAACTCATCGGCCTGGACGATCACCGCAAAACGGGCCCCGCGCTGATCGTGACTGCGCGTCGCTCGAGGTGACGGCAGTCGAAAGATCTCCCCACGGACCATCCTCAGTCGCCAGGGGCGAGCTCGGCCAACTGCTCTCGGATGACCCGCATTTCCTCACGGTCGCGTTCGTCGGCCGCGAGCGCCGCGACCTCGGCTTGGATCGCCGATCGCGTCGTCCGGCGCGCCGCTGCCTCACGGAGCGCGATCCGGACCGCCTCTGAATCACTCATTGCACCGGCTCGCACAATGTCGAGCGCCGCAGATGACGCGTCATCAAGGCGGACGTGTAGCGATTTGGACATGAGCCAAGTGTAGCGCACATCGTGCTACAGCCCGAGCCCCGCTCTCGTGCGAGCCGAACGGTCGGGCGCCGGTTCGTGTCCTGCTCGCCGATGACAACCCCGAGATCCGCCGACTCCTACGGGCGGTCCTGACCGACGCCGGCATCATCGTCAGCGAGGCCGCAGACGGTCAGGAGGCGCTACGCCGCGTCGCTGATGACCCGCCCGACGTGGTGCTGTTGGACTGGGTGATGCAGGACGGAGGACTGGAGCCGGCCCGCGAGCTCATCGAATCACACCGCATGCAAGACCGTGTCATCATGCTGACCGGACGCTTTGACCCCCGCGACCGCCGTGCAGCCATGCACGTCGGGATCGTTCACTGCTTCGTCAAGCCGCCTGATACTGACACGCTCGTTGCTGCGATCTACGCTGCCGCGCAGGGGCAAACCTTGGCGACCAACCACGCCGATTGAGCGGACGATCGGCTGCTGTCGTCGACGGCGCCGCGTGCGCCGGGCACGCCTGCGGAGTACGTCGGCCGTGCTATTTGCATCGGGCGTGAGGAGCGGATCGGGCGCTCCGCGATCGCGCCGGGGTGATGATCGACGACGTGTTGCCCTCAGAGTCGATCGGTCAGACCGAGCACGACGGTTCGCCGGCGACCAGACTCGCCGCACTCGACCGGCCCGGCGCTCCAGGTCGGCCGGAAGCCCACCGGTCGGCGCTGGCGGTTGCCTGTTCGGCTCGCTCGCGACGTCGCGTGACCGTAGCGCGTGACGCGGTGGGGCCGCTTGCTCGAGGCGACAAGCGGCGACGAAACCGACCGTCGGGGACCTCGACACGTGTCCGCGGTGAGGAACGTCACAAGACCTGGGGATCGGCTTGGGCTGACGGTTTGCGTGAGGCTTTCCACGCCTGGGACTACCGCGAACCGGGGATGGGTCATTCGTCCAGGTCGGTCGATGTTCGCTCAAGCAGGGGCCCTGCCGGCTCCTGGGACTGACCTCCATCATCTCGCGGCCACGATCCCCGTTTGCATGTCTGTGCACGTCGACCCAATCCAGGCCGCGTCCGGTCAGCCGGATCGTGTGGTCCGTATCGGGGCGCGGGTGCTGTGTATCGGCGCGCTGGTCGGCGTCGCGGTCATGCTTGCCGTGGCGGCCTGGCAGGACCAGGGTGACGCTGACGCGCTTGCTGCCCGTACCGGCGCGATCAGCAGGTCCGCGAATCGGGTGCTGGTGGACCTGCTCAACGCGGAGACCGGACAGCGGGGCTTTTTGGTGAGCGGTCAGCCGGTCTTCTTGCAGCCCTACCGGCTCGGTAGTAGCGCGGTGACCGGTGATCTGGCGACGCTCACGCGCGTGAGCCGGACCGTTGGTCGGCTAGCCGCCGACGTGGCCGCCCTGCACGCGCTCACGCGGGACAAGCTGACGTTTATGGCGTTGACGATCGTGCTGGCGCGGGCGGGACATCATCGCCAGGCGCTGGCGCTCGTCGACACCGACGTCGGCCAGCACGACATGGATCTCGCTCGAGCGCGCGTCGCCGACATCGAACGTGTCGCGAGTCAGCTTCCAGTCGTCGCGCGCCAGGCCGCTGATGACGCGCAGAGGCTCGCGCTGGTCGTCGACTCGGTGCTGGTGGCGTTGGCGTTGGCGCTGGCCGGGTGGTGGCGGAAGGGAAGCCTGCGCGCCGGCCGTGAGCGCGACCGGGCCCTCGGTGAGCTGGCCGGGGAGGCGCGGTTGGAGCGAGCGCTGCGCGAGGTGGCGCTGGCGGCTGATGGCGATCACGCCGAGGCCGACGTCGCGGCCGTCGTCGCTGACCGGCTGGGAGAACTGCTGGACGCGCGCACCGCAGCGGTCATCCGTGCCGAACCCGAGTGGTTGCACGTGATCGGCTATCGCGGGCCGACCCCCTACCCCGAGCGGCTGGGCTGGGATGAGCGCTCGTCATCGGTCGATGCGGTCCGGACCGGCGAGCCGGCTCGGCTGGAGCAGTATGGGCCGGCTGGTGGCGCGGTGAGCGGGTTCATCGCCGCGCACGGAGTGCGGTGTGGGATCAGCGTGCCGGTGAGAACGCAGTCTCGTGTCTGGGGATGCATCACCGTCACGACGACGCGCGCGGGTGGGTTCAGCACGCAGGAGGAGCGCTGGCTTGAGCGTTTCGCGAGCCTCACCTCCGCAGCGCTGGCCAACGCTCAGGCCCAGGAGAGTCTGCGGCTTCGCGCGCGGCTGGAGGAGGCGTTGCGAGAAGTGGCGGTCGCCAGCGCGTCGGGTCACAGCGACGAGGCCGAGCTCGCTGGCCTGGTCGCCGCCCGGGTCGCTGACCTGCTGGACTCCAAGTCGACGTCGGTCGTGCGGTTTGACCCCGGCCGGCTGACCTTGCTGGGCAGCGGCGGGACGCTGGGGCTGGCGGTCGACACTCCCATCCACGAGCGCTCCGTGACCGGACAGGTCGCCCAGTCAGGCACGACAGTCGTCACCGACACCGAGTCGGGCTACCGCTATGACGACCTGGCCCGCGACGCCGGCGCGCACAGCGTGGTCGCCGTGCCGGTGTTCGTCGGCGGTGCGCTGTGGGGAAGTCTCGGCGCGATGCTCGCCACCGAGAGCGTGCCAGCCGGCGTGGTCGACCTGCTGGAACGCTTCGCGCAGCTCACCTCGGCGGCATTGGCCAACGCGCAGGCGCAGGCCCAGCTGCGCGCGGAAGCGCGGCTGGAGGGAGCGCTGCGCCAGGTGGCCGCCGCCAGTGCGAGCGGGACGCTGGGCGAGCGGGCGCTGGGTCAGCTCGTCTGCGACCGGGTGGCGGACCTGCTGGGTGTCGCGGCCAGCGCCGTGTGGCGCTTTGACGAGGACTGGATGACCGTGCTGGGCTGCCATGGGTTCGCGGACCTACCGGACCGGGTGGCGGTCGGTGAGCCCGGCGTCGCCGACCGGGTCAGAAGTGCCGGCGCGCCGGTCCGCATCGAGGATTGTGCGGCGCTTGACAGCGGGTTTGGCTCCCGGGTCGCGCAGCGCGATGGGGTGCGATGCGCGGTCGGCGTACCGATCGTCGTGGAGGGCTTGCCGTGGGGTGCGCTCACCGTCGGCAGCACCGAGACAAAGCCCGGCCTGGACATGGAGAGCGTGCTCAACCGCTTTGCCGAGCTGGTCGCTGCGGCGCTGGCCAACGCCCAGGCCCGCGACCGGCTGCGGTTCCGCGCGCGCCTGGAGGCGGCGCTGCGCGAGGTGGCGAGCGCCAGCGCCTCCGGAGAAGTGGATGAGCGCGCGCTGGCCGGCATTGTCGCTGACCGCGTCGCTGACCTGCTCGACGCGCCGGTCGCATCGGTGGTGCGGTTCGCCGGGGGCCGCATGACCCGCCTGGGCACTGCCGGCACGGCCGGCCTCCCGCTGGACGCGCACGTGGACGAGCGCTCCGCGACCGGGCGGGTCGCGCAGTCAGCACAGACGGTCGTCGTTGAGGACTATCACGGGTTCGCGCCCCACTATGAGCAGCTCGCGCGGGCCACCGGCGCTGGCTCGGTCATCGCGGTTCCGCTGTTCGCCGGCGGCGGGCTGTGGGGCTGTGTCACCGTGATGCTCCCGCGCGACGCGGTGCCGGCGGGCGCGGTGGAACTCCTGGAGCGCGTCGCGCAGCTGATCTCCGCCGCGTTGGCCAACGCGCAGGCCCAGGCGCGGCTGGGTGAGGACGCGCGGCTTGAGCGGGCGATGCGCACGGTCGCCAGCGCCGGCGCTCAAGGCGACCTCGACGAGGCCGGTGTGGCGGACCTCGCTGCCGCACAGATCGCCGAGCTGCTCGACAGCCCCCTGGCGGCGGTCATGCGCTTCAACCCATCCGCCCCCAGCACCGTGCTCGGCCATGCCGGCCCGTTCCCGTTCCCCGCCGCGCTTGCCACTGATGACCGCGCGACCGTGACCGCGATCGTCGCCGACACCGGCAGGACCGCGCGTATCGATGACTACGGCGCCCTGGATGGCCCGTTCGCCGCGCTCGCCGTCGAGCACGGCATCGCGGGTGCGATCGCTGTGCCGGTCGGCGTCGAGGGCGCGCTGTGGGGTTGCCTGGGGGCGATGACCGACCGTCAGGGCGGGTTCGCGCCGGGCACCGAGACGCTGCTGGAACGCTTGGCCGCGGTCGTGTCGGTCGCGCTGGCCAACGTCCGGTCCCTGCGGGCGCTGCGCCACGAGGCCAGGCTGGAGCAGGCGCTGCGCGAGATCAGCACCGCGACCGCCGGCGGAGAGCTCGACGCCCACGACCTGTTCGGGCTCGTCGCCGCACGCGTCGCCGAACTCCTCGACGCGCCCGCCGCGATGGTCGTTCGGGTCGAGGACGCCAGCGGAATACCGGTCGGTGTCCACGGGCTCGACCGGCTCCCCGACACGCTCCCGGTGAGCGAGTCCGCAGCCGCAAGCGTCGCCATGCGGACCGGCCGCGCGGCGCGCGTCGATGACTACGCCTCACTCACGGACGCCACGCGCGCCCCCACGACCGCAGCCGCGGCCGGTCAGCGCAGCGCGGTCGCCGCGCCGGTGCTTCTGCACGGGCGGGCGTGGGGGTACATCGCAGTCGCCAAGCCCGACGCGCACAGCTTTCCGCCGAACACCGAAACGGTGCTGGAACGCTTCGCAGCACTGGTCGCCGTCGCGCTCGCGCAGGCCGACACACTCGCCTCCCTCCAACGGCAGGCCTCGACCGACGGGCTGACCGGCCTGCTCAACCACCGCGCCTTCCAACAACGTCTGCACGAGGAGTTCGCTCGCGCCCAACGCCATCACCGGCCGCTGTCGCTGGTCATGTTTGACCTCGACGGCTTCAAACTGGTCAACGACCTGCACGGCCACCGCGCCGGTGACGATGTCCTGCAGACCGTCGGCCGGGTCCTGGAGCGCGAACGCCGCGCCAACGACATCCCCGCCCGCGTCGGCGGCGACGAGTTCGCGCTCATCGCACCCGACACGACGGGCGCCGCCGCGCTTATCGTCGCCGAACGCCTGCGCACCAGCATTGCTGCCGCGCTCGGTGACCTTGAGCTGCCCGTCACCCTGTCGGCCGGCGTCACCGACCTGACCGCCGCGACCACCACCACCGACCTGCTGGATCTTGCCGACAGCGCGTTGTATCACGCCAAACACCATGGCCGCGACCAGGCCGTGCACTACACACCCGGCATCGACCAGACCGGCGACGAGCGACGCCGCGCGCTCGGCGGCCTGACCGTTCTGGCTCGCGCGGTCGACGCCAAGGATTCGCCCACCCAACGCCACTCCGAGCGGGTGGCCAGCATCTCCACCCAGCTCGCGCTGCGACTGGGCTGGACGCCCGAACGCTGCACCCGCCTGCGCGAAGCCGCGCTGCTGCACGACGTCGGGAAGATCGGCGTGCCCGAAAGCATCCTGACCAAGCCCGCCGCGCTCACCGACGACGAATACGACCGCGTCAAAGCCCACGTTCAGCTTGGCGCGCAGATCGCCGAAGGCGTCCTGGACTCAGAACAGGTCAGCTGGGTGCGCGGACATCACGAGCGCCCTGACGGGCGCGGCTACCCCGACGCGCTCACCGCAGACACGATTCCCGACGGCGCCCGACTGCTGGCGATCGCCGACGCCTACGACACGATGACCAGCGGACGCCCCTACAAGCCCGCCATCTCACCCGCCGACGCCACCCGCGAGATGCGCCGCCACGCCGGCCGCCAGTTCGACGCCGACCTGCTCGACCAGCTTGACCAGTGGGCGCTCGCCACCACCACCACCACCGGCCTCACCCAGACCACGCCCGAGCCGGTCCCACAAAGTCCACCACGCAACTGACCCCGATTGACGGATGCAACCCCACCCCCGGCTCACCGGCGGCACGACCCGGCCGCCCGGCCCAGCATGCGCCCCTCCGTCCAGTAGGGCCGGCCTTATGAGGGGAGGTGCCGGGCGCGGCGGTGCCCGGGTAGGATCGTGGCCGAGGGACATGCTCGCAACCTCGGCGCGACGGGACCGGCGGTGACTGGGCCTCGGCTTCCCGACGGGGTGCTGGCGGCGCTGACTGATGACGCGTCGGACGCGATTGTGCTGGTCGACGCCGATGGGCGGGTGCAGTACGTCAACCAGGCAGCCCGGGACTTGTTTGGGTATGAGGGCGATGAGCTGATCGGGGTGGCGGTCGAGCGGCTGATCCCGGGTCGTCTGCGCCGCCGGCATGTCGGTGATCGCAGCGCCTACAGCGCACAGCCGAGCCCCCGGCCGATGGGTCTGGGGTTACGGTTGGAAGGCCTGCGCCGGGATGGGTCGGAGGTGGCGGTGGAGATCAGCCTGGCGCCGGTCGGCTCCGGCCCGGGGCGAGCGGTTCTGGCGGTGGTCCGCGACGCCACCGAGCAGCGCAGGCTGGAGGCCGAGCGGGTGCGCTACGCCCACGCGCACGCGGTGGCGGAGATCGTCGACTCGCTGGACGCGATCGTGTGGGAGTCAGCGACCGCTGACCGCGAGTCCCTGACCTATCTCGGCGGCCGCGATGAGATGCTGTTGGGCTACCCGCGGGCGCGGTGGCTGGAGGCCGGGTTCTCGATGTCGTTGGTGCATCCCGAGGACCGCGTCGCGACATTGGCGTTCGTGGAGACCGCGCAGCAGCAGGACTCCTTTGAGCTGTCCTATCGGGTGATCGCCGCCGATGGCACGGTGCGCGAGGTGCGCGACGCCGTCACGGTCACGCGCGGTCCCGGCGGCCGGGTCGAGCGTCTGCGGGGGGTGATCACCGACGTGACCGACCGTCGCGAGCTCGCTGATCGGCTGGCGCAGGCGCAGAAGATGGAGGCCGTCGGCCAGCTGGCGGGCGGGATCGCGCACGATTTCAACAATCTGCTGACGATCGTCTCGGGCTATGCGCGCCGGTTGATCGAACGGCCCGATCTGGCCGGCGCGCACGCGGATCTCGAGCAGATCGTGACCGCGGCGGACCGCGCGGGTGAGCTGACCCGTCAGCTGCTGGCATTCGCGCGCCGTGGACAATCGATGCCGACGTTGCAGCCACCCAGCGGAGTTCTGCGCGAGCTGGAGCCGATGCTGCGGCGGTTGTTATCGGCCGACATCGTGTTTGATTTCCGGTTGGCGGACGGCGTGCCCGACGTACACATCGACCGGACCGCGTTTGAGCAGATCATCATGAATCTGATGCTCAACGCCGCCGACGCGATGCCGGCCGGCGGGACGCTGACGGTCGCCATCGACACGCGGGCCGTCGCCGAGCACGAGGCCGCCCGCCACGGGGCGGCGCCGGGATCCTACGTGCGCATATCGGTGTCTGACACCGGGACCGGGATCGCGCCCGCGATCCTAGAACGGGTGTTCGAGCCGTTCTTCAGCACCAAAGGAGACCGGGGCAACGGCATGGGCCTAGCGACCGTGGTCGGGACCGTTGACCAGGCCGGCGGCTGGATCGACGTCGAGTCGGTCGTCGGAGAGGGGACGACGTTCTCGGTGATCCTGCCAGCCGCCGGCGAGGGCGTCGAGTCCGGGGCCGAGGGGCCGTCGCGTGCGACGCTGCTGGTGGTCGAGGACGAGCCGGCGCTGCGGGCGCTGGCGGTCACCATGCTGGAGGAGCAGGGCTATCCGGTGCTGCAGGCCGGTAACGGCCGCGACGCGATCGTCGTCGCCGAACGCCACGGCGGCGAGATCGATCTGCTGCTCACCGACGTGGTGATGCCGGGCCTATCGGGTCCCGAGCTCGCGCAGCATTTGCGGGTACTGTGTCCGGGGCTCGAGGTGCTGTTCATGTCGGGCTACAGCGATAGCCGACTGGTCAGCTCCGGGATCGATCAGACCGCCGTCAATCTGCTGCTCAAGCCGTTTACGCCCGACGAGCTGATCGGCCGCGTCGCGCAGCTGACTGAGCGCGAGCCCCGGTGATGGGCGTGCGGGTGACGGGCGGTCGGGCCGCGTCTGGTGTGATCGCGGGGGCGCTCGGACGCCCACACGCCGGCGCACCTGGGGTAGTGGAGGATGCGGGGCGGGCGCGGGGCATGGTCATCTAATGGCGAAACGAACCGTCGGGTCGCGCGACGGACAGCTCGAGGGCGATCTCGCTGCCGACATCCTCGCGTCGGTTCTCCTCACGGATGCGTCGGCGGTGATCTGTGTTGCTGAGCGCCCGTCGGGTCGGCTGGTGGCGGTCAGCGACGCGTTCTGTGCGCTGACGGGCTACCAACGGGAGGCGCTGGTGGGGCGCACGCCCGTGGAGATCGGCCTGACGGCTGACGGCGGGGCTGGCTTGAGCCTGTTCGCCTGGCCCGATTCCAAAACGGCAACGCGCGTTGATGTGGCGTTGCGGTGTATGGATGGCATGGTTCGCTCGGTGCCGTTCTCGGTGCGGCTGCTGCCCGGCGGGCTGAGCCTGGCCATCGGCCACGCCTCTGAGCAGCCGGACGCCGATCGCCGCGTGGGCGCCGGCGAGGGCCGATTCGCGGCCGCGGCAGAGTCGATGCTCGACGCGTTCATGCTCGCGTCACCGGTCCGTGACGGCGGCGGCGAGATCGTCGACTTCCGATGCGAATACGCGAACGCGGCAGCAGTGAGACGGGCCGGCGGTCGGGAATTGCTCGGCCGACGACTCAGCGAAGTGACCGCCGGGTTTGCGAGCAGTGAGCGGTTTGCGGTCTACCGTCGCGCGGTAATCAGCGGCGTGGCGTGCCGAACCGAGGAGGCGATCCCCACCGCCGCGCCCGGCGAGACGTCGCTCACCCGAAGGCTGGTCGAGCTCAGCGTCGTCGCGCAGCAAGACATGCTCGCCGTGACCTCTCGTGACATCACCGAACTCCGCAGGATCCAGGCCGAGCTTCAGAGCACCGCCGAGCGCTTCCGGGCCGCCATCACGGTGATGCCCGACCTGTTCGCGATCTTCGCAGCGGTCCGTGACGAGAACGGCGAGATCATCGACTTCGTCGTCGACGTCGTCAACGACGCCTACTGCGCGCTGGTGGGGATGGACAGCGGCACGTTGATCGGTGCTCGCCTCTCCGCGCTGTTTCCCGGCTTTGTCGACAGCGAGCGGTTCGCGGCCTTTCATCAGGCGATCCTCAGCGGCGAGCCGGTCCGCAGCCAGTACGACCGCGGCGTTGGGTACTGGGCAGGAGCCGGCCTTGCTGACCGGGTGCTTGATCTGGTCGTCGTCGCCGCGGGCGACAGCATCGTGCTGTCCGGGCGTGACATCACCGAGCTGGTCCACGCCGAACACGAGCTAGCGCTGCGGGCCGAGCTGCTCGATCTCGCCCACGATGCGGTGATCGTGCGTGAGCCGGCTGAGAGTCGCGTGACGTTCTGGAACCGTGAGGCCGAGGCAATCTACGGGTACCGGGCAGCGTACGCGTCTGGTCAGGTCACGCACGAGCTGCTCGCGACGGTGTTCCCGGAGTCCCGCGAGGCCGTCGACGAGGCGTTGGCCCGCGATGGGCAGTGGGCGGGGGTGCTGCGCCATACCCGGCAGGACGGGCAGCAGATCGTCGTCTCCAGCCGCCAGGCGCTTCAGCGTGACGCCGAGGGCCGTCCGACGGCGATCATCGAGCTGAACTCTGACATCACCGCGCAGCGGGCTGCTGAGGCTGAGCTTGAGCTGCGGGCTGAGCTGTTGGATTCGGCGCACGACGCGGTGGTGGTCCGCGAGGCGGCGCATAACCGAATCATCTTCTGGAACCGCGAAGCCGAGAGTGTGTACGGCTACACCCGCGAGGAAGCCGCCGGCGAGGTCATCCACGACCTATTTGCGACCGTCGCCCCGGATGGGGTGGCGGCGATGGACGCCGCGCTCGCTGAGCACGGGTACTGGGAGGGGCTGTTGATGCACCGACGCAAGGATGGGGAGGTGATCGCGATCTCCAGCCGCCAGGCGGTGCGCCGTGACGCCGAGGGGCGTGCGACGGCGATCATCGAGCTGAACTCCGACATCACCGAACGCCGGGACGCTGAGCTGCGCGTCGCCGACCTCAACGCGCAGCTGGCGGCGGCCAACCAGGAGCTTGAGAGCTGGACGGATGCGCTCGGACGTTTGGCCGGCGGGATCGCGCACGAGCTCAACAACAAGCTCACGGTGATCATCGGCTTCAACGACGGGGTGTCGCGAAAGCTTGATCGCGATGATCCGTTGCAGCGCCCGCTGACCGAGGTCCGCACCGCTGCGGAGCACTCGGCCGCGCTGACCCGGGATCTGCTGGCGTTCGCGCGGCGACAGATGCTCGCGCCCGAGCCCGTGACGGCGTCACAGATCGCCGATGGACTGCGACGCCTGCTGCGCCCGGCGTTGGGTGAGCAGATCGAGCTGGTGATCACCGACCGCTCCGACGCAGCGCTGGTGTTAGCCGACAGGGGACAGCTCCAGCACGCGATCCTCTACGTCGCCCTCAACGGCTGTGACGCGATGCCTGCCGGCGGTCAGCTGACGATCGAGACCAGCGTCGCTGATCGGCCGGCGGCGGGCGACATCGCATCACCGACCGTACGGATCTCCGTCTCAGATACCGGCACCGGCATACCAGCCGATGTCCGCGACCGCATCTTTGACCCGTTCTTCACCACCAAGGAGATCGGCGCGGGAACAGGCCTCGGGCTCCCCGCGGCCCGCGGCATCATCGAGCAGACCGGCGGAACGATCACCGTCGAATCCGAGCTCGGCCGCGGAAGCACATTCATCGTCGAACTCCCGCAACTGCTCCCGGATACAGCTCAGCCCGCCAACCAGACCCAGCCGGCGTCCAGTCACAGTGTCCTGCTGGTCGAGCGAACCGAGGAAGTCGCCCGGTTGGTCGAGCTGCTGCTCACCGACGCCGGGCACCGGGTGCAGCACGCCGCAACCCGCGAGCACGCACTCTTGATCCTGTGCGACCCCACGCGATCCGTCGACCTGGTTTTGGCCGACATGACCCTCGCCGCAGGCGACGGCGG
>JBELAG010000161.1:0-17262 GCA_049509055.1 Solirubrobacteraceae bacterium
GCTCGGCGGATTGGCTTCGCGCGCTCGGACCTGTGCGTCCATGGCCGACTGCTCTCGCGCAGTGCGTCCAGCGTAGATCGTCGGCGTGACCCACCTCAGGTACGTCGCCGAGTAGTAGCGCAATGGGTGGAGGAGGTGCATCAAGACCAGGGGCGATGCCGGGACTGACCCGAGGCCGCACATCCCTCCCGCGAGTATGAGCCGGCGGACTCGCTCTGGGTGATCGTGAGCCAATTGCTGAGCGAGCGATGCGCCCCACGAGTATCCGAGTATGTCGACGCGCGCCAGCTCGAGCTCGTCGAGCAGATCGCGTACAAGCCGAGCATGGTCCGGCATTCGGCGCGGAGGCCCAGCAGGCGAGCGGCCCGCTCCCGGCGGGTCGAACGCGATGACCTGACGACCGACGAGGAGGCGCATCAACGGCCGCCACATCTCGATGTTCGCGCCCAGCCCAGTGATCAAGAGCAGTGGGGAGCCGCTTCCCTGGGTGACAACACGCAGGCGCTGCCCACCGACGGTGACAAAGTCGGTCCGGCCTTGGTCGCCGAGTTCAGCGCTGGCGAGGGTTGTGTTCATCGGCTTCCTGTCTTCCGGTGGTGACGGCTATGCGACGGCGCGGCGCGCGGCGTCGCAGGACGTTCTCTGTGCTTCGAGTGTTTCACGCGTCCACCGCGGTGGGCTTTGAAGAAACCGACATGCGACGCCTCGAAATTCGCAAGGATCAGCCTGCCGCTTTGACAGTCGGAGGGTGTCAGGCGGCTATCGCGCGGTCTCGCGCACCGACCGAGCGCAGTTTCCAAGCGAGCACGAGCAGGAGCAGATCGTTCGGATCAAATGGATTGCGTCCGGTCAGCTCGCCAACGCGCTTCAGCCGGTACATGACTGTGTTGGGCCGCACGAAGAGCGTCGCGGCGGCACCGGTGAGATTGAAGCTCGCGTCGAAGTACGCTCCGAGCGTGGACATGAGGCTGGAGTTGTTCGCGGCGTCGTACTTCTCCACGGGGGTCAACACGGCAGCGATCACAAGCGCCGATGCCTGATCGGCATGCAGCAAATCGTTGATCATCACATCGCTGAACGCGACATACCGTCCTCTCACGTTCCCGGCGATCGCTACGTCCGTTGCCTGCCGTGCCTCCACGTAGCTCTGCGGGATTTCGGACGCGTCAGCGTGCCACTCGCCGAGGCCGACCGCCACAACATCGTCGGACAGCGCTTCGGCGAGCCTCGTGCACTGATCCTTGAGACGTGAGAGACCGTTGGGGTCGCGCATCGGATAGACGACCACGATTTCCTGGTCGCGGACGCCGACGATCAGATCCCCAACGTCGGATGACAGCTCGGTCTGCAGGATGTCGACGTGGTGCCGCACGACCGATGCGCTCAACGGTTCCGGGACGGCGGCGACTCCAGCGGTCGCTGCGGCGAAGGCCCGGAGGATCACCACGGCGTTGCCGTCGAACACGGTGACCCGCCGCATGGCGAGCTCGTCGCGCACCTGGAGGCTGTTCCCGCCGCCGAGGATCAGGCTCTCGAGCGTGTCTCGCGCGAGCAGACCCCGTGTCTGACTCACACCGGCCGATTCATCGCGGTACGCACCCGTCACGGCCGTGGCGACGTGGTCTGCGTGTTCCAGGATCCTGGCTCCGATAGTCAGCGCCGCTTGGACCTCTGCCCGTGCCCCTGGATCGACGTTTGTCGCGACGGCCGACCAGAGGACGCGCGCCCATAGGCGGTATGCGTGCAACATCGCTTCGAGGGGAACTCCCTGACGTGCCCGTCGTAGCGCGGCGATGCTGATCTTCGTGGCCTCATAGATACTCAACGGACGCGGTTGCGCGAGGTTGCCCAGCAGCATCCGGACATTGGTGGCGGAGACCGCGAAGACATCGCCGAGCAGGAGGTCGTGATCGAGCGCTGCGTACTCCGGGATCTCCTGCCGATACCGCGCCACCATGTCGTGGGCAATGTCATCGGTGCGCCCGTAGAGTCGCTCGACGATTGCTTGCAACGCGGTGTCGCTGCTGAGGGGCCGGATCGGAATCGGCGCGACGAGGGCGCTCTCGGCGGTGGTCGGTTCGAGTTGAGCGATCATCGCGTTGAGCCCAGTTCACGCGCGACGGCTGGCCGGAACGAGCCGCCCGCGGTCGGGTCGCGCCGGCTGGTGATGGGGAGCGTTTTCGTGTCGTGTGGGGGCATGGTTCCTCGTGGTGCCGGGGTGGAGCGGACGGTCGCAACGCCGGGAGCTCCCCAGTGTTGCGGCTTGTTTCAGTAGCCGACTCGCGGCGCGCTGAACAGTTGTTCAGGGCACCTTAGCGGCTCCCCTGAACACTTGTCAAGTAGCGCGCCTCCCGAGCCTCGCCAGGCCTGACCACGGCTTTTTCACGGACCGCAATGGCGAGATGCTCAGAGCGATCGAGTTCCTGCCTGACGGGTCCCAAGACGGCTCGATCCGAATCGGATCCTTGCATCCCGCCTCCGCCCGAGGGCCTCCAGGCGCGATCCGCCTGAAGTGGCAGCCGGGCGGCGACCGTCCGGCTGCCGTTCAGAGTCAGACTTCGTGGACGTAGGTGCCGGGGGCGTCGCCCAGCACCGGGTGCTTCTTGTTCCCGAGCTTCGCCGGCGCGCGTTTCTCGCCGCCGGACCGGGCGAGTAGCCAGTCGATCCATTCCGGCCACCACGAGCCTTCGCGCTGAGGGGTTGCCGCCATCCATGAATCGGGGTCGGGACCGGTTGCGGGACCCTTCCAATACTTGTACCGGGATTGCCCCGGCGGGTTGACGAACGTCTGGATGTGTCCGGTGGTGGACACGATGACCTCGCTCTGACCGCCTAGGATCTGGCTCGACATGTAGCACGGCCGCCACGTTGTGATGTGGTCGCGTTGCCCGGCCACGATCAGGTTGTCGCATTGCACCGCCCCGAGGTCCAGCGGAGCACCGAGCGCCGTGAGGGCGCCAGGCGTCGCGGCAAGGCCGCGCGCCACGACCTTGATCGAGTCGCGCTCAAACGCCGCCGTGGCGTTCGACGCGTCGGCGTTCCAAGCGAGCACGTCGAACGCCGCGGGGTCCTCCCCCTGCAGCCAGCCTTTGGAGACGTAGTTGAAGATCAGGTCGTTCGGCCGCATCAGCGCAAAGTTGCGCACCAACGCTTGGCGGTCGTACACCTTGCCCTTCGCCGCGTCTCTTTCGAGCAGCCGCTCCATCCGGGTCGTGGCGAGCGTGCTAACCATGTTGGGACGAGAGCCTTCGAGCATCGTGACGAGCAACGTCAGCGAGTTCACCGGCGAATCGTCCCTGGCGGCAAGCTGGCCGAGCGTGAGCGAGGTCGTCACTCCGCCCGCACACAGTGCGATGCAGTTGAGCTCATCTGAGCGCGAGATGTCCTGGACCACGCCAAACGCACGCTTGGTCGCGGCCATGTAATCCTCCAACCCCCAGCGGCCGTGCTCCGCGTTGTTCTTGCGCGGATTGCGCCACGCCACCATGAACACCTGGACACCGTGCTGGACCGCGTACTCGACCATGCTTCGGTTCGGCGCCAGGTCGAGGACGTAGTACTTGTTGAGCTGCGGAGGAACGAACAACAACGGCGTCGTTCGCACCTGTGGGGTCTGCGGCCCGTACTGGAGAACCTCGAAGAGCTCCTCGCGATAGACCACCGCGCCGGGAGTCGCGGCGAGGTTGTCGCCAACCTTGTAGGCCCGCGAGTCCACCGACCTCGGCAGCCGGTTGGTCGCCACGTCGCGGACGGCGTTGCGGGCACCCCGCAGGACCGACATGCCGCCGGTCTCGAACGCGCGCTTCAGCGCCTCAGGATTGCCAGGAAGGAAGTTGGTTGGAGCGATCCCGCCCAGCGCAATGTTGGCGACATACCGGGCCCGGTTCTGCTGGAGCCAATCCTCGTGGCGATCGACGAGGCGGTCGGCCGTTTGGTCGACCGCGAGATAGCCCTGCCCGAGCCGGCGGTATAGGGCGTTCTCCCTCCAGGTCGGATCGCTGAATCGTCGATCCGTGGGCGAAGGCGCGAGCTCGGACGCACCTATGCCGACCCTAACGAGCTCCTTGACGAGGCCGGGGAGTTCCGGAGCCAGCTTCGACGGCTCCAGCAGCCGCGCGAGCGTGCGTCCAATCTCGAACGGGTCGAGCCCCACTGCGGCGTCGCCTGCACCGAGCGCGGTCGCCGCACGCTCCACATCGAGGCCGGTCGATGCCGACCTCACGGCGTTCGGGCCGGTGACCGGAAGCTCATTCTCAGGATTCGTCATACCGTCACTCCCTCTGTCCATTGCCTCGTCGACTATTGCAACGGAGCACCACCGCGCCGACTGCGCAATCCGAGAAGTGGTCACGGCAAGGCTGAGATGATCTTCAACAGCCCCCTGGCGGGAGCGCTGACGCTGATGCCCCGAAGCGTCGCCCCCTCTCCGTTTCTTCGAAGGTCAGCCGCGGGAATTCTCGTCTTCTTCAGTTTCCGCACGAGTACCGGCGCGCGACACTTCGAGCGCAGCACCCGCAGCCCCACAGATGTGCCCGACGGGCCGAGGGAGCAGGCGCGTGTCCTGCACCACGGCCGAGCGCCGGCCGAGTCGACAAGGGAGAAACGACGCGATGACTACAAAGATCATGCAGCCCGCGACAGACACCAATACGACGCCGGTGCGCGAGCTTCCCGGCGCTCAGCTGTTCGCCAAGACGATCAGCGAATCCGACGTCTACATCTTCGCCGGACTCACCGGCGACTTCTATCCCGTGCACATCGACGCGGAATACGCCGCGACGCAGCCGGTTGGCGAGCGGATCGCTCATGGCTCGTTCGTCGTCGGACTGATGTCCGCAACAGGCGGCAAGTGGATGCAAAAGGAGTCGATCGACGGTCTGTCGTACGGCTACGACAACGTCCGGTTCGTACGGCCGGTCAGGATTGGGGACACGCTCACGATCGCCCAAGCCAAGGCGACCGAGTCGGACGACGGCAGCAGGATCACGTGCCGCGTGGAGGCCCGCAATCAGCGTGACGAGGTGGTTTGCACTGCCCGACACATCATCTGGAACGCCGAGGCGTCGTCTTCCGACTAGCAAAAGGGCGGACCCACGTCTTGCACCCACCGACATCAGCAGAACCGACCCACGGAGAACCCATGCCCCAGGAACCGCGAAACGCCGATCAGGTGATCGAGCGCATTCGCCAACTCAACGAGCAGGTACTCGCGACCGGTCGCGAGGCCGCCCCGGGCTTCCTTGAGTCGTGCGAGCAGACGATGGAGTTGTTCATCGAACTGCCGACGAAGGTCGTCGTGGCTGCGGACATCGAGCTGTTGAACAGCGTGACCCGTCTGCAGGCGACGTTCGCTCGCGACGTTCTGCGCGCCTCCACGGGCGCGGCTGGGCACGCAGTGAGCATCGCGAGCGGTGACCAGTCACTGACCACCGACTGCGCCGGCCGCTCGCGGATGACTAGCGGCAGTGAGAGGCTCCGTTGAACATCGCGCTCTGGCTTGATCGAGCGGCACGTAGCGTCCCCGAACTGCCGGCCGTCGCTGTGGGCGATCGCTCCGTGTCGACCTACGGGCGGCTGGCTCAGCGCGCCGCCGGGTTAGCGACCGCGCTCAAGGATCGTCACGGTCTCGCCGGTGGCGACCGAGTCGCCATCGCCACGAGCAATCACGCGGCCTACTTGGAGGTCCTCTTGGGTGCTTGGTGGGGCGGCTTCGCCGCCGTCCCGATCAATGCCAAGTTGCACCCCGCCGAGATCGCCTGGATCGTTGAGCACGCGGGCGCCCGCGTCGTCTTCGCGTCGCCTCAGATGGAGGCTGGGCTCGGCGCCCACCATCTCGCGGGCGTGATTGACATGATCGCCTTTGACAGCCTCGGCTACGAGCGGCTCACGGCGCAGGACGCCGCCCCGCTCGTGGCGCGCGGACCCGACGATCTCGCGTGGCTCTTCTACACGTCGGGGACTACGGGCCGTCCGAAGGGCGCGATGCTGACGCACCGCAATCTCATCGCGATGAGCATGGGATACCTCGCGGACGTCGACGCCACGCAGCCCGGCGACATCCTGCTACACGCTGCGCCTATGAGCCACGGATCGGGGCTCTATGCGATGGCTCACGTTTGCCGCCAAGCCGTCAACGCGGTGCCCGAGTCCGGAGGCTTTGATGCTGGGGAGGTGCTCACACTGCTGCAGCGTCGGCCGGGCATCTCGATGTTCGCTGCTCCAACCATGGTTCAACGCCTCGTCGACCACTCCGGTGACGTGGGTGAGGGTTTCCGGACGCTCACCTGGGGAGGCGCGCCGATGCATCCCGGGCAGGTCCGTCGAGCCCTCGATCGCTTCGGCCCCCATCTGGCCCAGATCTACGGCCAAGGCGAGACACCGATGACGATCACCGTTCTGTCCCGGGACGACGTCGCCGATCGGACGCACCCACGCTGGGCCGAGCGACTCGGCTCTGCCGGCGTGGCCAACTCGATGGTCGAGGTCCGTGTCGCCGACCCTGAGGATCGATCGCTTCCCGACGGCGAGGCGGGAGAAGTGCAGGTGCGTGGCGACACCGTGATGGCCGGCTATTGGGGTGACGAGACAGCAACCCGCGCGACCCTCGGCAACGGCTGGCTCCACACCGGAGACATCGGGGTCTTCGACGAGGATGGCTATCTGACGCTGAAGGATCGGTCCAAGGACGTGATCATCTCAGGAGGCTCGAACATCTATCCGCGCGAGGTCGAGGATGTACTCCTCACCCACCCGAGTGTCTTCGACATCTCCGTCATCGGGCGCCCGGATCCGGAGTGGGGCGAGGTCGTTGTCGCCTACGTCGTAGGCGATCCGGATCCGCACGAGCTTGACCGGATGTGCCTGGACCGCATCGCGCGCTTCAAGCGGCCCAAGGACTACGTGTTCGTGCCGTCACTGCCAAGAAACAACACGGGCAAGATCCTCAGGAACGAGATTCGTGACCTCGATCGCAAGCGAGAGAAGGAGATCGGATGACAGTACGTGACGCACCTGCCGGGGGGGCAATTCGCACCCCAGGCCGACTCGCCGGCAAGACCGCGCTGGTCGTCGGCGCCGGCTCAATCGGCCCTGGCTGGGGCAACGGAAAAGCGGCGGCGGTTTTGTTCGCGCGGGAAGGCGCGCACGTCTTCTGCGTGGATCTCGAGGAAGGCGCAGCCAACGAGACGGCCGACATCATCCGCGGCGAGTCAGGTGAGGCGGAAGCCTGGCGCGCCGACGCCTGCCGGGCAGGCGACATCGAACGCATGGTCGCGGCGTGCCTCGATCGGTTCGAACGCATCGATGTCCTGCACAACAACGTCGGTATCGCCGAAGTCGGCGGCGTCGTGGATGTCTCCGAGCAGATGTGGGACCGCGTGTTCGCGGTCAACCTCAAGAGCTGCTTTCTCTCGATGAAGCAAGTGATCCCCGTGATGGAACGCCAAGGCGGTGGGTCGATCGTCAACGTCTCGTCGATCGCCTCGATCCGCTACACGGGCGTCCCATACGCGACATACTCCGTGACAAAAGCCGCCATGAACCAGCTCACCCGGACCACAGCGGTGGAGTACGCGCCAAAGAACATCCGGGTGAACGCCGTTCTGCCGGGCCTGATGAAGACGCCGATGGTGCAGTTCTCGAGCGGACTCGCCGATGAATACGGCGGCGGCGACGTCGAAGCGATGTGGCGCGCGCGCGAGGCGCAGTGCCCGATGGGACATATGGGGGACGCTTGGGACGTCGCCCATGCAGCGGTGTTCCTGGCCTCGGATGAGGCTCGGTACATCACGGGCGCCGAACTCGTCGTCGACGGCGGCATCACACTTAAGTGCAGCTGAGACCCGGACCTTGATGCCTACCGAGAAGGGGCTTTTGTCTTCGGTTTCCACCCAACTCAGGGGCCGCGAGGACGAGCTTGACCTCATCCGCTCACAGCTACTGGTCCTAGGTCAGGGAAGGGGCTCGGTGACGGTGATCGAGGGCCCGCCGGGTTCCGGTAAGACTCGGTTGCTCGCCGAGGCGGTCGACATCGCGCGGGGACGTGGGACTCTTGTCGCCTCAGGAGGTGCCGCCCGCGGTGACCGAGTGGTCCCGATGGGCGCTCTGCTCAACTCGCTGGTAGGAGGGGGTCAGCCTCTTTTGGATCCGGCGTCGTTGGGCGATCTCAGAACGCTGCCCGAGCTGCGGTACTGGCTGATTCAGGAGATCGAGGAGATGCTTGAGCGGCTGGCGAGCGACCACGCGATCGTCGTCGCCGTCGACGATCTCCAGTGGGCGGACGCCAGCTCGGTGGCGGCCCTCGAGGCACTGGCACTCCGTCTGGCATCGTTGCCGATTGGGTGGCTCGGAGCCGTGCGGATCACCGAGGCGTCTGCGGACCTTCGCGCGATGCTGGCAAGGCTCTACGGGGCAGGCGGTCTGCAGGTAGAGCTTGGTCCGCTGCCTAAGGCGGCCGTCGGTGAGCTGATCGCCGATCTCGCAGGCGCAACGCCTGATGAGTCGCTGCTCAAGCTGGCCGCTAGCGCTGGCGGAGCCCCCTTTTGGCTGACCGAACTGCTGCTGGGTCTCCGAGAGGATGGGTTGCTCGAGGTGCGGGACGGCCAAGCGATGACCCGGGCAACTCGGCTCCCGACACGGATGCGTGTGACGATGCGCGATCGTCTGACGAGCATGTCTCGGCCAGAGCGCGACGTCGTCACCGTCGCTGCCGCCCTTGGTCGGCGTTTCACGTTCGCCACGATCACCGACATGTTGGGTGCTGCCCCGTCGGAGCTGCTCGACCCGGTCGCGGAGCTGATCCGGGCTGACTTCTTCGTTGAGGACGGCGAGGCGCTCGCTTTCCGCCACGACATCCTCCGGGAGGCGGTCCTGGAGAGCATGCCCACCTCTGCGCGGCGGGTTCTCGCGCGGCAGGCGGTCAGCGAGCTGCTGCGCTCCGGTGTACCTGCCGTCGAGGTCGCCGAGCAGCTC
This sequence comes from Solirubrobacteraceae bacterium, assembly GCA_049509055.1. Classification (GTDB taxonomy): domain Bacteria; phylum Actinomycetota; class Thermoleophilia; order Solirubrobacterales; family Solirubrobacteraceae; genus Palsa-465. The sequence goes on from JBELAG010000161.1 coordinate 8,971, forward strand.
GCCGAGAGTGCCCAGCCGGGCGACTCCGAGGCCATCGACATCCTGACGCGGGCAGCGAAGGCACTGGGTGCATCTGACCCATCCGCGGCGTCCGAACTCACCCAGCGCACACTCGAGCTCATCTCGCGTGAGGACCCGCGCCGCGGCCCGCTCGTCGCCGATGTCGCCGTCCTGCTCCACGCCGCCGGGCGTCCGGTGGAGGCCACATCATTCGCCGACGTCGCGCTGAGCGAGCTGCTGCCACCCACGCAGGAATCCGAAGTGCGCTACGGCATCGCCGGAATGTTCAGTTTGTCGCCGGATGTACGAGCGGAGGCCGGCCGCAAGGCGCTCGCTCTGTCCGGGCTGGCGCCCGCCGACCGCGCGCGGCATCTCGCACGCCTCGTTCACAACACCATCGCGGCAGGCCGCCGCACCGAGGCCGAGGAATTGCTCGGCGAGGCGAAGGACGAGATCGAAGCGCACGGCGACGAAGCGTCGGTTTTCTCGCTCGGCCTTGCAACGGGAGGACTGCTGTACACCGAGGGCGACTTCGGTCGCGCGCTTGAGCGGATCGAGGCGGCCGTGCGTACCGGCTCGGTTGAGGGTGAGGAGGCGCGGGCTCGACTCGCACAGCAGTGGCGCACAGAGGTGCTCGCCACCGTCGATCGCTTCGATGAGGCGATCCCGTTGGCGATCCGTGGGCTCGAATCGGCGCAGCGCGACTCACAGGCTTGGGCCGTTCATCTCTGGGAACAATGGCGCGGTCGCCAGCACTTCCAGCTGGGCGAGTTCTCAGACGCGATCGCGGCGCTTGAAGGCATGCTTCGGCCCGAGGAGGCACAGGCGAGCTTTGGCTCGAATGATGCCGCCGCAATCAGCGCGCTCGCTGGCTCGGCGGTTCGCGTCGGCGACCGGGTCATTGGTCGTGGATGTGCCGAGTTCGCGGCTGTAGTCCGCGCGAACGGGACTCCGGAGCTCAAGCGTCACGCGGCGTGGATTCTGGCGCAGCAGGCCGCGGCGGCAGGCAACCCAGGCGCTGGCCTGCAGATCATGACTGAGCTGGAGCGCGAGCTACCGCCGGAGGAGCCGCTCCTGCCTCTGTTCCCGCTTGACGTCCTGGATCAGCCGCACCTCGTTCGGATCGCGCTCGCCGCAGGCGACCGAGCGCTCGCGGAACGCGCATCGGCACTCGCAAGAGACCGTGCCGAGAAAAATCCGTCCCTCGACACCGTCAATGGAGCAGCCTTGCACGCCAACGGCTTGCTGCACCTCGACCAGGAGGCGCTACGCGGCGCGATCGAGCGTTTCGAGCGCTCGCCGCGCTGGCCGGCGCTCGCCTCCGCGCTTGAGGACCTTGGCGTTCTCTCGCCCCGAGAAGAAGCGATCGAACTGCTCGGGCGCGCGCTGGAGCTAGCCGGCAGGATGGGGGCGACCTGGGACGCTACTCGTCTGCGTCGCCGCTTGCGTGCTCTCGGCGTTCGCCGGCGCCTGACCAGCCAGGAGCGGCCCGATCGAGGTTGGGGCGCCTTGACCGAAAGCGAGGTGGCCGTCGTCGAGGCCATCACCAGCGGAATGACGAACCGGGAGGCCGCAGCACATCTCTTTCTCTCGCCGCACACGGTGAGCATGCACCTGCGGCACGCGTTTGAGAAGCTGGGTATCAACTCGCGCGTCGAGCTCGCACGGATCGCCGCCGAGCACCGACGCGGCATGCAGAACCGCGTCGAGGCAGAAAACCCGGCCTGACGCGCAAACCGGCGGACCAGCCCGGGACGGCATTCTCAGTCCGCTCGCCGCCTGTAATGAAGTACCCCATCTACGTCGGTCGACCGGTCAACCACCCCACGACTGGCGACGCGAGCCCCCGACGTATATAACCGCTCTGCGCCGCCGGTCTGGCTTGCACGAGCGCTGGGCGACACGCACCGAGAGGAGAGTCATGACCTGGGCCATAGGCGTCGACATCGGCGGCACGTTCACCGACTGCGTGGGGATCGACCCCGAGGGCAGGTTGCACTACGCGAAGGCGATCTCCACCCAGGAGACTGACGTCTCCGAGGGAGTGCTGGCGGCTCTGGACGAGCTCGCCCGTGAAGCCGGACAGAGCACGAGTGAGCTGCTTGGGCAGACGGTGCGGCTCGGTCACGGAACGACGATCGGCACGAACCTGCTGGTGGAGCGGCGCGGGGCGAAGATCGGCCTGATCACGACCGTGGGGCACCGCGACGTACTGACGATGATGCGGGGCGCCGGCCGTACTGCGGGGATTCCGATCGACCGGGTGTTCGACGTGCGCGCCACGAGCAAGCCGTCGCCGCTGGTCCCAAGGGCAGCGATCGCCGAGGTTCACGAGCGCGTGGCCGCCGACGGTACGGTCGTGGCGCCGCTGGACGAGAACGCTGCCCGCGAGGCGATCCGAGCGCTGCTCGACGGAGGCGGTGAGCTCCAGGGAGTCGCGATCACGTTGCTGTGGTCGTTCCGCAACGATGCTCACGAGCGTCGCCTCGGCGAGCTCGTCAACGAGGTGTTGCCGGATGCGTTCGTCAGCCTCTCCTCCGAGACCGCGCCGCGACAGGGTGAGTACGAGCGCACCGTGGCCGCGGTGATCAATTCGTACGTTGGCCCGGCCTCGGTCGACTATCTCGACCGCCTGGTCGACCGGTTGCGCGAGGCCGGCTTCAACGGCCGGCTGCTCGTGATGCAGTGCAACGGCGGCGTCTCCGATGTCGATCATGCCCGGACCAACCCGATCCGCCTGCTCGGATCCGGGCCGGCCGGCGGAGTGAGCGGCGTGGCGGTGCTCGCCGCGCGCGCCGGGCATCGCAACGTGATCGCGACCGATATGGGCGGCACGTCGTTCGACGTCGGCCTGCTTATCGACGGACGCCCGGTCGTCTCTGGCCAACAGATCATCGATCAGTACACCTTCCACCAGCCGCACCTCGACGCGCGCTCGATCGCGTGCGGCGGCGGCTCGATCGCGTCGATCGCGCCCGACGGCGGGCTAAGGGTCGGACCGCACTCCGCCGGCTCATCGCCTGGGCCGGCCTGCTACAGCCGGGGCGGCACCCAGCCGACGGTAACCGACGCCGATGTCGTGCTCGGGCTGCTGAGCCCGGACGCGTTCCTCGGCGGCGGAATGCGGCTCGACGCGGACGCCGCGCGCGCCGCCGTTGCCCTGATCGCGGAGCCGCTCGAGCTGAGTGTCGAGCAGGCGGCGGCGGGCATCCTCCGCGTCAACAACCACGCTGCCGCGACCTTGATCCGCCAGCGAACGCTCGAGCAGGGACTCGACCCGCGGGACTTCGTCGTCTACGCGTACGGCGGCGCGGGCCCGCTCCACGCGTGGGGGTACGCCGCAGAGCTCGGGGCAGAGCACGTCGTGATCCCGCTCGGCAACGGCGCCGCGACGCTGTCGGCGTACGGGATCGCAGCCGGCGACCTCGTCCAGCACCACGAGGTCGAGTGCCGCGCGCGAAGTCCACTCGACCCTACGGAGCTGCAGGCGGCCGTCGACCAAGCGGAGGCGAGCGCGAGAGCAGCGATGCCCGGGAGCGAGCCAGAGCTGCGACGGGTCGCGCTGATGCGCTATGCCGAGCAGCTGCTCCAATCGGTTCCGGTGCCGATCGGGGACGGACCAATCGATGAGGCCACGTGCGCACAGCTGCTGACGGACTTCGACGCCGAGTACGAGCGTCAGTTCGGCGCGTTCGCGAAGGCTCTGTTTCAGGCGGTCGAGGTGTTCGCGGTACGGGTCGAAGCCCGCGTCGCGGGCGACGTCCGCGACGTCCACGCGCAGCCACCGCCTGACCCGGCCCAACCGCGAGCAGAGCGCGATATCCACTGGCCGGGTCACGGGCAGCTACACACCCCGATATACGACGGCGCTGCGGTCGCGGGCGACCAGGCGATCGCCGGGCCCGCCGTGATCGAGCTCTCCTACACGACCGTGCCGGTCGCGCCGGGCCAACGGCTCACTCGCGACGCCCGAACCGACAACTTGCTGCTCGACCTGGAGGCGTGAACGATGGCGACCACGGAAGCGGCCCAAACCCACGAGATCCCGGCCGAGCGACCCGATGGCTTCTGGGACGGGGTCGCCCGCTCCTACATCCCGCCCAAGCAGCTGAGGATCGACCCGTCGGTGAAGCTCTCGACCGAGCAGGAGCGTGCTGACCGAGGATGGCGACCTCGTGTGCCTGGGTCCGAACCTCCAGTACTTCTCGACCTCGCACTGCCTGACGGTCAAGTGGACGCTCGAGAACCGCTCTGCCAACCCGGGGATCCGGCCGGGCGACATGTTCCTCTCCAATGACCCGTATGTGGGCGCGCCGCATCAGCCGGACATCTGCGTCTACGCGCCGCTGTTCATTGCCGATGAGATCTTCTGCTGGGTCGGCAACTCGATGCATCTGGCGGACGTCGGCGGCTCGGTTCAGGGGTCGTTCTGTGTCACCGCGACCGATGCGTGGATGGACCCGCCGAGCTTCCCGCCGATCCGTCTCGTCGAGAACGGCGTGCTGCGCGATGACGTCGAGCAGCTGTTTGCGCGCCAGAGCCGCGTGCCGCCGGCGGTGAAGATGGACCTGCGGGCGGCGATCGCCGGCGTGACCCGAACGATCGCGCGCCTACGGATGCTCACGGACCGGTACGGTGCGCCCGCGGTGAAGACCGTGATGCGCTCGATGATCGACGGCGGGGAGGCGCTGATGCGGGCGCGCCTTTAGAGCATTCCCGACGGCCGCTGGAGCCACCGCGCGTTCACTGAGGCCGCGCTGCCTGGCGATCCCGGCGTCTATGCCTACCGGGTGAACGTCACCAAGCGCGGCTCGGGTCTGATCGTCGACAACGTCGGGACCGACCCGCAGGCGGGCTCGATCAACATCACCTACGCGGCGTTCGCCGGCGCGATTCAGGCGGCTGTCTGCTCGCAGCTGGTCGGTGACCTGGCCGGAGCATACGGGGGCGCACACCGGGTCATCGAGGTCCGGCCCGAGCCGGTTCTGCTGTCGTGCGCCGACCACCCGGCGGCGGTCAGTCCGTCGGGCGCATACACGAACGAGATGATCCTCAACTGCACTGCCATCGCGGTGGGAAAGATGCTCTCGTGCGCGTCCGACGATTCGATCGCTGCTCGGGCGATCGGACCGAACCTGCCCCATTTTTACGGCGCGATCGGCGGCGGGCTCGATGCGGCCGGGAACCCGTTCATGTTGATTAACACGAACGGGATGATGGGCGCGCTCGGCGGCGAGCGCGAGCGCGACGGCACCGACGCCGGCGGCCATTACTGGATCCCGGAGGGGATCGCCTACAACGTCGAGGACCTCGAGGATCAGTATCCGATCCTGTACCTGTATCGCCGGCTGCTGCCCGTCGGGGCAGACGGCGCTGGTCGGCACCGCGGGGGGCTTGGCTTCATGGAGGCGACAATCCCGTGGAACAGCCCGTTCGTGCAGATGCACCTGTACGGGAACGAGTCGTTCCCCAAGGGCCAGGGCCAACTCGGCGCGAACCCAGGCAGCCGTGGCGCCTTCCGGATGCGTTCAGGCACCGACGTGCCGGCACGGCTCGCGAACGGTGAGGTCCCGCAGGACTTCGACAAGATTGGCGGCGAGGAGCTGCCCGTCCTGTTCAAGGGCCCGCCGCTCGACCTGCCGCCCGGATTCGCGTGGGAGTGGGTGTCGCCCACGGCGGCGGGATGGGGAGACCCGCTGCGACGCGATCCTCTGGATGTGGCCGCCGACATTACGGCAGGCCTGCTCTCGGTTGAGAACGCGCGCAGGGTATACGGCGTGATCTGCTCGGATCCCACAGGGACCGTCGCTCGCGCCGCGACGACCGAGACGCGGCTGGCACTGCGCCGAGACCGCCTCGGGGGTGAGGAGCCGGCCGAACCGGTGGAGCCACCGACGGGAGCGGCGCGCGCGGGCGACCTCCTGCATGTCGTCGACGGTCGCTGGTGGTGCAACGGCGCCGACCTCGGTCCGGCCGACGGCTCGTGGAAGGCCAAGGCGACCCACCAGCAGCTCAGCTTCGCGGAACTGGCGCCGGAGTTCGCCGGTGGCGATGCAGAGATGGCCGCGAAGATCACGCTTCACGCGTGGTACTGCCCGGTTACTGGCTACCGGCTCGACCTCGAACTGGCGCGAGCAAGCGAGCCGCCGCTCACCGACATGGTCCTGTTTGGGTAGACCGGTTGAGCATTCTGGGTCGTGACCATCCGACCGCTGACAATGACCGTCAAAGCCCAGTCGGTGTCAGCTCTGTCGCCACAAGCCGCCGCGACGCAATCGTGTCCTTCAGCTTGCGGTATCGCTATGCACGGCCTGGCCGTTGGTTGGCCATCGACAGGTCGGCTTGACAGGTCATCGACAGATGCGACTCCTAGGTGTTCCCGTCTAGCCTGCCGCCCGTCGCAATCATTGCCAGCAACCAGCGCGGAACGAGGTGAGCACTAACCGGCCCGGTCTCAACACCCACGAGGCAAGAACGCTACGACCGCAAGGGCGTCCGGATTTGCTGGCTTCAATCTCAGGAGCGCGGGACGCCCCCATCCGAAGCTGACGCAAAGCATCGAGCGGCACGGACAAGGGCGATCCTGGCCGTCCGCAAGCTACTCGTCTGTACTCACCACCAAAGAAGGGACTGATGACACTCAACGTTGCCGACGCGCTGGTCGAGACGGCGGTCCGCGCGGGCGTCGAGCGTGTTTACGGTGTGATCGGCGACAGCCTGAACCCAGTCGGGGACGCGATCCGTCGCGACGGGAGGCTGCGCTGGGTTCACGTCCGCCACGAGGAGGTCGCTGCGTTCGCGGCAGGCGCCGAGGCTCAGCTCACCGGCAGGGTGACGATGTGCGCCGGCTCGGCGGGACCCGGTCACCTGCACCTGCTCAACGGTCTCTATGACGCGCACAAGTCGCGTGCGCCGGTGTTCGGGCTCGCGTCGGTGATCGTCAGCGCCGAGATCGGCGGGTCGTTCTTCCAGGAGACGGACCCCGACGGCGTGTTCAACGGGTGCAGTGTCTACAACGAGAGTTGCTCGACGCACGCACAGGCGCCCCGGGTCTTCGAGATGGGCTTTCAGCACGCGATCGGCCAGGAGGGGGTTGCCGTGGTCAGGCTGTCCGGCGACATCGCCCAACACGACACTGGCCTGCGCGCCCTGGCGCCGCACAGCTTCAAGCTCGAACCGCCGACCTACCAGCCCTCAGCCGGCGAGCTCGACGCGGTCGCAGCGCTGATCAATCGTCACCCGAACGTGACGATCTACTGTGGCGCCGGGGCCCGCAACGCCCACACCGAGGTGATCGAACTGGCGCAGCGGATCAAGGCTCCGATCGGCTACACGCTGCGCGGCAAGGAGTGGGTCGAGCACAACAACCCGTACGCCGTCGGGCTCACCGGTCTGATCGGCTTCGGTGGCTGCACGGATGCCCTGCGCGAGGCTGATCTGTTGCTGATGGTCGGCACAGACTTCCCCTACCGCGAGTTCATCCCCGAGGGACCGACGATCATTCAGATCGATTCACGCCCAGAGCAGCTCGGGCGCCGCTTCCGGCTCGACAGCGGCGTTGCGGGCGACGCCGCGCTGACGCTCCGCGGCCTGATCGAGCGCGTCGCCGAGAAGCACGACGACGCCCATCTGGCCGCCGCGCTCAGGCTGCACGAGCAGGCCCGACGCAAGCTCAACATCTACGTCCGTCACAGCGGTCCTCAGTCGCCGGTCCACCCCGAGTTCGTCGCCGCGACGATCGACCGGCTCGCCACACCGGATGCAATCTTCACCACGGATACCGGGATGGCGACGGTGTGGGCGTGCCGCTACCTGCGGATGACCGCCGGCCGGCGGCTGATCGGGTCCTTCAACCACGGCTCGATGGCTAACGCGATGCCGCAGGCAATCGGCGCACAGTTCGCCTATCCCGGCCGCCAGGTGATCGCGCTGTGCGGTGACGGCGGCCTGACGATGCTGCTCGGCGACCTCAGCACGGTTGCGACCTACGAGTTGCCTATCAAGCTCATCGTGTTCGACAACGGCCTGCTGGACATGGTCCACTGGGAAATGATGGCCGAAGGCGTCGAGCCTTACGAGACCGACCTGCAGAACCCGGACTTCGCGAAACTCGCCGACGCCTACGGAATCCTCGGGATCGGCGTCGACCGTCACGACGACGTGCCGGCGGCGATGACAAAGGCGCTCGCGCACAACGGGCCGGCACTGGTGTCGATCAAGACCGCCGGGCTCGCGACCGGCATGCCGCAATACCCGACGTGGGAGCAGACCAAGGGGTTCGCCACGGCCACA
>JBELAG010000162.1:0-13111 GCA_049509055.1 Solirubrobacteraceae bacterium
ACCGCCGATCGGATCGACGCCAGCTCGCCGTACAGCACGTCTCCGGGGCAGTCGGTGGTGTCCCCGTCGCGATGACCGGCGATCCGCGGCAGCGGGACGCGCTGTCCCGGTTCAAACGGTGTGTAGAAGGCGTCGGCGGGGTCGACCTCGACCGTCACCGTGCCGAGCGCCGGCACGCCGTGCAGGGGCAGCTTCCACGCCAGCAGCCGCTCCAGCGCGGCGATCGCCGCCGGCGTCGGCGACACCGACATGAACGTGCCGAGGATCACCACGCCGGTCGAGACCTCGTTGTAGCCGCCGGCCTGGGCTCCGATCACCGGCTCGTCGATCCCTCCCGCCCGCGCCTCCCACACCCGGCCGAAGGCGTCGATCACGAAGTTGTAGCCGATGTCGAACCACCCGTGGACGTAGCGGTGGTAGTCATAGATGGAGAGGATCATCCCCGGCACCTCGGCCTCGGAGTAGCCGTTGGGGTTGTCGCTGTGGTGCACGAAGGCGAGCTGCACCGACCCGTAGTAGGGCCCGGCGCTCGGCGCCGCGGCGCTCCCCGCCCACGCCGAGCGGGCGATGATCGGCGGCTGCCCACCGCCGGCGGGCAGCTGCGGCGTGGCCAGCGGGAGCGCCGCGGCGCTGGCCACCGCGGGCGTCGCGTCCTGCGGCGCGATGAAGTGCACGCGCACGCCGTCCACCGGCTGGGAGCTGCGCAGCTGCACCGCGTCGGAGCGCCCGAGCCACAGTCCATCGCCGAACAGCGCGCTCCCGGTCACGCCGCGGTCGGGCTCGTGTCCGCGGACCGAGGCGATCCCCCACCGGCCCCACGATCCCCGCCCGGTCCGCGAGCGCAGCTCGATCCGCGCCCCGGGAGGCCCCGACCATTGCACGCCCGCCAGCACGAATCCGCGCCCGGGCGCGATCGCCTCCGACAGTCCCGACACCCGGCCGACCCGCCGGCTGAACACTCGCTCCCCCTGGGGCGAGGCGGCGGCACGGGCCGCGGGCGGCCCGAGCAACGCGCCCGCGCCCGCGGCGGCGAAACCCCCGATCACGTCGCGGCGGGTGAGCCTGCCGTGGGCGCGCGTCATCGCAGCCGGCGGCGCGCGGGCAGCGGCGCGGGGGCGCGACGCCGGTCGATGATCAAATGGATGTTCACAGCGGAAGCCTTCTGAAGATCGGTCGGCCGGCATCCAGACGGTGTGCGCACGTCCGGCCAGTCCATCGACCGTAGCATCGGCGACCGCCTCGGGGGTCCTCAATGCAACCGCGCCGTCCCGCGCACCGCGAACCCGCCGGGCACGGCCGACGCGCTGACGCTCTGCACACTGATGTGGGGATCGGCGAACACGGTGATCGTCGCCAGCGAGCCGAGCGGCACGTCGGGCGCGACCACCACCCGGCCGTCCCGGACGCTGACGGTGGCATCGACCGTGGCGGTGACGCCGAGCAGGCCGGCGGTCCCCCGGAGCGTGAGCCGCCCGTCGCCGGACGCCACCGGGGTCACCGAGCGCAGGATCGGCAGGGCCGCGCGCAGGTCGGCCTCGGTGATGCGCGCGCCGGCGTTCAACTCGTCACCGCGTTTGCTGAGCGTCGCGTCGTGGAGCGTGAGCAGGCCGGCGTCGACCTGCCGCGCCGACGCCTGCAGCGACCCGACGTTACCGGCCTGGTCCAGCGAGCCGCCGAGCCGGCCCGCGGTGGCGGCGTGGTAGGTGCCCAGCCGGATCACCACCCGGTCGGCGTGATGCCAGAGCAGCTCGATCGCCGGGAACGCCCGGACCTGGACCGCCAGCACCTGGCCCGAGCGCGCCAGGCGCTCGCGTAGCCGCTGCGCGGCGATCCCGGGCAGCAGCAGCTGCGCGAGCGCGAGCGCGAGCACGACGAGTGCCGGCGCCCCGAGGGCGAGGACGGCTAGGCGTCGCATCGCCGCGGCGCGACGATCGTCACGCCAGCAGCGCCCGCGCCGCGATGACCGCCTGATCCATCAGCGGCCCGTCGTCGAAATCGGGCTCGGACAGCCGGCGGATCGTGACGCCGTCGGCGAGCGCGAACAGGAATCCCGCCACGTCGGTCGGATCGGCCCGCAGCTCGAACGCTCCGGTCTCGCTGCCGGCGCGCAACGCCTCGGCGAGGCGGACCCGGGTACTGCGCGCCAGTTGCGCCAGCTCGGCGGCGATCTCCTCGTTGCGCTGCCCGAGCATCAACAGCTCATAGAACGTCACCATCGTCGTCGCACCTTCCGCCAGCACCTCCTGGAGGCTGCGCACGAGCGCGTCGACCAGATCGTCGGCGCCGGCGGCGCCCGCGACCGCCTGATCCAGCGACGCACCGCGCACCTCGCACTCGCGCCGCACGACCTCGACCAGCAGCCGCTCCTTCGTGCCGAAGTAGTAGTGCAGCAGGCCCCGCGAGACCCCCGCCTCCCGCGCGACGCGGTCAAACGTGGAGCCGGCGATCCCGCGCCGGGCCACGCTGGCGCGCATCGCTTCGACGATCCGCGCCGCCTTGTCCCCGGGCAGTTGGCGGGGCGCCCGCGCGGTGAGCGGGCGCGAGGTGACGGCGGCTGCCTCCATTCGAGGGCCGATTCTAGAGGCCGGCCCGATCGACCCGGACGCGCGCCGGACGCGGCGAGGGCGCCCCGCGGGACGCCCTCGCGCATGCTCGATCTGGTTTCCGATGGCCGCTAGGCGGCGGTCACCGGGCTCGCGGGCGCCGGGGCCGGCGTCCCGGGCGGCGGCGTGTACTGGAACTCCTCCTCGGCGCCGAACAGCGTGTCGAGGACCTTGGAGCGAAGCTTCTCCGAGCCCGCCAGCGCCGCGCCGGCGGCGACCACCACCAACAGCAGCTTGCGGCCCAGGCCGCCGCCCTTGGACTTGCGGCCGCTCGGGTGCTTGGGCGCATCCGACAGGGCCGCAGTCACGTCGCGGACGGACTCGATCGCCTGGCGCAGATCGGCCTGGAGCTTGCGGTCCTCCAGCAGCGCCTTGTGGGGCGCCTTGGTGTCGATCAGCCGGTCATAAGCGCTCTTGGTCGAATCGATCGCCGCGCGGACGTTGTCGCGCAGCGAAGAGTCCTCGATCAGGCGCTGCAGATAGGGATTCGCCTTGGTGATGTTGGCCAAGTCGGCGGAATTGAACGGCACCGCCTTGGCGACTTTCTTGCGTCGTGATGCCATCGGTCTCCCTCAGTGCATTGGGTCGTGAGTGGTCAGGATACGTGATACCCGGTTTGCCGCCGTCCAGCCAGGGCGGCGTCGAGCACCTGCTCCACCGTCGACACGAACACGAATTTCAGCGTCCTGCGCAGATGCGCCGGAATCTCGTCGATGTCCTGCTCGTTGCGTTCGGGCGCGATCACCGTGCGCAGCCCGCTGCGCTGCGCGGCCAGCGCCTTGTCCTTGAGGCCGCCGATCGGGAGCACCAGACCGGTGAGCGTGACCTCGCCGGTCATCGCGACCTCCGGCCGGACGGGCCGTCCCGACAGCAGCGACGCGAGCGCCGTCACCATCGTCACACCGGCGCTCGGACCGTCCTTCGGAATCGCGCCGGCCGGCACGTGGACGTGAAGGTCGTGGGTGGCGAACCAGTCGTCGGGCAGCTCGGGGAACAGCTGCTCGGAGTTGGCCCGCACGTAGGACAGCGCCGCCTGCGCGGACTCCCGCATCACGTCGCCGAGCTGGCCGGTGATCGTCAGGCGGCCGCGGCCCGGCATCGCGGTGGCCTCGACGAACAGCACCTCGCCGCCCACCGGCGTCCACGCCAGCCCGGTGGCGACCCCCGGTCGCGCCGTCCGGCGCCGCGCCTCGGCGAAGAACCGGCGCTTGCCGAGCAGCTCGATGACGCGCGGCTCGGTGACCGTTGCCTTGCGCGCCAGCGTGCCCTCCGCCACCTGCCGGGCGATCTTCCGGCACGCCGATCCGATCTCGCGCTCCAGCTGACGCACACCTGCCTCGCGCGTGTAGCCGGAGATGATCGCCCGCAATCCGGCGTCGGTGAACCCGATCCTGGCGCTCGTCAGCCCATTGCGCTGCACCTGACGGGGGACGAGATAGCGCTTGGCGATCTCCAGCTTCTCGGACTCGGTGTAGCCCGACAGCTGGATGACCTCCATGCGATCGCGCAGCGGGCCGGGGATCGTCTCCAGAGTGTTGGCCGTGGTGACAAAGATGACGTTGGAGAGATCGAATGGCAGGTCGAGATAGTGGTCACGGAACGTCTGGTTCTGCTCGGGGTCGAGGACCTCGAGCATCGCGCTCGACGGGTCCCCCCGGAAGTCGGCGCCCATCTTGTCGATCTCGTCGATCATGAACAGCGGGTTGTTGGCGCCGGCGTCGCGCAGCGCGCGGACGATCACGCCCGGCATCGCACCGATGTAGGTCCGCCGGTGGCCGCGGATCTCGGCCTCGTCGCGGACGCCGCCGACGCTGATGCGCTCGAACTCGCGACCGAGCGCGCGCGCCATCGACCGGCCCAGCGACGTCTTGCCGACCCCGGGCGGCCCAACGAACATCAGGATCGACCCTGCCGGGTGGCGTTCGGAGTCGCTGACCAGCGAACGCACCGCCAGGAACTCGAGGATCCGGTCCTTGACCTGCTCGATGTCGTAGTGGTCGGTGTCGAGCACCTCGCGGGCATGGGCGAGATCGAGGTTGTCCTCGGTCGAGGTGTCCCACGGCAGCGAGGCGATCCATTCCAGGTAGTTGCGTACGACCGCGTACTCCGCCATCGCCGGCTGCAGGCGCTGCAGGCGCCCGAGCTCGCGGTCGACCTGCTTGGAGACCTCCTCGGGCAGGGTGCGCGCCGCCAGCTGCTCTCGGAGCTCGTTGACCTCGGCGGCGACCTCGTCGCCCTCCCCCAGCTCCGCCTGGATCGCCTTGAGCTGCTGGCGCAGGAAGTAGTCACGCTGGCCGTGCTCGAGCTCGCTCTGGACCTGTGACTGGATCTTGGAGTCCAGCGCGACCACCTCCAGCTCACGGGCCAGGATCTCCGACAGCCGCCGCAGGCGCTTGGACACGTCGAGCTTCTCCAGCAGCGCCTGCTTGTCGGCGCTGGGCAACCTCAGCGCCCCGGAGATCAGATGGGTGAGCATCACCGGGTCCTCGACGTTGGCCACCATCACCTGCAGCTCCTCGGGGAGGTATGGCACGTGCCCGACGATGCTCGAGAAGGTGCGCTGGACGTTGCGCGCGAGCGCCACCAGCTGCGGGCTCTGCTTGACCCGGTCGGGGGCCTCGGCGACCTCCGCGATCAGATACGGCTCGGTCTGCACCCACTCGGTGACGCGGACCCGCTGTCCGCCTTGGACGAGCACCCGGAGCGTGCCGTCGGGCAGGCGGACCATCCGCGCGACCGTTCCCAGGACCCCGACCGAGTAGAGCTGGTCCGGCGTCGGTGATTCCACCTCGGGCTCGCGGCCGGCCAGCAGCACGATCGAGCGATCCCCGCGCAGGACGTCGTTGACCAGCTCGATGCTCCGCTGCTGGCCGACGTTGAGCGGGACCACCAGCTCGGGGAACGTGACGGCGTCGCGCAGCGGCAGCACGCCGACGCGAGCCGGGAGCGACTGCCCGCCCTCGACGGCGGTCGGCTGCGCACCGTCGGCGGGTACGCCGACCTCGATCATCGCCGTCGGCCGGCCTCGATCATCGCTGCCCTCCGATCTCGATCTGCACCGCGTGCGCCCGCGCCGGGCGCTGCACGAGTGGGAGCTCGACGTACAGCATCCCCTGCTCGTAGCGGGCGGTGGCGCGCTCGGCGTGGACGTCGGCCCCGAGCTCGACCGTGCGGCGAAAGGCGCCGCGCTCGATCTCGATCTGCTGGTAGACCTCGCCCGGCGCCGACGCCGGGCCCCGGCGTCCGGCGAGGACGAGCTGGCGGCCCTCGATCTGCAGGGCGATCTCATCGGCCGCCATTCCGGCCAGCTCCGCGGTGACGATCGCCCGCGGGGGATCGGACGCGTAGGCCACGTCGACGGCGGGCCACTGGCCGGTTCGCCGGCGCGACAGGCCACCGCGCTCGAACACGTCGCCGAACAGCTCGTCCATCTCGCGCCGCATGCGATCGAAGTTGGCGAACAACTCGCGATCAGACATGTCGCAGAGGGTAGTGAGCGCCGGCCACCCGCGCCTGACGATCGCCGCCGGCCGGCCGATTGATCCGATCGCCGCCGGCCTGCGTAGTGGCCCTGATCGACAAATCCAACAAGGAGTCTCAGACATGACTGAAGGTCAGCTGCGAGTGAGCCGCGGGACGTTTCTGCGCAACGGCGCCAAGGGCGGGCTCGTGCTCGCCACCAGCGGGGGCATCCTGGCCTCGGCCACCGGCGTCGCCTTTGCCAAGGGCGTGACCGCGAGCGACATCTCCACCCTGCAGGTCGGCTACATCGCCGAGAGCCTCGCCGTCAAGGTCTACGAGACGATCATCGCCAACTTCTCCTCGTTCAAGGGCCTGCAGAACAAGGACTACTTCGAGCACGCCCTGCAGAACGAGAAGGATCACAAGGCCGCGTGGGCCAAGGCCCTGGGCTCCAAGACGCCCACCGGCTTCTCGCTCCACATCCCCTCGGCGGCGGTCGCCAGCACGCACGCCCTGCTCGGGACCGGCGTCGCGCTGGAGACGGCGTTCGTCGAGACCTACCTCGGCGCCGTCGAGTCGTTCAGCTCGACCGAACTCAAGGTCGCGGCCGCGGCGGTGGCGTCCAACGAGGCCACGCACTTCAGCTTCTTCGACGCGGCGTTCGGCGGCCACGCCGTCCTGCCGTCGTTCCCGGGCACGCTCGCCGCGTCCAAGGCGGCCACGATCCTGACCAACGACGGGTTCATCAGCTAAGGGAGGGGCGTGGTTGCACGGCCGGCGCCGAACTGGGTTCGGTCGCCTCACTCGTGCCGACTGATCGGCGGCCGGGCGTCACGCCCGGCCGCTCGTCAGTCGCGCGCCGGGGGCGCCGGCGACCGCTCCTACAGCTCATAGACGGCGCCCTCGCGGGCGAGCTCCACCGGGCCGCCGTAGGCGTCAGCGGCCTCCGCCCGGGCCCACTCGGCGTCGATCTCGTCAGAGAAGTGCGTCAGCACGAGGCGCCGTGCCCGCGCCCGGCGGCCGTGCTCGCCGGCTTCGCGCGGCGTCAGGTGCCCGCGGACGCCGTCGCCCTCCGGTGACGTCAGCGTCGCCTCGATCATCAGCACATCCGTGTCGGCGGCGAACTCGACGAGCTCTGAGTTGGGGCGGCAGTCGGCGCCGAACGTGAAGCGCGCGCCGTTGCCCGACAACTCGACCGCGTAGGTGACCGTGTAATGGGGCACCGCACACACCCGGACCGCAAGCGGGCCGACCTCGAGCTCGCCCGGCCCGTCATACTCGTGCGTCGCAAACGCGTTCTCGATCAGGTCGGCGCCGCCCCAGTTACCGACGATCCTGCTCAGCACGCCGGCCCCGCCGAACGGCACGTAGAGGTCGGGGCGCGCGGGCGCCGCCGCGTCCGGCCGATCGCCGGCGGCCGGCCGCCGGCGGGGCGCGTAGCTGAGGGCATAGCTGAACGGCACCAGGTCCAGGAAGTGGTCGGCGTGCAGATGCGTGATCAGGACCGCATCCACGGCGGTGTAATCGACGACCCCGCGCAGCTTGGAGAAGACGCCGTTGCCACAGTCGAGCAGCAGCGTGAAGTCGCCCTCCTGCACCAGATATCCACTGCACGCCCCACCCGCATCCTGCCAGGATGGTGACTTGCCCAGCACGGTGACCCGCACTCCGCTCCTCTCAATCGCGCGCCTGACACTGTAGAGGTCGCGGGCGCCACGCAGCCGGGCGAGATTCCCGGTTCCCGAGGCTCCACCCACGCGCTGTCCCGAGCCAAGCAAGGAACGAACTGCCGGCCGCGCACGGCCGGCAGACGCCGTCAGTCCCGGTCGCGGTCGGTGCCGCGCCGGGACGGATCCATGATCCATCCCATCAGCACCGCGAACAGGACAAAGGCGACGAACCCACCGAAGAGCGGCCAGTACATGGCGCTAAACATATACCAGCGGGCGACGGACGGCGAGCGCCGGCCGGCGAGCCGCCCTTCAGGCATGGAGCGCGACCTGCTCGCTCGGCGTCGGGAACGCCCACGCGACGTGCTCGCGGCGCTCCTGGCGGAAGACGAACCGCAGCTGGCTCGGCGGGCGCAGGCCGTCCGGATGGGCCGGGCGGAAGGTCGCGCACGGCCCGGCGTCGGCAACCGCGCACAGCAGGTTCTGATGAAAGAAGCAGTTCTCGCAGCTTGCCTTCGCCGCAGGGGCACGACCGTTTCCCATACCTGACCGACGCTCCGTTCTTGCGCGTTGCCTTGGACCGTTGCAGCGGGCATCAAAGCGGATTCCACCCCCCGGCACAACGACCGATCCCGGAAAACGCAGGAAACTTCTCACGTGCGGAAATGCCTACAAATTGCGGGTCATTTCGCACATCCGATCGCCGGGCGCCGCTATTTCGTAGCTTTGTCTGCAGAGATGCCGAGCGGATCGCCATTGCAGCGCCGATGAACGTCCTGGTCACCGGGGTCACCGGATACGTCGGCTCGCTGGTGGCGCCTCGGCTGGCCCGCGAGGGCCACACGGTGCGCGGCTTCGCCCGCCGCGCGGCCACCGTCAACGGCACGATCCCGGTGCTGACCGGCGACGCCGTCTCCGGTGCCGGGCTGCGGGAGGCGCTGCACCGAATCGACGTGGCCTACTTCCTCATCCATTCGATGGAACCCTCGGGCGGCGACCGCTTCGACGCTCGCGAGCGGATCGCCGCCGAGCGCTTCGCCGACGCCGCGCGTGCCGCCGGCGTCGGGCGCATCGTCTACCTCGGCGGCCTGCTGCCCGCCGGCGCCGACGACGCGGGACATCGGGCGCTGTCGGCGCACCTGTCGAGCCGGCTGGCGGTCGAACGGATCCTGATGGAGGCCGTGCCCGGCTCGGTGGCGCTGCGCGCGTCGATCGTCATCGGAGCACGGTCTCGCTCGTTTCGCTTCCTCGTGCATCTGGTGGAGCGCCTGCCGGTGCTCGCGCTGCCCGCCTGGCGCACCCACCGCACGCAGCCGATCGACGAACGTGACATCGTCTCGATGCTGGCGCGGGCGGCGACCAACGAGGCGGTCGCCGGCGCGACGCTCGACGTCGGCGGTCCGGATGTCGTCACCTACGGTGGGCTGATCGACCTGATCGCCGACCTGATGCTCGTCGACCGCCCGGCGCTGCGGTTGCGCCGCCTGACGGTGACGCCGATCGCCAGTCGCATCGCCGCCCTGATCGCCGGCGAGGAACACGCGCTGATCGGGCCGCTGATGGAGAGCCTGGACACCGATCTGCTGCCCGCCGACGGCCGTGCCGCCGAGTTACTGCAGGTGAGGCTTCACTCAGTGCACTCCGCGATCGAGCATGCGCTGGGCGACTGGGAGGCGAGCGAGCCGCTCGCCGCCCGGTAGCGATCGTCGGCGCCGATCGGCCGCGACCGTTAGTGTCCGGCGCTGCGATGAGCACGGTACAGGCCACCATCGAGATCGACGCCCCGATCGAACGGGTCTGGGCGACGGTGATGGATCCCCAGCGACTCGGCGATTGGGTGACGATTCACAAGTCGATCCATAACGTCTCGGATTCGCCACTGTGCGAGGGCGCGACGATGGAGCAGGCGCTGCACGTCAGGGGGATCACTTTCCACGTCCACTGGACCGTGGTCGCGTTACGGGAGCCGCGCCGGGCGGAATGGGAGGGCGGCGGCCCCGCGCACTCCACCGCGATCATCCGCTACGAGCTGTCGCCTACCGACGACGGCCGCACGCGTTTTCAGTACACCAACGAGTTTCATCCGCCCGGAGGACGGCTGGGCAACGTCGCCGGCCGGTTCATCGTCGGAGCAACGTCCGAGCGCGAAGCGCAACACTCACTGTCGCGGCTCAAGGCTCTGCTCGAAGGCAATTAGCCGTTCATCACGGCCAACATCGGCCCGACGACATTCACGCGCTGTATCTTCTGTACACGAATGCGTCTATTACCGCCGCGGAGGTGGCAAAGTTGGCTGATTTCGTTGACAGTACCGTGAAGGACATCGACGTCCGATTGGCTGAGCTCAAGGTCGAGGTCACGAAGCTCGAAGCCGCTCGCGCCGCGCTCGTGGGCGGTCGGCGGGGGCCGGGCCGCTCGGTGAGCGCCAATGGCTCAGCGGCCGCTCCCGCGCCGCGCCGTGCCGCAACCCGCAAGGCCGGCCGCCCGCGAGGCCGGCGAGGTGGCAACACGCGTGCCAATCAGGCGCTCGCGCTGGTGCGCGACAAGCCGGGGATCACGATTCCCCAGATCGCCGAGCAACTGAAGATCGAGCCCAACTATCTCTACCGGGTGATGCCCAAGCTCGTCGACGACGGGCAGGTCAAGCGCGACGGTCAGGGCTGGCACCCCGCCGCAAAGGTCAAGGACGCCAAGTAACGCACGGCGCCCACCCTGGCCATGCGCCGGTGACCACGCCCAGCCGCCGCGATCGAGGCACGATCGCGGCGGCGGTCAGCGTGCTGTCCGGGCGCCGCACGGGCACCGCCGGGATGGCCCGGCCCGCTCAGATCAGCCCCAGCTCCTTGACCGCGGCGTGCTCCTCCTGCAGTTCCTTGACACTGGCGTCGATGCGCTCCCGGGAGAACGCGTCGAGCTCCAGGCCCTCGACGATCGTGTACTCGCCGCCGGCGCACCGGCAGGGGTGTCCGCAGAACACGCCCTCCTCGATCCCGTAGGAGCCGTTGGCCGGGATCGCCATCGACACCCAGTCACCGTCGGGGGTGCCGAGCACCCAGTCGTGAATGTGATCGACCGCCGCGTTGGCGGCCGACGCGGCGCTGGAGGCGCCGCGCGCCTCGATGATCGCCGCGCCGCGCTTCTGCACGGTCGGGATGAAGTCATTCTCGATCCACGCCTGGTCGCCGATCGCGGTGGCGCCATCCTGTCCCCTGACCGTGGCGTGGACCACGTCGGGATATTGCGTGGCCGAGTGATTGCCCCAGATCGTCATGTTCGTGACCTCGCTGATCTGGGCTCCGGTCTTGGCCGCGACCTGCGCGATCGCCCGGTTGTGGTCCAGCCGCATCATCGCCGTGAAGCGCTCGCGGGGCACGTCCGGAGCGTTGGACTGCGCGATCAGGCAGTTGGTGTTGGCCGGGTTGCCGACCACCAGCACCTTGAGGTCGGAGGCGGCGTGCGCGTTGAGCGCCTGCCCCTGCGGCTTGAAGATGCCGCCGTTGGCCTCCAGCAGGTCGCCGCGCTCCATCCCCTTGGTCCGCGGACGAGCGCCGACCAGGATCGCGATGTTGACGCCGTCGAACGCCGCGTTGGGATCGTCGTGGATGTCGATTCCGCGCAGGAGCGGGAAGGCGCAGTCGTCGAGCTCCATCGCGGTGCCCTGCGCCGCCTTGACCGCCGCCGGGATCTCGAGCAGCGAAAGGTGGACCGGCGTGTCGGCTCCCAGCAGCTGGCCGCTGGCGATGCGAAACAGGATCGCGTAGCCGATCTGGCCGGCGGCGCCGGTGACTGCCACTTTGACGGGAGTAGTACTCATGGGTGACTCACTTTCTTGTCGCTTGCTTCATTGCGCCAGGTTCAGTCCGTACACGTCGCCGAGCTTGGCCTGGAGGTAGCTGAGGAACGGCGTCACCGAGATCGGACCCCCGGCTTCGCGCGTCAGCAGCTCGTTGGTCGTGAACTTCGCCCCGTGGCGATGGATGCGCAGACGCAGCCACTCGCGCAGCGAGCCCAGCTCGCCGGCGGCGAGCTGCTCGTCGAGATCGCCGATCTCGACGTGCGCCCGCTCCCACAGCTGTCCGGCGATCAGGTTGCCGAGCGCGTAGGTGGGGAAGTAGCCGATCAGGCCGGCCGACCAGTGCACATCCTGCAACACGCCGTCGCTGTCGTCGTCCACCGTGATCCCGAAGTATTCCTCGAAACGTGCGTTCCACGCCTCCGGCAGCTCGGCCACGGTCAGCGAACCGTCGATCAGCGCCTGCTCGAGCTCGGTCCGCAGGATGATGTGCAGCGCATACGTCGCCTCGTCGGCCTCGACGCGGATGTAGGTCGGCTTGACCCGGTTGACGGCGCGGTAGAGCCCGACTGCGTCGAGCCCCGCGAGCTGCCCACCGGCGAGCCGGGCGATGCGCGGAGCGAGCACACCGCAGAACGGCCGCCCGCGACCCACCATGTTCTCCCACAGACGGCTCTGGGACTCGTGCATGCCCAGCGACTCCGCGTTGCCCAGCGGCGAGCGCAGCAGCGAGGCGGGAATGCCGGCCTCGTAGAGGCCGTGGCCGCACTCGTGCATCGCGCCGTACAGACCGGTCGCGAAGAATCCCTCGTCCCACCGCGTGGTGATCCGCACGTCGCCGCCGCCGATCCGCGTCGCGAACGGATGGATCGTGTCGTCCATCCGCCACGCCGCACCGTCGAAGCCCATCATCCGCGTCACCTCGCCGACCAGCCGGCGCTGCCCGTCAACCGGGAAGTGGGCATACAGCGGGCTGTCGTCGACCGTCGCGGCGACGGCGCTGACGGTCGCGATCAGCGGGACGAGCCCGGCCTTGAGCTGTGCAAACAGCTCCGCGATCGCGGTGGTCGGCATCCGCGGCTCGAAGTCGTCGAGCAGCACGTCATACGCCGACTGGAATCCGTTGCTGCCGACATGGCAGTCGACATACCGGCGCGCGAGCTCGAAGTTGCGCTCCAGGTAGGGCCGAAAGCCTGCGAAGTCGGAGTCGGCCCGCGCCGTCACCCACGCCTCCTGGCCGAGCGACGCCGCCTTGGCCATATCGGCCGCCAGATCGGTCGGAACGCGCCGCGCCTTGTCCCACTGGCGGCGCACGAGCGCGATCAGCCGCGCGTCGTCGCCGTCGGGATCGGCGCCGTTGAGCTCGGCGACGGCGCCGTCGAGCAGCCGCCCCGTCTCGTCGTCGACGAACATGTCGTGGCTGATCCGGGCCAGCGTGGCCAGCGATTCGGCGCGGGCATGACCCCCGCGCGGCGGCATCATCGTCTGCTGGTCCCAGTGAGCCAGCGACGTCGCATGGCCGATGTCCGACAGCTGCGCCATCCGCTGCTTCAGCTTCAAAAGACGCTCACTCATGGTCTGCT
>JBELAG010000163.1:0-18860 GCA_049509055.1 Solirubrobacteraceae bacterium
CGGTCGCGCCGGCCGCCCGCGCGGTCGCGCGGCCCGGCGCCCGGCGCGACGCCGGAGCCGACGAGGCCGGTGGCGCCGCTGACCCCCCGGCGCACCGTCAACCCTGCCGCCCGGCGGCGGGCGATCGCCGCGCTCGGCGCCGTGCTCGTGCTGCTCGCGTCGATGGTCGCGGCGGCGATCGTGATCGGCGCCCATGGAAGCACGCGGGTCCCCGTGCTCACCGGTCTCAGGCGCGCAGCGGCCGGCGCCCGGGCGCGCCGCGCCCACCTGACGGTGCGGTTCACCGCGGCATACGCCCACGCCCGGGTCGGCACGGCGATCGCCCAGCGCCCCGCCGCCGGGATCCGCGTCGCCGACGCCGCCGGCGTGACGGTGACGCTCAGCCGCGGCCCGGCGCCGGTCGAGGTTCAGCTGCTCGTCGGCGAGGACGCGGTCGACGCCGCAGCGCGGGTGCGCCGGCTCGGCCTCACGCCGGCGGTCGCGCAGGTGCCCGCCCCCGGGATCGCGCCCGGAACGGTCGTCGCCCAGAGTCCGGCCGGCGGGCACAGCGCCGCCGCGGGCTCCCGGGTCGTGCTATCGGTCGCCGAGGTTCCCCAGTGGCGCCCGGTCACCACGTTCAGCGGCCGGCAATCGGTCGTCTTCCGGATCCGCGGCGACCGCTGGCGGGCGATCTACCGGATGGCCTTCCAGGGAACCTGCACGTTCATCTTCTTCTGCTCGGGGCCGAACGCGCGCGTGGCTGATATCACCACCGCCACGACCGTCGCGGGCTTCGGTCTCAACGACGGCGGCGATCAGATCCGGACGTTCGCCACGGGCCCCGGCCTGTACCAGATCGACGTCACGCCGGGCGGCGACGACGCCGATTGGTCGGTCGAGGTCCAGGACGACTACTAGGAAGGGTCAGGCCGAGAGGCCGGGTGCCGGCCGACAGGCGGGGCCGGCCGAGAGGCCGGGGACCGAGAGGCCGGGGACCGAGAGGCCGGGGACCGAGAGGCCGGGGACCGAGAGGCCGGGGACCGATCTGAGATGAAGACGGTTCCCCAGCCCCGTCCCGAACCGACCCGGGTCGACCCGGGTCGCGTTCGGGCAGCGCAGCGCGAGCCATCCCGGGTCTGGGCCGGAGCTCCTGGCCACGGCGCCGCGGGATCCGTCATGTACGAGGCGCGCGCCGCGGCGCCTCGGCGGCGTTAGCCGCTGCTGCGGCGCCGGTGCCCCGCCACGGCGCGCGTCACGATCAACCACAGCACGAGCGTGATCGTTCCGGCGATCACCGGTCGGGCCGACGAGGAGGCCGGCACGCCGCGACCGCGAGCACGGTGGCGAGGGCGAGCGTGGTCGTCGCCGACGAGCGCGGCCGGGCGGGTGGACGGGCCGCCGGCGGGCGGCGACTCCGGCTCCGGGCGCGGGTCGACGTGATGGATCTGCGGTCGCTGCAGCGCGCAGTCGGGGCGCGGGCGAGCGGTGACGGCAGGGTCGCTCCACGGTCGCTCCGCGGCGGCGACGGCGGGCTGCGCGCACTCGGCGACGGCGACGGCGGGCTGCGGTCGCTCGGCGATGGCGTAGGCGGGCTGCGGTCGCTCGGCGATGGCGTAGGCGGGCTGCGGTCGCTCGGCGATGGCGTAGGCGGGCTGCGGTCGCTCGGCGACGATGTGCTCGGGCTGCGGGCGCGCGCTGACCGCGTGGTCGGGCCGTGAGCGACCGGCGACGATGTGGTCGGGCCACGAGCGCAGGGTGACGATGTGGTCGGGCCGCGGACGCGCCGGGACGATGTGTTCGGGCCGCAGTCGTGCGGCGACCGCATGCTCCGGTCGCGGTCGCTCGAGCACCGCGTGTTCCGGTCGCGGTCGCTCGGAGACCGCGTATGCAGGCCGTTGGCGCGCAGCGGCCGGCCGCGCCGCCGCCGCCACCCGATCCGGCTGTCGGGGCACCACCGGCGTGGTGGTGCCCGTCATCTCGGGCAGCGGCAGCGGCGGGCCGCGGCGGCGCCGCTCCTCCCACCGCGGCGCGTCACGCAGGAGCACGGCGATCAGCAGCGCTCCCAGCAGCGCGACCGCCAGTGCGACCATGAGTGACCCGCCGCGGTTGCGATGGGTCGCGGACGGCGAGGCCGCCGCCGCGTGCGCGCTCGCTCGTGAGCGCGCGCTGTCCCGGACCGCAGCCGGGACCGTCCGAGCCCGGACGCCGGCTGCGGCGTCGCGGACCCGATCGACCCGCGTCGGGCCGCTCGCCCGTGCCGGTCGGTGGGTGGGCCGGGGCGCGAGCGCGGCGATCGTGCTCGGGCCGGCGACCCCGTTGGCCTCCATGCCGCGATCGGCCTGGAAGCGTCTGACCGCCGCCTCGGTGAGGGGGCCGAAGCGGCCGTCGATCGGCCCGGGCGATTCACCGGCCCGGGCGAGCAGCTGCTGAAGACCGCGGACCAGGCGCGACCCGCCCGGCTCATATCCGGCTCCGGGGGCGAGCATCAGGGTCCGCGCGGTGAGCTCGCCGAGCGTCCGCGGTCCGGCGATGCCGTCGACGGGCAGACCGCGCGCCGCCTGGAAGCTCCGCACGGCCCACTCGGTGAGCGGTCCGAAGCGGCCGTCGATCGGTCCGGGCGCGTCGCCGACGCGGGCGAGCAGCCGCTGCAGGTCGCGGACCAGGCGCGAGCCGCCGGGCCGGTCACCCGTCCCGTAGGAAAGCTCGAGTGACGGGGCGCTGAGCGCGGCGAGGATCCGCCGGCCGCTGACGAGGTCGACCTGCAGCGTCCGGGCGGCCTGCGTGGCCGCCGTCGACCGGCGCCGGGCCTGGCGGCGCCCGGCCGGCGGGCCCGCCGGCCGGACCGTGTTGTGCGGGGTTGCAGCCGCGGCGTCGGCCGACACGGCCACGGCCAACAGCGCACCCGTCACGGATGCCCCCACGATGTCCATTCCCAGCTTCGGCTTCATTGCACGCACGCCACCTGTCCTTTAACTCGCCCGCGCGCGAGGATGCGATCCATCGCAATTGCGATGCCATGACCGTCAATCTGGCCAGCACACCTCTGGTACTGTCGGATATCAGTCGCAGACCGGCCGCTGGATAGGGGATTGGATCGTGACCGGCTCACCGAAATCGCCGTTGGCTTCGTCGTCTCGAAGTGACCTGATCGAGTCGCACCTTCCCCTGGTCAGAGCGATCGCGCGCCGGTACGGCGGGCGTGGCGAGGGCCTCGACGATCTCATCCAGGTCGGCGCCGTCGGGCTGATCAAGGCCAGCGATCGCTACGACCCCGCGCGCGGGGTGTCGTTCGCGGCATTCGCGACCCCGGCGATCGAGGGGGAGATCCGCCGACATCTCGGCGACCGGACCGCCCCGGTGCGGATCCCGCGCGCGCTGCAGCGGCTGCGCAGCGACCTGCGGTGGCGCCGCGGCGAGCTCACGGCGACGCTCGGCCGCACGCCGACCGTGCCCGAGCTCGCGGCCGCGCTCGCCGCCGAGGAGCGCGACGTCGAGCGGGCGCTCGTCACCGAGCCGAGCGTCGGCGCCGGCCCGGTCTCACCGCAGGAGGCCGCCGAGCGGATCGCCGATGCGGCGGCGCTGACCGGCAGCGAGGACCGGGTCCTCCTGACGGCCGGATTGCGGCGGCTCGATGCCCGGCAGCGGCGGATCGTCTTCCTGCGCTTCCACATGGACATGACCGAGCGCCAGATCGCGAGCGAGCTGGGAATCTCGCAGGCGCACGTCTCGCGCCTGCTGGCGACAGCGCTGGCGGCGCTGCGACGGGATCTCGGTGGATCCGGGGGGGTCGATATCAGCCCGCCGGGCTCGATATCGGGCGCGCGCACAGTGGGTGGGGAGACCGGCGGCGACGGCGAGCAACCTGTAGAAAACGACGCAAACATCGACAAACCTCACGCTCAGACCACTAAGATCGCGCCCGTGGTTCCGACGCGGGGGATACCAGGTTCGGCTCCGGCCGGCCAGAGCGACGGCGAGGAGTCGCCGCCCGGCGCGCCCGATGAGCCGGTTGTCGCGGCTGCGCCGGCGCCCGCGCCCAAGGGCGGCCCGACGCGCAAGGGTCGCTTCCTCGTGCGGATGCCACCGGAGCTGCACGACCAGTTGGCCGAGGCCGCCGAGGAACGGAACGTGAGCCTCAACCGCCTCGTCACCGACGTCCTCGCCGGCGCGATCGTCGCCCTCGACGCCCCCGAGACGACCGACGCCGCCGAGACGATCGACGCCCCCGAGACCACCCACGCCGCCGACGGCGGCGATTCGGTCGCAACGGTCGGGGAGGGCGGCGCCCCGGCGCCGGCGCCCGATGCCCGCGCCGCGGAGCCGGCGCCCCCGCCCCGGGCGCTGGGGGTCGCGCTCGCCGCCAACCTGGCGATCGTCGTGGTGGCCGCCGCCGCCGCGATCGTCCTGCTCGTGCTGGCGCTCCACCGCGGTCTGTGACCATGACGCCGATCGACACCTCAGCTCTCGCCCGCCTCGCTGCGCTCGTCGCCGTCGGTCTCGCCGCGGCGGCGCCCGCGGCGCCGGCGGCGTGGGCGTCGGGCACGCCGACGCCCGACCGCGCGCCGGCCCGGCCGTCGGCGACTCCCGCTCCGCAGCCGGCGCCTGGGGCCGTCACCCGGTCCTCGTCGCCTCCGGCGGGCGCGAGGTCGGGCTCGGGCGTCGCCCCCGCGAGCCCCTCCAGTCCGTCGAGCCCGTCGACCCCGTCGACCCCGTCGAGCGCGACGGGCGCCGCCCCGGCCGCGACCGTGACGCCGGCGGTCACCGTCTCGCGCAGCCGTAGCCACCAGACCGGCCGGCGCCGCGCGCGCCATCGTGCGGCGGCCCGCCGGCGCACGCATCGCGGCGCCGTCCATCACCGCGCGCCCGCGCGCCGCCGGGCCGTGCCGGCGGCGCCGCCCGCGCCACGGCCGGTCGCGGTGCCGAGCAGCGTCGCCGCCGTGGCCTCCTCCCCTCAGCATCGCGACGGCGTCCTGCTGCTGCTCGCCGCGCTGGCCCTGGCGACGCTCGCGGTCTCCGGATACGCGCTGCGTCGCCGGCTCGTCGGACTGCAGGCGCGATGGTAGCGATGGCCCGCGCCCGGACCCCCGCCCGGACCCGTGCCCGGATCGTCGCCGCGCTCGCCGCGGCGGCCTCGGTCGCCGCGGTGACCGCCGCACCGGCCGCGTGGGCCGACGACACCGTGACGCCGCTGTGCAACGGCCAGCAGTGCGTCACCACCCCGGGTTATTGGTACGGAGGCCCGGTGACGCTGAGCTGGGGGCTGAGCGCGGGCGGCACCGGGCCGACCTGCGGTCAGATCTACTTCGCCGCCGATACCGCGGGCGGGAGCTCGTCGTGCACGGCGACCTTCACCGACAGCACGACGATCACCCGCAGCGCCGCGGTCAACGTCGAGCTCTCCACGCCGACGGCGGCGGCGACCCTGGCCCGCGGACCGGACGCCTTCGGCTGGTACAACCATCCGGTCACGGTGTCGTTCGCCGGCTCGGCGTTCTCGGGCATCGCCGCGTGCACGGCGCCCGTCACCTATGCCGGGCCAGACACCGGCCAGGCGACGATCAGCGGCAGCTGCACCGACAACGCCGGGAAGGTGGCGACGGCCGCCGTCACGTTCGCCTACGACGCCACGGCGCCCGGACTCCTGCTCGCCGCCGATAGCGCCGATCGCGTCGCCGGTCTGCGGTGGGCGACGAGCGATGCCGCGCCGCTGGCCTCGGTGACGATCGTCCGCACCCGGCGCCATGGACGGGCTCGCCGCTGGACGCTGGGACCCGATATCACGACCTTCACCGACACGAGCGTGAGCGACCGCGTCCGATATCGGTATACGGTCACGATCACCGACCTGGCCGGCAACGCGTCTTCGAAGAGCATCGTGGTGACACCGGCACCGCGGCTGCTGGCGCCGGGCTCGCGAGCGCTGGTCAGCGCCGCGCCCGCTCTGAGCTGGACGCCGGTACGCGGCGCGACGTACTACAACGTGCAGCTCTGGCGCGGGTCGACCAAGGTCCTGAGCACCTGGCCGACCCGCCCACAGCTGCAGCTGCGGCGGGCATGGCGGCGTGATGGGCGTCGATACCGGCTGAGGCCGGGGCGCTATCGCTGGTACGTGTGGCCCGGCTTCGGACGGCGGCAGCGCGCGCGGTACGGACACGAGATCGGCAGCCGGGTGTTCACCGTTGCGGCGGGCTAGTGGTCGCCTCCGCAAATACGCTCGCATTCGAGCGGCCCCCGGCGGCGCCTGGCGGCGTCCTCGAAGGCTCGTGCAGCGCTGCTGCACGTCGCCTTCTGCGTCCTTGCCAGGCATCCACCGGTGACCACTCTCGGTGCGACCGTACTTACGGGGGAGACCACTATCGCGGCTGACGCGACTGCGCCCGCCGCCGCGAGCCGAGGTGGCGCTTGACGCGCGCGCGAGGGGGCACGGAGAATGCAGCGCACACCGAGACGCTCGAGGGAGGGCGCGATGACTTCGTATGACTACGTGATCGCCGGGGCCGGGTCCGCCGGATTGCGTGCTGGCCGCTCGCCTGTCGCAGGACCCCGACGTGACCGTCTGCCTGATCGAGGCCGGACCGCCCGACGCGGCTGACGAGATCCATCTGCCCGCCGGGGTGCTCGCCCTGGGTCAGAGCAAGTACGACTGGTCGCTGATCTCCGACCCCGAGCCGGGTTTCGCGGGGCGCCAGCGCTAGCTGCCGCGCGGCCGCACGCTGGGTGGCTCGTCGTCGACCAACGCGATGGTCCACATCCGCGGCCACCGGGCCGACTACGACGGCTGGGCGGCGATGGGCCACGACGGCTGGGGATGGGAAGACGTGCTGCCCTATTTCATCCGCGCCGAGGACAACGAACGCGGCGCCGGCCCGTTACACGGCGCCGGCGG
Organism: Solirubrobacteraceae bacterium; assembly: GCA_049509055.1. GTDB lineage: Bacteria > Actinomycetota > Thermoleophilia > Solirubrobacterales > Solirubrobacteraceae > Palsa-465. Next base: position 6,866 of record JBELAG010000163.1, read on the forward strand.
CCCGCTCAGCGTGATCGACAACCGCTCGCGCTATCGCACGTGCGAGCTCTTCATCGAGGCGGCCGTCGACGCCGGGCTGCCGGTCAACGACGATTTCAACGGCCCCGAGCAGGACGGCGTCGGCTGAGGTCCGGGCGCAGGGCGAGGTGATCCTCAGCGCGGGCGCCTACCAGAGCCCGCAGATCCTGCTGCTGAGCGGGGTCGGGCCGCCGATGACCCGGCGATGGTCGGGATCCCCGCCGTGCACGAACTGCCGGTCGGCCAGGGACTGCAGGACCATCCGGCGACCTGGATCACCTACACGACCGATGAGCCCTCGCTGCTGTCCGCCGAGACCCCGGAGAACCTCGGGCTGCTGACCACCGAGGGCCGCGGGCCGCTCACGTCCAACTTCGCCGAGTCCGGCGGCTTCATGCGCAGCGGCGACGGGATCGAGGCGCCCGACATCCAGTTCCACATGATCCCGATCCTGTTCCCCGAGGCGGGCGCCGGCGAGATCCTCGTCGACGGCTGGGCGCTGTCGGCCTGCCTGCTGCAACCGACCAGCGCCGGCTTTGTCAAGCTCCGCTCACGGGTGCCCACCGCCGGGCCACGGATCCTCCACAACTACCTGGTGTCCCCGGAGGATCGCGAGCGCCAGGTGACCGGCGTTCGCCGGTGCGCGGAGATCGCCGGCCGCCGGCCGCTGTCGGCGATCACCACCGGGACGATCGCCGCGCCGAGCGGCGACGGCGACGCCGACATCACCGCGTTCATCGAACGTCACACGACCACGCTGTATCACCCGGTCGGAACGTGCGCGATGGGCCGGGTGGTCGACTCCGAGCTGCGCGTGCTCGGGATCGAGTCGCTGCGGGTCGTCGACGCATCGGTGATGCCGACGCTCGTGCGCGGCAACACCAACGCGCCGACGATCATGATCGCCGAGCGCGCGGCCGACCTCATCCGCGGGCGCGTGGCCGATGCCGGCGCTCGCCGGCCGGCTCCTGCGCCGGCGTAGCGACACGCCCGGATCAGTGGACGGGCGGGGCCGGAGCCCCGCCCGGGCCACCGTTCCCCGCGCCGGCTATCCCCCGGTGGTTAGCACGGTCCCAGCGGGAAGAGCGTGGTCCGGGACGTCGTGCGCGATGGCCCGGACTATGTGCGCCCCGGACGGAGAACCGCCGGGCACGTACCGCCCAACTTAAGGTCGCGACGCCGGCCTGCCAAGCGGGACAATCCCCGAACCGGCGGCCCCGGGCGTCACCGCGGCGGTGGGGGAGACTACGGCCCGAGCGCGTCGAGCGCGCGCGCGATCGATGCCGCGATCCGCTCCAGGTCGTCGGCCTCGACGATGAACGGCGGCGAGATCTGCAGCGTGTTGTTGGTGATCACGCGCAGCAGGACGCCGTCCTCCAGACAGCGGCGCGTGACGTCGTCGCCGGACACCGTCGCACTGAGCTCGACGCCGGCCAGCAGCCCGATCCCGGCGCGCACATCGGTGACGAGGGGATGAGCGGCGAGTGGGGCGACGGCACGCTCGAGCACCGGCGCCAGCGTCGCGACGCGGGCGACGAGATCCTCCTCCTCGAGCACGTCGAGGTTGGCCTGGGCGACGGCGCACGCCGTCGCGTGCCCTGAGTAGGTGACGCCGTGGCGGAAGACCGGCGCCTCGGGCGAGTCGAAGAACGGCGTCCACACCGCGGGCGCGACGATCACGCCGCCCAGCGCGGCGTACCCCGAGGTGATGCCCTTGGCGATCACGATCATGTCCGGGTGCAGCCCGAACAGCTCGGTGGCGAACATCGCGCCGGTGCGGCCGAAGCCGGTGATCACCTCGTCGAGCACGAGCAGGATGTCGTGCTCCCGGCAGATCGCCTCGACTCGCTGCAGGTAGCCGGGCGCGGGGAGGATGACGCCGCCCGTCCCGATCACCGGCTCGGCGAAGACCGCCGCCACCCGGTCGGCGCCGAAGCTGAGGATCGACGCCTCCAGCGCGTCGGCGTCGTCGGCCGGAACACGAGCGGTCTCGGGAACCAGCGACTCCGAGCCGTACCCGTCGCGGTTGAACGGGATCCCGGCGAGGCTCGTCCCGAAGGCGTGCAGGCCGTGATAGGACCACTCGCGGCTGATGATGATCCGCTTGTTCGGCTGTCCCTGCAGCTGCCAGTGGCGTCGGGCCAGCTTGGCGGCGGTGTCGATCGCGTCGGACCCGCCGCTGACCAGGAAGACCTTGACGTCGTCGACCGGGCTCAGTGCGGCGACGCGATCGGCGAGGGCGAGCGCCTGATCGTTGACGATCCGCCCGAACGTGTGGTAGGTCTCCAGCCGGCGCATCTGCGCCGCCGCGGCATCGGCGAGCCGGGCGCGACCGTGGCCGATGTTGGCGTACCACAGGGCGGCGGTGGCGTCGAGCAGCCAGCGGCCGTCATCGGTCTGGACGTTGACCCCCTCCCCGGCGACGATCGTGATCCGGTCGCCCGGCACGCTCGGCATGTGGGCCTGCGGCTGCCACAGTGCTGAGCCGGGCGGGCGGGAGGCGGCGGTCATCTCCCGAGCAACGGTAGTCCACGCGGTCGGTGCCGATCGTCGGAAATCCGGTGGGCGATTTGTCCGGAGGGGCCGCTCGTGACGCGACCCGCCGGTCAGGTGAGCTCGTCGAGCACGACGGCGACGGTGAGCGTCGCCCCGTCTCGCAGGACGGTGGCCGGCACCGAGCGACCGATCCGCTCGTGCACCATCAGTCGTTGCAGGTCGGTCGCGTCGGTGATCGGTTCGCCGTCGAGCTCGATCAGCAGGTCGCCCGCCCGCAGCCCGGCCCGAGCGGCCGCACTGGACTCGATCACCTGGATGATCTGCACCCCTGCGGACTGCGCGGGCAGGCCGAGCCGCTGCGCGGTCGCCGGGGGGAGCGGGCGCGGGGCGACGGCGGCCCCGAGGTGGGCCCGGCGCACGCGGCCCTCGCGGATCAGCGTCGAGACGATCGCGCGGGTGGCGTCGTTGATCGGGACCGCGAGCCCGAGGCCGACGCCGGCAACCGCCGTGTTGATCCCGACCACCTGGCCGGCGCTGTCGACCAGCGCGCCGCCCGAGTTGCCGGGGTTGAGCGCCGCGTCGGTCTGGATCACGTTCTCGACGACCCGGCGGGGGCCGCCTCGCGGCCCGACCGGCAGCGCGCGACCGAGGCCGCTGACGACGCCGGCGGTCACGGACCCCGCGAAGCCCTGCGGGTTGCCGATCGCCACCACGAGCTGGCCGACGCTGAGCGTGGCGGCGTCGCCGAGCGCGGCCGGGGTCAGGTCGCCGCGGTCGGCGCGCAGGACCGCGAGGTCCGACAGCGGGTCCGATCCGACGACCGTGGCCTCGCTCTCGCGGCCGTCGCTGAAGCCCGCGACCGCGTGGCCGGAGCCCTCCACGACATGGGCGGAGGTGACCAGGAAGCCGTCGGCCGAGATCGCCACGGCGCTGCCGGCGCCGGTCGCGGGGCCGCGGCGCGTGCGCCGGCGGACCTGGAGGTTGGCCACGCTCGGGCGCAGCGCGTCGGCGACCGCGACGACCGTGCGGGAATAGGCGTCGAGCGCGACCTGAGAGCGGCGGGCGGCGCCGGTGGTGGTGAGGAGGGAGCCGTTTGAGCGTTCCATGTGATAATCGTACAAGAACGTTTCGACTCAAGCATTTGGAGCAGAAAGATGACCGAAGAGATCGTTCGCGACGACCTGCCCGACACGGTGATCGGCGTGGCCGCGCACCTCGAGGCCGAGCTCGAGGAGGCGCTGGCCGAGCACGGCCTGTCCCGTCCCAGCTTCCTCGTGCTCGACGCGCTCGAGCGCGCCGAAGGCCACACCCTCAACCAGCGTGACCTCGTCGGCCGGATGCGCCGTACGTCGGGCACGCTGTCGGTGCGGCTGGGACGGCTGGAGCGCGCACGGCTGATCGCGCGCAAGCCGGACCCCGCCAACCGCCGCAGCGTGACGGTGACGCTGACCGCGTCGGGACGATCGCTGGTCGCCCGCGCGCGGCCGGCCTATGCCGAGTGCGCGCAGCGCCTCGTCGCCGGGCTGCCCGGGGACGGACGCGAGGGGCCGCTGGGCAGCCAGCTGTCGGCCTGGCTGGACTTTCTGCGCCCGGGCGAGAGCGATGCTCCGCGGCTCGGCGTCGTGGTGGCGACCGCCGCCGTCGCCAAGCGCATGCGTGGCGCGGTCGGCCTGCCCGATGAGCCCGGCATACTCGTCATCAGAGTGGGCACCGACAGCCCGGCGGCGGGCGCCGGTGTCGCCCGCGGGGACCTGATCACCCGCGCCGGCGACGCTCCGGTGCGATCGGTCGGCGATCTGGAGCGGGCCGTCCGCGCCGCCGGCGGCGCGCTCGCGCTCGACGTGCTGCGCGGCGCCGAGCCCCACCGGCTGGAGGTCGCGCTCCGAGGGTGACGGGGCGGGCGCTAATGCAGCAGCACCCGCAGCGCGATCACCAGGAGCCCGAGCACCACTCCGAACCCGGTCTGCACGATCAGCTCACGGCCCTCGAGCTCGGCCCGGACCCCGATCACCACCTCGGTGGCGACGATCATTGCCGCCGCCGTCCAGATCGCCGCGCTCACCGCGGCCGACAGCGTGACGCCGGCCACCCAGAAGACGAGCAGCACGAGGAGCGGCACGCTCGCCCCGTAGAGCACCGCGAGCTCGTGGGACGCGGTGCGCCACAGCGCGGAGTAGGCAAACGGCTCGCCGCGCTCCGCGCGCTCCCCGGTGAACGCCGCGTAGCTGATCGCCAGCCAGTACACGAACAGCGCGACGACCACCGCGGCCACCGTCCTGGCATACGTTTCGCGCTTGGCGCTCTCGGCGGCGAGCAGCGTCGCCACGAGGATCGTTCCGTAGACGAGTCCGCCGGGGTTGACGGGCATCGGCGGATTGTCCGCCGCGGACCGGATGGCGTCAGGGTTCGGATGCGCTCCTCGCCGTGGCCAGGGACGGCCTCAGCGCGCGACCGTGCTCAGCAGCTTGCGGCGATGTCCGCGGCGCGCGAACACCCAGGTCCGCAGTGCCGCGTAGCGGGTGAACGTCGCCAGCGTGCCGGCCACGACGAGGACGGTCACCTCCAGCCAGCGGGACGGGTGCGGATCCAGGCCGCGGAGCACGCGCAGCGCGCCATCGGTCAGCCCGAGGGCGATCAGGTAGACGAGCGCTCCGGCGGCGTGCTGGCGCAGGAGCCCGGAGCGGCCCCGGATGCGGAACGTGTAGCGCCGGTTGGCCTGCGTGTTGGCCACCGCGGTGACCGCCAGGGCGAACGCGTTGGCGCCACCCGCGCCCAGCGGCCCGCGCAGCCACAGGTACAGCAGGGCATAGGTGATCGTCGACGCCATCCCGATCGCCATGAAGCGCCACAGAGGGGTCGCGAAGCGCAGGCGCAGGACGCCGCGCAGGTCGGTCATCGCGGTCGAGAGGATGTCGACACGGGAGTCCGGGTCGTCGACCCAGTCGACGGCGACCTCGTGGATCCTCATCCCGCGGCGCTGCGCGAGGATCAGCAGCTCGGTGTCGAAGAACCAGCCCTGGTCCTCGATCGCGGGCAGCAGCCGCCGGGCGGCGTCGGCGCGGATCGCCTTGAAGCCGCACTGCGCGTCGGAGAAGCGGGCGCCGAGCGCGAGGCGCAGGATGCGGTTGTAGGAGCGTGAGATCAGCTCGCGCTTGGCGCCGCGCACGACCCGGGAGCCGGGGGCCAGCCGCGAGCCGATCGCGATCTCGCTGTGGCCCGAGATCAGCGCGGACACGAGCGGCAGCAACGCGCGCAGGTCGGTCGACAGGTCGACATCCATGTAGCACAGGACGTCGGCGGCGCTGGCCGACCAGGCCGCCCACAGCGCCCGGCCGCGTCCCTTGCGGTCGAGGTGGAGCACGGTGGTGTGCGGCAGCTCGAAGGCGATCGAGCGCGCGAGCGCCAGGGTCGCGTCGGTGCTGGCGTTGTCGGCGATCACGATCCGCCAGGCGAACGGCATCTCGGCGCTGAGGAAGTCGTGGAGGCGGCGAATCGAGCGCTCCAGGCCGGCCTCCTCGTTGTAGACCGGGACGACGATGTCGATCGTCGGCGCGAGCAGCGCCCCGGGCCCCGGGCCCGGGCCCGGGCCCGGTGACGGCCGTCGCCTGCGGTGCTGCGGTGATGAGTTCCATGGGGCCTGGCTCGCGGTCTGTGAGTGATCTGACGCCAGGAGCATCGACCTCGCGGCGAAGCCGACGCTATGAACAGCCTAAGAGGGGCGTGTGAACCGCCGGAGCCGCGCCGCAACGGGCGCTAAAAGCCCACGAGCGCGATTCGGGCGCTCGACGTGTAGGCGCTCGTCGCGCCACCGCTCGCGCCGGCGCCGCCGCCGGACGCGCTCGCCGCGCCGCCGGTGGCGGTGACCGCGCCGAGGGTCAGGCGGACCGCGAGCTGGTTGCCGGGCGCGGACGCCAGCAGGCGGTGCCCCGCGGCGGTGAGCGTGAACTGGATGTAACCGAGCTCGTTGACGCCGAGGGTCTGGCGGCTGCTGTGGGCGATCACCGTGCCGCCGGCGGTGAGCGTGGCCGCCGTCGAGCACGGCGCCCCCGCGAAGCAGCCGGCGAGGATCCCCCCCACCCAGCCGTTGGAGACGAACTCGGTGGCGCCGATGATCTGCAGCTCGGGCGAGGGGGTAATGCTCCGCACGGGGGCGGCGCCGGTCGTCTGGAACCCGACGAGGTTGAGCGGCCGGCTGGCGCTCATCCCCGAGGCGTCGCTGACCGCGACCGTGACCGCCAGCCGGTGGTGCAGGGCGCGGGCGAGCTGCGACTGCGCCGCCGGCGCGAGCGCGAAGTAGACGAGGCCGCCACCCGCCGAGACCCGCTCGCGGCCGGTCGTGACGAGCGTCCGCCGCCCGAGCGTGATCCGGGTGATCAGCCGGCAGACGGTGGCGCCGAAGCAGCCGACCGGGATGCCGCCGACGCCGGTGGGGGACACGAACGCGCTCTGGCCGAAGATCGCCACGTGGGCCGGGGTCGCCACCGGCGCCGAGCCGGCGAGCATCTGGCCGGCGGCGCCGAGGGCCTGCACGGCGAAGTACGGGTAGGCGCTGGAGACGGTGATCGGCGCCGTCGACGCGGCGCTGACGGCGCCGGTCACCGGGGTCAGCGACGTCGAGGTCGGCCCGCCCAGCACCTCCCAGGAGGCGACCCCGGCAACTCCGCTCCAGCTCGGCTGCAGGGTGACGGCGCCGCCGGGGGTGGGCGAGACCGAGAGGGTCGGGGGAGGCGCCGCGTGAGCGCCGCTGCTCACCGTCGCGCCGACGCCGGGCGCGGCGGTGGCGGCGTCGACATAGTCGCCGTCGATGTTGATCGTGGTCGCGCCGTAGGTCTCGTCGTGCGCGCCGCTGTACTGGTGCAGTCGCTGGTCGAGGTCCCAGTCGGTGCTCGGGACGCTCGCGTCCACGGAGCTCTGTATGCCGTTCCAGTCGGCGACCCAGATGTCGTCGGGCTCCGCGTAGATCGTCCCGACCTGCGCGACGAGGTCCTGGATTCCGGAGTTCGCGCTGCTGTAGACGCCCGAGAGGTAGCCGGAGGCGTGCAGCTGCTCGGTCCACGCACCGAGGAACGCCAGCACCGTCGTCGTGTCGAGGCCGGGGGTATAGGCCTCCATGTCGTAGTAGATCGGGTTGCCGGTCCCGAGCCCGATCGCCTGCGCATGCGCGACGGCGTCCTGGGCGGCGGCGGTTCCCTGCGCCGCGGCGGCGAGGGGGGAAATCGACGCGCAGCCGCAGGAGTTCGACGGCGCCTGCAGGCCGACATAGATCGGGACCAGGTGCCAGCCGGCGGCGGCCTGCTCGGTCACCCAGGCCGCGGTGAGGTTGGCCTGCGCGCAGGCCAGGTTGGCGCCGCCGATGTAGACGCCGGCGGCGCGGTAGGGCGAGGCGCCCCAGGCGGCCATCTGCGCGGCGCTCGGGGTGGAGCAGGCGTCGAAGCCGAGGCCGGTGTAGACCGCGCCGGGCAGCGCGACGGCGGCCGGCGTGACGCCCGTGACCGCGGCGCGCGCGCGGCGGATCGCAGCGGTCTCCCGGGTCGCGACCGCGACCGGCAGGCGGCTGATGGCGGCGGGAAGCGAGCGCAGGCCCAGCGCGCGCTCGATCACGCGCGGATTCCGGCCCCAGGTGGCGGTCACGACGACGCCTGCGGCACGGTCGACGATCCGCGTCTGCGATCCCTCCCCGGGGCTCGCGCCGACGGTCGTCGGCGATGGCAGCGGCGAGGCCGCCGCGCCCGCGCCCAGCGGCGCGACGAGGATCGCCTCGGTGCGTCCGGCGGCCTGCGCCGGGCAGCGCTGCGCGGTCGCGGGCGCGCCGAGGTAGACGGCGTGCCGGTCAAAGCGCACGCAGGCGCTCGGGTCGCCCGGCAGCCGGATCACCGGCCAGCCGCGCGGGACCGTGAGCCGGTAGCCCTGGTACTGCAGGACCCGGTTGGCCGTGGCGGCGAGCGAGACGGCGGGCGCGATCATCCCGATCACCGCCACCAGCCCGGCGGCCAGCAGCGCCGCCACCGCGCGCACCCCCGCGCGTGGGTGGCGTGAAGGTCGTGAGGGGGTGTGAATCATGGCGATGTGCGTCGACGGTCGGCGCCCGGCGCCTACGGGGTTAGCTGACGGGCTTGTGCGTAAACATCGGCACGACCGGCAGATCACTGTCGGATTCGCCCCAACAACCTGGGTTCCCCGTTCCCTGAGACGGCAGCTCAGGGACTCGGCACGTGTAGAAACATACGCCACGCGCCAAGGTTTCGGAAATCGGGAGAGATACCTGCTGCGATACCGTGCATCACGCGATGCGCGTGCTCAAGCACCTGGCCGGACCGTTCTTCGTGCTCGCGGGCGCGCTGCATTTCGTGATCCCGCGGGTGTACCGGCGGATCATGCCGCCCTACGTGCCGGCGCCGCAGGCGATGGTCTATGTCAGCGGCGTCGCGGAGATCGCCGGCGGCGCCGGCCTGATGCGCGCGCGCTCCCGGCGCGCGGCCGGATGGTGGCTGATCGCCACCCTGCTGGCGGTGTTCCCGGCCAACCTCCACATGGCGCTGCACGCCGACGTCTACCCCGAGGTTCCGGGGGGCGCCGCGGCGCTGTGGGGCCGCCTGCCGTTCCAGGCGGTGTTCATCGCCTGGGTCCGCGCCGCAATGCGCTGACCGGGGCCGCCGGCCGGGGTGCGTACCCTGGCGGGTCGTGGACTTCTCGGAGATCCTGAGCCCCGCGCCCGGGGTGCGCGCCTTCACCCATTCCCGGCAGGCCGGCTTCGCCGACTGCGCGCCGTCGGGGCGGATGCGCCTGGACGCGATCGCCTGCTGGCTGCAGGACGTCGCCTATGCCGACGTCGAGGACGCCGGCCTGGAGCGCGCGGCGGTATGGGTCGTGCGGCGCACCCGCCTCCACGTGCGCCGCTTCCCCCGCTTCGGCGAGCGCTACGCGCTGACCACGTTCTGCAGCGGCCTGGGCCGGATGTGGGCCGAGCGGCGCACCGACCTCGTGCTCGCGGGCGGCGACGCCCCCGACGTCGAGGCCGTGTCGCTGTGGGTCCACCTCGATGTCGAGCACTGGCGGCCGTCCACGCTCACCGAGCAGGAGCTCGCCACCTACGGCGGCACGACCGTCGCCCGCCGGGTCAGCGCGCGCCTGCGCCACCCGGTCCCGCAGGCGCCCGGCGGCGGCGATCCGTGGACCTTCCGGGCGACCGAGTGCGACATCGCCGACCACGTCAACAACGCGGCCTACTGGCAGCCGCTGGAGGAGGAGCTGCTGACCGGCCCGGCCCCGGACCCCGAGCGCTTCGACGCCGAGATCGAGTACCGCGTGCCCGCCCAGCCCGGCCGCAAGCGGATCCTGCGCGACGGGCGCCATCGCTGGATCGTCGGCGACGGCGACGAGCTGCACGCCTCGATCCGCGTCGCCGCCCCGGCCGGCCACCGAGCGCCGCCCGAACGGCGGGCCGGCTAGGAGACCGTGAAGACGATCTTGCCCATCTGCTCGCCGGCGAGCATCGCCGCGAAGCCGTCCCGCGCCTCGGCCAGCGGCATCTCGGCGTGGATCGCCGGACGGATGTCGCGCTCCAGGCAGAAGCGGATCAGCCGCTCGAGCTCATCGCGGGTGCCCATCGTCGAGCCGATCACCGACAGCTGGAGGAAGAACACGCGGGTCAGCTCGGCGGGCGGGGCGTCGCCGGAGGTGGCGCCGGAGATGACGAGCCGTCCACCCGGCTTCAGCGAGCGGACCGAATGCGACCACGTCGCGGCGCCGACGGTTTCCATCACGGCGTCGACACGCTCGGGCAGCCGCGCCCCCGATCCGAACGCCTGGTCGGCGCCCAGCGCCAGCGCGTCCGCGCGCTTGTGCTCGGAGCGGCTGGTGACCCACACCCGCGCGCCGGCGGCGCTGGCGAGCACGATCAGCGCGGTGGCGACCCCGCCCCCGGCCCCCTGGACGAGCACGGTCATGCCGGGTGTCACGGCGCCGCGGGTGAACAGCATCCGGTAGGCGGTCAACCATGCCGTCGGCAGGCAGGCGGCGTGGGCGAAGGACAGCTCGGGCGGCTTGGGCAGCACGTTGCGCCGGGGGACCGCGACCTTCTCCGCGAGCGCTCCCTGGTGGCGCTCGGACAGCAGGGAGCGGCGGGGGTCGAGCGTCTCGTCCCCGCGCCAGGCGTCGTCGCTGACGACCGCGTGGATCACGACCTCGTTGCCGTCCTCGTCGATCCCGGCGGCGTCGCAGCCGAGGATCATCGGCAGCTGCTTCGCCTGCAGGCCGACGCCGCGCAGTGACCACAGGTCATGGTGGTTGAGCGCGGCCGCCCGCACCGACACGGTCGTCCAGCCCGCCGGGACCTCGGGGTCGGGCCGCTCGCCGACCACGAGTCCGCGCAGCGGATCGTCGGGGTCGATCTCTGAGGCGTAGACCGCGAGCATCGTGTCCTGCGCACCCTACCCGTCGGGGGCGCGCGTCACAATTGGAGTCATGTCACGAGTCGTCGCCCGGGCCTCTGCGCACGTGTCCGCGCCGCCGGACGCGGTGATCGCCTTCCTGCGCGACTATCGCTCCTCCCGCGGGCGGATCCTCACCGAGAACTTCACTGCCTATCGCGTGGAGCAGGGAGGTTCGGGCGAGGGGACCGTCTACGCCTACCACTTCGCCGCCGGCGGCCGCGAGCGCGACTACCGGCTGCGCGTCCACGAGCGGCCCGGCGGCGTCGAGGAGGTCGATCAGCTGTCCTCGTTCGTGTCGACGTGGATGGCGGTGCCCGCGGAGACCGGGAGCACGGTGACGATCGAGAGCTCGTGGGAGGGCGCGGGAGGGATCGCCGGGGCCTTCGAGCGGCGGTTCGCGCCGCTCGGGCTGCGCCGGATCTACGGTCAGATGCTCGAGCGGCTCGGGGGCGCCCTGGCGGGGTGACGACCGGGGCTCTGATCCGGACGTCGAGACGGGTTCAAGTTCGCGTCAGCGCGCACCGATGAATAGGGCATGACCCTCTGTCAACACTGTCAAGGCGACCGCTGGGCGATCGTCGACCGGCAAAACGTGTGTGCCGCCTGCGGCCACCCGTATGAGCCGCTGTCGCCGACGCTCGCGATCCGCGTGCACGACGCCGGGACGACCGGCGACGGCGTCGCCGATCAGGCCACGAGGCGCCGTCCGTTCCGGTTCGTCGTCGGTGTGCGGCGGCTCCGGCCGACGCCGCGGTCCTCGGGCTCGGCGTCGATCTAGCCCGAAGTTCTTCGGTCTAGCTGACCGCTGAGCTGTGAGCGCCACGCGCGCTCCCAGCTCAGCGCACCTTCGCCGACCCGATGCCCGCCGCGGGCTGATCTGAGACGGACGCGCGTGTCAAGGGGGATGTCGAGATTTTTGTTGTTCACGGTGGTGGTTGTGGCTGCTGGGGTCGGGCAGTGGCGGCCTCCAGGACGTGCTGGCGGTCAGCGGTGGTTTGCAGAGCGAACGGCTGGTGGGTCGCGGCGGCCCACAGGAACCCGGCGAGCTC
>JBELAG010000164.1:0-17190 GCA_049509055.1 Solirubrobacteraceae bacterium
CGTCTGCCCGACGTCGCCCCGGCTCAGGGTGTAGTCGCCGGCCGTCGCGCCGACGATCGGCCGACAGTCGGCGGCGGCGGCGTCGCAGTCCTGCCACTGATACGCGAAGCCGGTCGGCGCCCCCGACCACGTGCCGTCGGTCTCAGACAGCGTGCGGCCCTCGGCCGGCGTCCCGACGATCGTGGGCGGCGACGTGTCCGACGGTGGCGCCGGGGCCGGCGAGCCGGACGACACGACGCCGGTCGCGGCGGAGCTCACGGGGCCGCCGGTCCCGCCGACGTTGGTGGCCGACTCCATCACTCGGATGGTGTGGTTGTCGTCGGAGGCGGTGAGCGTGAACGTCGGCGCGGTCGCGCCGGCGATCGGTGCGCAGTTGACGGCGGCGCTGTCGCAGTCCTCCCACCGATAGGTGTAGCCGGTGGTGGGGCTGCCCGTCCACGTGCCGTGCGTCTCGGTCAGCGTCTGGTCCTGCTGCGCCGTGCCGGCGATCGCGGGCGGCGAGCTGTTCCGCGGCGCCTGCGGGGCGGCCGTGACCTCGTTGCCCTCGTTGTCGACCGCGGTGCACTGCCACACCGACGGGCATGCCACCGCGCGGACGTCGTTGCCGGCGTCGATCGCGACCGGCGTCGGGGCCCCCGGGGAGGTCGGGTCAAACGTCACCTCGCGGGCACCCGCGATCGCCGTGCATTGGGCGCTCGACGGGCACGCCACCGACGCGAGCCCATAGCCGGCGTCGACCGAGGCCGGTACCGCGCCGCCGGGCGAGCCGGGGTCAAACGTCACCGCTTGGCCGTCGGCGTCGACTGCGGTGCACTGCGACAGCGACGGGCACGCCACCGCATCGACGGACTGCCCACCGTTCTGGTCGATCGCCACCGGCGCCGATCACGACAGCGCCGCCCGCGCGGTTCCCGGCGAACCCAGCAGGACGCCGGCCAGCACCAGCGTCGCGAGAAGCCCCACCGACGCGTCGCGCCAGCGTCGCAGCCCAGCCGCCCCACCGCCACCGTCAACCGCCGTGATCACGCTGACTGCCCTGGAAACCATGGATTCCGTTGCTCATGCCGAATGCCGAGAAGCCTCTCGTACCCCGCACCATCGACACCGGTGGTCCGGGCTTGAGCCCGCGACCGTCAGCGCGCGGCGGCGCGGCCCCGGAGCGGGGCGTGTCCGAGCAGGGTCTGGCTGGTGGCCGACGAGATCTCGACCGCGACCACGTCGCCGGGCGCGCCGAGGCCGTCGAAGTTGACGACCTTGTTGTGGCGAGTGCGCCCGCGCAGGCGGCTCGGATCGGTCCGCGACGGCCCCTCGACGAGCACGTCCAGCGTGCGCCCCACGAACCGCTGCGCGCGCTCACGGGCGCGGCGCTGCACGACCTCGACGAGGCGCTCCATCCGCGCCACCGTGAGCTCGTGGGGCACCTGATCGGGCAGCGTCGCGGCCTCGGTGTCGCGCCGGGGCGAGTAGACGAACGTGAACGCGCCGTCGTAGCCGACCTGCTCGGCGACCTCCAGGGTCTGCTCGAAGTCGGCCTCGGTCTCCCCGGGGAAGCCGACGATGATGTCGGTGGTCAGGGCGCAGTCGGGAACGTGCTCGCGGATCAGCGCGACTCGGTCAAGGTAACGCTCGCGGCTGTAGGTGCGCCGCATCCGCTTCAGCACGGCGCTCGAGCCCGACTGCAGCGGCAGGTGGATGTGCTCGCACAGCGCCGGCAGTTCGGCGTGGGCGCGGATCACGTCCTCGCGCATGTCCTTGGGGTGCGGGCTCGTGTAGCGGATCCGCTGGATCCCGTCGATCGCGTCGACCCTGGCCAGCAACTGCGCGAAGCTGATCCGCTCCTCGCGCGCCAGATCGCGCCCGTAGGAGTTGACGTTCTGGCCCAGCAGGGTGACCTCGCGGACGCCGTCGGCGGCCAGCCCGGCCACCTCCTCCACGAGCTCACCCGGCCGCCGGCTCACCTCGCGCCCGCGGGTCGACGGAACGATGCAATAGGAGCACACCGAATTGCAGCCGACGCTGATCTGCACCCAGCCCTGAAACGGCCGGGCTCGCTTGGCCGGCAGGTGTCCGGTGAACCCCTCGAACTCGAAGAACCCCTGGGCGGTGAGCGAGTCGCTGGTCAGGAATTCGGCCAGCTTGGGGACCTGGCCCGGGCCGAACGCGACGTCGACGAACGGGAAGCGCGCGAATACCTCCTCCTTGACCGACTGCGCCCAGCATCCGCCGACGCCGATCACCCGCTGCGGGTCCTCGCGCTTGAGCCGCTTGGCCTCGCCGAGATGGGCCACGAACCGGCTGTCGGCCGCCTCGCGGATCGAGCAGGTGTTGAACAGGATCAGGTCCGCGGACGCGCGGCTGGGCGCTTCGGCGTATCCCAGCGAGTCCAGCATGCCCTTGATCCGCTCGGAGTCGTGCTCGTTCATCTGGCATCCGAACGTGGTCAGGTGATAGTGCTTCATCGGGCTCCCCGACAGGGTATCGGCGCGTCGGCGCTCAGCGGGCGTATTCGACCGCGCGCGACTCCCGGATCACCGTGACCTTGATCTGGCCGGGGTACTCGAGCTCCTTCTCGATCTCCCGCGCGATCTCGTAGGACAGCATCGTCGCGGCGTCGTCGTCGATCGCGCCGGGCGCCACCATCACACGGATCTCGCGGCCGGCCTGCATCGCGTAGACCTTGTCGACGCCGGGATGACGGGTGGCGATCTGCTCGAGGTCACGCAGGCGCTTGACGTACTGCTCCAGCGACTCGCCGCGCGCTCCCGGCCGGGCCCCGGACAGCGCGTCGGCGGCCTGGACGATGACCGCCTCGATCGTCTGCGGCTCGACTTCGTTGTGATGGGCCTCCATCGCGTGTGCCACGGCGGCGGACTCGCCGTACTTGCGGGCCAGGTCGCCGCCGACGAGCGCGTGCGGTCCCTCGATCTCGTGCGTGACCGACTTGCCGATGTCGTGCAGCAGGGCGGCCCGCCGGGCGGTCTTGGCGCTGGCCCCCAGCTCGTGCGCCATCATCGCGGCCAGCTGCGCGACCTCGACCGAGTGCGCGAGCACGTTCTGGCCGTAGCTGGTGCGAAAGCGCAGGCGGCCGAGCAGCCTCACCAGCTCGGGGTGCAGGCCCTGCACGCCGGCCTCGAACGCGCCCTGCTCGCCGAGCTCGACGATGTGGCTCTCCATCTCGGACTTCGTCTGGTAATACATCTCCTCGATCCGCGCCGGGTGAATGCGCCCGTCGGACAGGAGCTTCTCCAGGGTCAGCCGGGCGATCTCCCGCCGGACGCCATCAAAGCCGGAGAGGACGACCGCGCCCGGCGTGTCGTCGATGATGAAGTCGACGCCGGTGAGGTTCTCCAGGGCGCGGATGTTGCGACCCTCGCGGCCGATGATCCGCCCCTTCATGTCGTCGGCGGCGAGCTGCACGACCGAGACGGTCGTCTCCGCGGCATGCCCGGCGGCGAGCCGCTGCATGCACACCGACAGGATGTTGCGCACCCGCCGCTCAGCGTCGCGCTTGGTCTCCTCCTCGATCTGCCGGATCCTGCGCGCCGCGTCGTGCCTGGCCTGCTCCTCGATCTCGCTGAGCAGCAGCTCCTTGGCCTTGGCTCCCGACAGCCCCGCCAGGACCTCGAGCCGGCTCTCCGCCTCCTGCTGCGAGGTCGCCAGCGACTCGCGTTGGCTGGTGAGCTCGGTCTCGCGCTGACTGAGAGCCTGCTCGCGGCGCTCGAGCGCGTTGCCGCGCTCGACGAGGGCCGCCTGGAGGGCGGTGGTCGTCGCGGTATCACGATCGGCGACGGCGGGAGCGGTGCCATGGGGGCGCCCGTACAGGACCGCGGCAACCACGATTCCGACCGCGATGAGCGCTGCGGCACCGATGATTTCCATGGTCGTTTCCTCTCACTGGCCCGGTCAAGCGGACCACAATCCCAGGTATTCGTTGGTTTATGAGAGCGACCGACCGGTCCGTGCGGGAAGCACGAACGGATGCCAGTACAGGTGACGGCCGTCACCGTTGTGGCACGACGACGACGTCAGTTGTCTGACGCTGGCCGCCGCGAGGGCGGGCCGTTGCAGATTGCCGTCAACATTGATCTGAAGGGTTCCGTTATCTGAAGATTTGCTGGTGTTTTCACAGCCCGAAGGACCGTTCGTTCGCTGGCTGAATCGTAGTACCGGGCGGGGTCCCGCGCAAACCGCGCTTCCGGATCCGCGCGTCCTGGGCGGGCTCGTTCAGTCCCCGCGCGCGTACGCCGACAGCGCGTCGAACGCGAGTTCGCTCTCATATCCCTTGCGCAGGAGCAGCCCGAGTGCCCGCTCGCGCTCGCGCCGGTCGCTCGGCGGCGAGGGAAACCGGCGTGCGAGCAGCGCCAGCGCGCGGCCCAGCTCACCGTGCCCGCCGTCGGTGTCGGCGTCGCCCGTCGGCGCGGAGTCGGCCGCCGACACCGCGGCGGCGGCCCGCTGGGGCTCGATCCCGCGCGCGATCAGGCCCCGCCGGATGCGCTCGCTGCCCCACTGCTCGAGCTGGCGCTTGTCGGCCACGTACATCTCGCTGAAGCGGGCGTCGTCGAGCAGGCCCTGGTCGACGAGCGTGCGCAGGCACGCATCGATGAGCGCCTCGGCGGCCCCCTTGCGCCGCAGCTGGGAGCGAACCTCGCTGACGGTTCGCTCCCGGCTGTTCAGATACGCGCAGCCGAGCTCCAGCGCGCGCTGCAGCGACTCCGACGGCTCACCGGTCACGTCGGGGCGCCGCCGCGCGGGCAGGCGGGACGGCCGCCACTATGCGGCGTGTGCGGGCTCGACCGCGGCCAGCGGCGCATCGTCATCGCGCTCGATCTCCTTGACGAGGTCCCGGTTGATGTTGAGCGCGACGTAGACCTTCTGCTCGATCTCGGTCGCGGTCTCGGGATGCTCGTCGAGAAACGCCTTCGCGTTGCCGCGACCCTGTCCCAGGCGCTCGTCGCCGTAGGAGAAGAACGAGCCGGACTTGGTGACGATGTTGTGCTCGATGCCGTAGTCGAGCAGGCAGCCGGACGTCGAGATGCCCCTGCCGAACTCGATGTCGAACTCCGCCTGCTTGAACGGCGCCGCGACCTTGTTCTTGACGACCTTGACCCGCACGCGGTTGCCGACCGCCTCGGCGCCGTCCTTGAGCGTCTCGATCCGGCGGATGTCCAGGCGCTGGGAGGCGTAGAACTTCAGCGCCCGCCCGCCCGGCTGGGTCTCCGGCGAGCCGAACATCACGCCGACCTTCTCACGGATCTGGTTGGTGAACAGGCACAGCGTCTGGGCACGGTTGAGGTTGCCGGCCAGCTTGCGCATCGCCTGCGACATCATCCGTGCCTGCGCGCCGACCGTCTGATCGCCCATCTGGCCCTCGAGCTCGGCCCGCGGCGTCAGCGCGGCGACCGAGTCGACCGCGACCACGTCGACCGCGCCGGAGCGGATCAGCATGTCGACGATCTCCAGCGCCTGCTCGCCGTAGTCGGGCTGGGACACGAGCAGCTCGTCGATGTCGACCCCGATCTTCTGGGCGTAGAGCGGATCCATCGCGTGCTCGGCGTCGACGAACGCGCACACCCCGCCGAGCTTCTGCGCCTCGGCGAGCACGTGGTACACGAGCGTCGTCTTGCCCGACGACTCCGGGCCGAACACCTCGACGATCCGGCCCCGCGGCAGGCCGCCGATCCCCAGCGCGATGTCGAGCGACAGCGCACCCGTGGGAATCGCGTCCACGTTCACGCGGGCGCCCGGGTCGCCCATCCGCATCACCGACCCCTTGCCGAACTGGCGCTCGATCTGGGTGAGGGCGCCCTGCAGGGCGGCCTGACGCTTGATATCGGCCTTGGGGTCAGACGCGCCGACGTTTGCGCCTTTCTGATTCTCGCTCATGCTCGCGTGTCGCTCCTTGTGTCTCAGCGCGTGTGAATCCGTCACGGTAGGGCGGCTGGCGGACGGAACCGCAAAGCTACGGCGGGCCCATGCCACAGAACAAGGCTCAGGTCGAACGTTAGTGCGACGGATCGGTGACAAGAGCGCACGCCGGTTCGTGGCAAATCTCGGACGGCGTGCGGGATTTGTCACGTTCTGCCGGTGGAGGTGAGCGCACTCAGCGCTGTTGAGCGTCACGTGGGGTTCGGCATCAGCCCTGGGCGTGTCCGTGGTGGCAGATCCGGATCGGCTGCACTTTTCATCGATCAGTTGCGGCGGACCCGGCGAGGGCGACCGTCTCCAGCGCCTCGTAGCGGGCGCCGCCCGGATCGGTGAAGGAGCGGTAGAGGGTCACCGCCGTGGCGCGGAACCCGGGATCTCCGGGCGCCGCCAGGCCCGCGAGGCCCGGAAGGCCGGGCCGCCCCACCCGGGCGACGGTCACGTGCGGGGTGTAGGGCCGGCGCTCGGGCGCATACCAGCCGCCGCCGGCCAGCGCCCGCGCCAGCCGGGCCTGCAGCGCCGCGAGCGCGCCGGCGGGGTCGCGCACGGCGAGCGCCAGCACCCGCGGGCGCCGCGGCGGCAGCCACAGCACGTCGCCGAGCGCGAGGTCGAGCGCCGGCCCGGGCGCCGCCGTCCGGCAGGCCGCCGCGATCGCGGCGATCTCCTCGCCGGGGCGCCCCCCGAGGAAGCACAGCGTGACGTGCAGCGACTCCGGCGCGACGAGGCGCAGCCCGGGGGCGTCGCGCAGCGCGCGCTCGGCCCACCGCCGCACCGCCGCGCGCACCGGCGCGGGCAGCTCCAGCGCGACGAACAGGCGCGCCCGCTCGGAGATCGCCGCCGGCGTGCGCTCAGGCCGGCGGGTCGGACTCACCCTGCAGCAGCCGCCGCAGCATGTGCAGCGCGATCGTCACCGACCGGTCGCGGATGTCGGCGCGCCCGCCGGGCATGCGGGTGCGGCGCGTCAGCCGCCGCCCGTCGCGATCGCAGACCGACAGGCAGACGAGGCCCACCGGCTTCTCCTCGGTCCCGCCGCCCGGACCGGCGATGCCGGTGATCCCGACGCCGAGGTCGGCGCCGAAGCGGGCCGCGGCGCCCGCGGCGAGCGCGTCGGCGACCTCCGTGGAGACCGCGCCGGCGCGCTCGATCAGCGCGGGGTCGACGCCGGCGAGGTCGATCTTGGCCTGGTTGGAATAGACGACCGCGCCGCCGAGGAAGTAGGCCGAGGAGCCGGCGCGGTCGGTGAGCCGCGCCGACAGGCCGCCGCCGGTGCACGACTCGGCCACGGCGATCGTGCGACCGCGCAGCAGTTCGGCGACCTGGTCGTCGATCGTCGAGCCGTCCTGCGAGTACAGCGTGTCGCCGTGGCGATCGCGGATGAACGACAGCAGCGCGTCGTAGTCGCCCTGGGCGGCGGGCTCGTAGCGGGTGGCGATCTCGATCTCGCCCCGTCGCAGGCAGGTGGTGATCTCCAGCGCAGCGAGCGCGAGGCCGGCCCCCTCGGCGTCGAGCAGGGTGTTGGCGATCTCGGACTCGGGGATCCCGAACAGGCGGACGATCTCCCGTCGGTAGGTGGTGGCCCCGACGATCGCTGCGCGAAACGCCTCGGTCTGGACGGCGGTCTCCCACATCGGCTGCAGCTCGCGCGGCGGCCCGGGCAGGACGACGACGGTCGGAGTGCTGCCCTCGCGCGGCGCCACGATCAGCCCCGGCGCGGTGCCGACCGGCTCGAGGATCGTCGCCCCCTCGGGGATCACCGCCTGCTTGCGGTTGGAGCGCAGCACGGCGTCGGGGTCGAGGTTGGGCCAGCGCCGCATCATCGGGCGCAGGATCTCGGCGATGCGCGCCTCCAGCGGCGCGTCGAGCACCATCCGACGCTCGCTGAAGCGCCCGACGACCTCGGCGGTGAGGTCGTCGGCGGTCGGCCCGAGCCCGCCGCTGGTGATGATCAGCGCCATCCCCTGGGCGCGCATGAACCGCAGGCTCTCCAGCAGGTCGCCGGGGCGGTCGCCGACGATCTGGATCACCGCCGCGTCGACGCCGAGCTCGCGCAGGCGCTCTGACAGCCACGGGCCGTTGCGGTCGGAGATGATCCCGGTCAGCACCTCGGTGCCGGTCACGAGGATGCCCGCCCGGGGCGGCCCGCCGGCCGGCGCGGGGCCTGCCGGGCGCGATCCCGGATCCCGGGGGTCAGGGCCGGCGCTCATGTGCACTGGGGCTGCTGGGCCGGGGCCAGCAACGTGTGCCCGCCGGGCACCAGCTCGTAGCCGATCGAGGAGGAGGACGGGGCCACGGCGACGAGATGGCCGTTGACGGTCATCTTCACCGAGGCGTTGCCGAGCGTCAGCAGCAGCTTGGAGGCGGTCTCGGTCGGGATCGTCTGGCCGACGTTGAAGATCTCGCCGCCGATCAGCTTCTGGCCGGTGCCGCTGACCAGGCACACGTACACCGGCCCGGTCGCCACCAGCGTGAGCTTGACCGTCTTGGCCTTGGCCTTCGACGCGCCGGCCTTCCGGTGACCGCCGGGGCGCGTGCGGTGGCGCCCGGCCGCAGCCTGAGTGCTGGTCGTCGGCGTCGTCGTCGGCGTCTTGGGGCCGTTGCGCCCGACGAAGTACAGCGCGACCGCGACGGCGACGAGCACGACGACGACCGCGGCCCAGGGCGGAAAGCCGCGGCGGCGGGCCCGGCGCTCGCGCTCGCGGCCGGGGGGCGCGATCGGCCGCAGCTCGTGGTCGGAGGGCCGCTCGTAGCGGCGCCGGTAGTCGTCGAGCAGCTGGCGGGTGTCGAGGCCGAGGTAGTCACCGTAGGTGCGCAGGAAGCTCTTGACGTAGATGTCGCCCGGAAGGAGGTCCCACTCCTCGTTCTCGATCGCGCGCAGATACTTGGCACGGATCTTCGTGCGCAGCTCGACCTCGTTGATGTCGATCTTGGCGCGCATCCGCGCCTCGCGCAGTCTGGCCCCGATGTCGTCTGCCATCTCCGGTAAGGCTACTGGCGAGTCGGCTCGGTCGCGCTCGCCGGCGCCCCGCTGAAACGCCGGGCCGCCCCGCCCCCGCCCCGCCTCGCGGCGCGGGCCGGCCCGGCTCAGAGCTCGCCGGGCGCGTCGGCCTCGGGCGCCGACGGCGACGACGGCGACGACGGCGACGACGACGGCGCGGGCGGCCCGGGTGGTTCGGGCGGCCGCGACGACGCCGGCGGACCGGACGCCGCGCTTTCCGCCTCGGCGAGATGGGCGATGATCCGCGGGACGTCGGCTTCTGCGACGAGCACCTGGCGGGGCTTGGAGCCCTCGTATCCGGAGATGATGCCGCGGCGCTCGAGCATGTCGATCAGCCGGCCCGCCCGGGTGTAGCCCAGCCGCAGCCGTCGCTGCAGCATCGAGGTGGAGGCGGTGCCCATCTGCGCGACGAGGAAGATCGCCTCCTGCAGGAGCGGATCCTCGTCGGGCGACAGCACGTCCTCGTCCTCGACCGCCGGGCCGTCGCCGGGCACCTCCTCCAGCAGCTCCTCGCGGAGCTCGGGCTCGCCCTGGCGCCGCCAGGCGTCGGTCAGCTCGAGGATCTGCTCCTCGTCGATATAGGCGCCCTGGATCCGCTGCAGCTTGGACGAGCCGACCGGCGAGAACAGCATGTCCCCCTGCCCGAGCAGGGATTCGGCGCCGTTGTGGTCGAGGATCACGCGCGAGTCGGTCTGGCTGGAGACCGCGAACGCGATCCGCGACGGGACGTTGGCCTTGATCATGCCGGTGATCACGTCGACGCGCGGCGACTGGGTGGCGAGCACGAGATGGATCCCGACCGCGCGCGCCTTCTGGGCCAGGCGGATGATCGAGTCCTCGACGTCGGCGGGCGCGACCATCATCAGGTCGGCCAGCTCGTCGATCACGCACAGCACGTAGGGCAGCGGCGGCTCGCCGCGCTTCTCCCGCGCCCGATTGAGCTCGGGCAGGCTCCGGGTGCGCGCCAGCGACATGATCGAGTAGCGCTGCTCCATCTCCTTGACGAGGTTCTGCAGCGCGTTGGCCGCCATCCGCGGGCTGGTGATGACCGGCGTGAGCAGGTGCGGGATCGACTCGTAATGGTTGAGCTCGACCTGCTTGGGGTCGACGAGCACGAGGCGGACCTCGTGCGGGGTGGCGCGCAGCAGGATGCTCGACAGCATCGCGTTGACGCACGCCGACTTGCCGGCGCCGGTGGTGCCGGCGACCAGCAGATGGGGCATCTTGGCCAGGTCGGCGCCGATCGCGCGGCCGCCGATGTCCTTGCCGAGCCAGACGGTGAGCGGCGACCAGTCGGCGGGCGGCTCCTGGAAGACGTCGCCGAGGTGGACGATCCGCCGCCGCGCGTTGGGGACCTCGACGCCGACCGCCTGCTTGCCGGGGATCGGGGCGAGGATGCGGATGTCGGTCGCCGCCAGCGCGTAGGCCAGGTCGTCCTTGAGCTGGGCGACCTTGGCGACCTTCGTGCCGGGCGCCAGGCGCAGCTCGTAGCGGGTGATGTGCGGCCCGGTGACGCGGCCGATCACCTTGGCGTCGATCCCGAAGTGCCCGAGCGTCTCCACCAGCGTGCGTGCCACCTGCTCCTGGCCCTCGGTGTCGGGCCTGGCCGCCTCGCCGGTCGAGCGGGTGAGGAAGCGCGGTCCGGGGACGCGCCACTCGAAATCGGGGTCCTCGGTCACCGATGCCCGGTAGCGGCCCTGCGGGGTGAGATCCTCGGCGCCGAACCGGGGCCGCGGCAGCGGGGCGTCGTCGTCGTCCTCGGAGTCGTCGGACGGCGACGGCGGCTCGGGCGGCGGTGGCTCAGGCGCGGCATCGTCGGGCGCGTCGAGCTCGTCGGCGGCGACCGGCGGCGCCTCGACGTGGGTGGCGCGGATGATCAGCTCGTCGGTGTCGGGCTCGGGCGGCAGGATCGGCTCCGGCGAATCGGGCCCGAACGGCCACTGCGGCGCGTCGGGCAGCGGGTCGGACGGGACGTGGTCGCCGTCGGCGTCCGCGCTGGTGTGCGCCGCGGCCGGCGAGCGCCGGCGGCCGGCGGGCGTCGCGGCCGGCCGGCCGGCGAGCGTCGCCGCCAGGTCCTCGGTGGAGCGCCGCAGCACGCGCCCGGTGCCGGCCACCCCCGCGCCGGTCGCCCGTGCCACCCCGGCGAGCGTCGCGCCGGTGACGAGGATCACGCCGGCCAGCAGCAGGAAGACCGCCAGGATGTCGGCGCCGACGCGTGAGAGCAGGTGCGAGCCGACCCATAGCTCGGCCTGACCGATCACTCCGCCGCGCGACTCGAAGCTCGCCGCGTGCCAGAACCGCCCGGCGGCGACGGGCCCCGGCCCGATCCCGAGCGTGCCGGCGGCCAGGATCAGCGTGAGCGCGGCCACCAGGCAGATCAGCCCGGTGCGCATCGGCCGCGCCGGCGGGTGCAGCTCCCGGATCAGGATCAGCGCGCCGGCCGCCACCAGCCCGGCGGGGACGACGTAGCCGACCGCGCCGAGCACGAACCGGATCGCCCGCACGCCGCCGTCGCCCAGCGCGCCCCCGGCCCAGTGGGCGTAGGCGACGCCGCCGAGGAAGATCCCGACGGCGATCAGCGCGAGCGCGAGGATGTCGACGTGGTGGGGTTCGAGCACGAACGACGGCCGCGGCAGCGAGCGGCCGGCCAGCAGCGAGCGGCGCGCGCGCCGCTTGGCGGCCGGCGACTTGCGGCCGCGCTTGGGCGCGGGGCGGGGTTTGGTCGAGGTGGCCATCGTCCGAAGGGCTGGCTTCGACGGCGATGCGGCGGCTCCTGCCCGCTTGCCCCTACCATCCGCGTGAAGGCATGGCCGAATTCGAGCGTCCCCCCCGCGTGCTCGTCGTCGAGGACGACGATGCGATCGCCCAGGTGCTTCAGCGATCGCTGCGGATGGAGGGCTATGAGGTCCGCGTGGCCGGCGACGGCCCGGTGGCGCTCGAGCACGCCCACGCGTTCCTGCCCGACCTCGTCGTGCTCGATCTCGGCCTGCCGGGGATGGACGGGATCGAGGTGGCCAAGCGCCTGCGCGAGTCCGACGACGACGTCCCGATCCTCGTGCTCACCGCGCGCGACGCGGTCGAGTCCCGCGTCGAGGGCCTCGACGCCGGCGCCGACGACTATCTCGTCAAGCCGTTCGAGCGCCAGGAGCTGCTCGCCCGCCTGCGGGCGCTCCTGCGCCGGCGCCCGCCACGGGGCCAGGCCAGCCTCACCGTCGGCGATCTCAAGCTCAATCCCGACACCCACGAGGTGCTGCGCGGCGGCCGCCACGTCGACCTGACCCAGCGCGAGTTCGAGCTGCTGGAGTACCTGATGCGCAACGAGCGGATCGTCGTGTCGCGCCAGCGGCTGCTCGACGAGGTCTGGGGATATGACCCGTTCTCGATGACGAACACGATCGAGGTGTTCGTCTCCAACCTCCGACGGAAACTGGAATCCGGTGGCGAGCCCAGGCTCCTACATACGATCCGCGGCGCGGGCTACGTACTCCGCGTATAGGCGCCTGCCGATCCGCTGGCGCCTGGCCGGCGGCTCGGCGGCGCTGACGTTCGTGATCCTGGCCGGCTTCGCCGCGCTCGTCGGGACGCTCACCGGCCGCCAGGTTCGCGTCGAGTTCGACGAGCAGCAGAGCAAGGCGATCGGCCAGCTGTCGGCGGAGCTCAACGGCAAGCTGCGCTTCCGCGGGGTCTACCTCGACTGGCGTCGCGTCCAGGTCCATCTCACCGACTTCACCGGGCTCAACCGCGCCCAGATCCGCATCTTCGACTCCACCGACGGCTTCCCGCTCGGCAACCAGTCCAAGATCCGCGGCGCCCGGGCGCCGCTGCAGGAGTCGCTGTTCACGACGATGCCGTCCCAGACGTCGGGCTACTTCGACAGCGACGGCTACCGCGTCGCCGTGCGCTCGCTCAGCGTCAAGCCGTCGGGCACGGTGATCCTGCTCTACGCCGTCCCGCTGTCAGACCTCGACCACACGATCAGCCGCGTCGACTTCTTCCTGCTGATGCGCACGCGCGACCCGTCCAAGCGCCTGCCCCACCCCGAGGCCGAGGACGAGATCGCCGAGCTCGCCCGCACGCTGGAGGGCATGCTGGGGGCGCTGGATGCGGCGCGCAACGACACGCAGTCGATGCTCGACCGCCAGCGCGAGTTCGTCGCCGACGCGTCGCACGAGCTGCGCACCCCGCTGACCAGCGTGCTCGCCAACCTCGAGCTGCTCACCGAGGAGCTCGGCGGCGAGCAGGCCGAGACCGCCGAGGCGGCGCTGCGCTCGACGCGGCGGATGCGCCGCCTGGTCGGCGACCTGCTGCTGCTCGCCCGGGCCGACGCCCGCCGCGTCCAGCCGCACCGCCCCACCGACCTCGGCGACGTGCTGGTGGAGGCCGCCTCCGAGCTGGGGCCCGTCGCCGAGAGCCACGAGCTGTCGATCAGCGCCCAGCCGGTGATCGTGCAGGGGGTCCGCGACGAGCTGCACCGGCTCGTGCTCAACCTGCTGGAGAACGCGGTGCGCCACACGCCGCCCGGGACCCGGATCGACGCCAGCACCCGCTCGCAGGACGGCGAGGCGGTGCTGATCGTCGAGGACAGCGGCCCCGGCATCCCGCCCGAGCTCGCCCACCGGGTGTTCGAGCGCTTCGTCCGAGGCGGGCGCGACGGTGGCCGCGGATCGGGCCTGGGGCTGGCGATCGTGCGCTCGGTGGCGCAGTCCCACGGCGGCACGGTCAGGCTGGCGCCGACGCTGTCGGGGGCCGGCACCCGCTTCGAGATCCGGATCCCGGCGAGCGGCAGCATCGCCCCCGCCCCCGCGGCGGCCCCGCCGGCTCAGACCTCGACGACGACCGGCAGGACCATCGGCCGGCGGCGCAACCGGTCATAGACGAACGTCGCGAGGTCGTCGTGGAGCTCCTGCTGGAGCAGGTCGATCTCGCGGATCCCCTCCTTGGCGGCGCGTTCGAGCGAGTGCTCGACCTCATCGCGGATGTCGGACACCAGCTCGTCGGCCTGCTCGATGAACGGCACCCCGCGGAAGATGACCTCGGGGGGAACGACCGATTCTCCGGTCTGCTCGGAGACGGTGGCCACGACGATGAAGATGCCGTCGGCCGACAGCATGCGGCGGTCGCGCAGCGCCACGTCGGCCGGGTCGCCGATGTCGACGCCGTCGACGAAGATCATCCCGGCCGACTCGCGCTCGCCGAACCGCGCGCCCTTGGCGTCGATCTCCAGCGGCATCCCGTTCTCTGACTCGAACACCGCGTCGGGCTCGATCCCGACCGCGTCGGCGAGCAGGGCGTGGAGGTGGATGCGCTTGTGGTCGCCGTGCATCGGCATCACGTAGCGCGGGCGCACGAGGTTGAGCATCAGCTTGAGCTCCTCGGCGAAGCCGTGCCCGGACGCGTGGACCGGCGCCTCGCGCGGCGTGACCACGCGGCAGCCGATGTGATAGAGCCGGTCGACGGTCTCGTTGACGGCGCGCTCGTTGCCGGGGATCGGCGTCGCCGAGAACACGACGGTGTCGCCGCTGCGCAGCGTGATCTGGCGGTGGTCGTTATAGGCCATCCGCCGCAGCGCCGACAGCGGCTCGCCCTGGGAGCCGGTGGAGATCACCACGACCTTGTGGTCGGGCCAGTCCTCGACCTCGTGGGGCTGGATCATCATCCCCTCGGGGATGTCGATGTGGCCCAGCGACCGGCCGATGTTGACGTTCTTGCGCATCGAGCGCCCGACGAGCGCGACCTTGCGGCTGAGCGCCGCGGCGGCGTCGACGACCTGCTGGACGCGATGGATGTTGGAGGCGAAGCTGGTGACGATGATGCGGCCGTCGGCGCGGGCGAACACCTCCTCCAGATGCGGTCCGACCTCGCGCTCGGAGGGCGAGAACCCGAGACGGTCGGCGTTGGTGGAGTCGCCGCACAGCAGCAGGACCCCCTCCGAGCCCAGCTCGGCCAGCCGCGCGACGTCGGCCGGCGGCCCGTCGACCGGCGTCTGGTCGAACTTGTAGTCGCCGGTGATCAGCACCGTGCCCAGCTCGGTGCGCAGCGCGACGGCGCACGAGTCGGGGATCGAGTGGGTCATGTGCACGAGCTCGATGTCGAACGGGCCGGCGCTGATCCGCTCGCCGGTCGGGACGTCCTCGAGGTCGATCTCGCGCAGATGGTGCTCGTCGAGCTTGGAGCGGGCCATCGCGATCGTCAGCGGGCCGCCGTAGACGACGGGGGCCCGGGCCGGGCCGAGCTCGCGCAGGACCCAGGGCAGCGCGCCGAGATGGTCCTCGTGACCGTGGGTGATGACGATCGCCTCGATGTCGTCCACGCGCTCGCGCAGGTAGCCGAAGTCGGGCAGCACGAGGTCGATCCCGAGCATGTCGGCGGTGGGGAACCGCAGCCCGGTGTCGACGACCACGATCCGGTCGTCGTACTCGACGACCGTCATGTTCTTGCCGATCTCGCCCAGCCCGCCGAGCGGGAGGACCCGCAGCTTGCTCACGCTGCGGTCGCGAGCATGCCGTGTCGATCGAGCATCGCCCGCACGATCGCGAGCTCGCTCGGGTCCAGTTCGACGTACGGCAGCCGGGGCTTGCCCGCCCGGACCCCGATCAGCTCGAGCGCCGCCTTGACGCTGCATGCGGCCGGCGCGACCGCGAAGTCGCGGTAGACGTCGGCCAGGCCGGCGTCGATCTCACGCCGGCGCGCGGGCTCCTCGACCATCCGGCGCATCTCCTCGCCGAAGATGTGACTGCCGGTGAGGATCCCGCCGGGCTCGCCGAGGTCCAGCACGTCGGCGAGCATGTCGTCATTGCCGGCGTAGATCATCATCCCGTCGATCCGCGCCAGGTTGGCGTGGTTGGCCTGCTTGACGCCGACGATGTGCTCGAGCTCCCCGAGCTCGGCGACGAGGTCGTTGGGCAGGTCCGAGCCCGTGCGCTGCGGGATGTTGTAGAGGAGGATCGGCAGGCCGCTGGCGCGGTCGACCTCACGGTAGTGCGCGAGGATCCCGCGCCGGCTGGGGCGGTTGTAGTAGGGGTTGACCGACAGCAGCGCGTCGACCCCCTCGATCGCCGAGGCGGCCTCGGTGAGCGTGACCGCATGGCGGGTGTCGTTGGAGCCGACGCCGGCGATGATCGTGCAGGTGTCGCCCATCTCGTGGGCGGCCAGGGCGATCATGCCGAGGTGCTCCTGGTCGTCGAGCGTCGCGGCCTCGCCGGTCGTGCCGCAGATCACGAGGCCGTCGGAGCCGTGCTCGACGAGATGGTGCATGAGGGCCACCGCCGCATCCTCGTCGACGCGTCCGCGATCGTCGAACGGGGTCACCATCGCGGTGAGGATCGAACCGAGCTTGAGGGGCATCGGACGCATTATCGCAGGCGTCCCGGCGGTCCGGAGCGCGCCGGGGCCGGTCAGGGTGCCGACGGCGTGGCGCGCGGGTCGAGCAGGCGCTCGTAGACCCGCCAGCGCTTGACCAGCCGCCCGCCCATCGCCTCCAGGCCCCGGTTCATCGCCGTGTTGACCTCGAGGATGAAGCTCGCCTCGCCCTTGGACTGCCGGCTGCGCTCGGCGGTGTCGAAGTGCTCCATGTACAGCGCGGCGGCCACGCCGGTGTGCTGGTACTCCGGCAGCACCCCGAGGAAGCCGACCCGCACGCGGTCGATGATCCGCCCGCGAATCAGGTAGTAGAACCAGCCGAGCGGCAGCAGCTTGCCCTGCATCTTCTTGTAGACCTGGTGGATGTCGGGGATCGTGATCGCCATCGCGATCGTCTGGCCGTCGGCCTCGGCGATCATGTACCAGTCCCGGGAGAAGACGAGCTGCATGTCGATCGTGTAGGCGTCCAGGTCGGCCTTGGAATAGGGCACGAAGCCCCAGTTGTGCGACCAGGCGGCGTTGTAGACCTTGGCGAACTCGTCCATGTCGCTGCGCAGATGGCGGCGCGACATGCGGCGGATCGTGACCCCGTACTTCTCGTGGGCGCGCTGGGAGACCTTGGGCAGAATCGGGTTGAGGTGCTCGCGGTCGGAGATGTCGAGGTCCCAGCCGAACAGGTCCATCGCCTTGGCGAGACCGGCCTGCTCGCAGCGCTGCGCGTAGTAGGGCGGGTTCCAGGGCTCCCGGATCAGCGGCTCGCGTCCGAAGCCCTCGATCATCACCCCGGCCTCGTCGTTGATCTGAAAGCACATCGGGCCGACCATCCGGTCGCAGCCGTGCGCCCGGCACCACGATTCGGCGGCGGCCAGCAGCGCCTCCAGCACCTCCTGGTCGTCCTCGAACTCCAGGAACCC
>JBELAG010000165.1:0-12851 GCA_049509055.1 Solirubrobacteraceae bacterium
AGCCGCCGACGAGGCCGAGGTCAGCGGCGGGTGAGCACCTCGTAGGCGTCGGGCCGGCGCGTGGTCAGGAACGGGAACAGCTCCAGCCAGTCGCGGCGCTGATCGAGGTCGAGGTCGGCGACGAGCACCGCCGGACGGTCGCGCGGAGCCTGGACGAGGATCCGGCCGTAGGGGTCGGAGATGAAGCTCGAGCCGTAGAACGTGAGCGGCTCCTCCATGCCGATCCGGTTGACCGCGACCATGAACGTGCCGTTGGCGACGCCGTTGCCGACGATCACCTGCTGCCAGAGCGGCTGGGTGTCGAAGCCGGGATGGTCGGGCTCTGAGCCGATCGCGGTCGGATAGATCAGCACCTCGGCGCCCTCCAGCGAATAGGCGCGGGCGAGCTCGGGGAACCACTGGTCCCAGCACGTCGGGCAGCCGAGCTGCGCCTCGCCGTCGTCGGTCGGCAGCGCGGTCAGCGGGAACGCGCCGCCGGGCTCGCCGGCCTGCCCGGTCTCGCCGGCCGCCGGGCCGGGGCGGAAGTACTTGTCCTCGTAGTAGCCGGCGGTCACCGGGATGTGGAGCTTGCGCGTGCGCGACAGCAGCCGGCCGTCGGGCGCGACCACCACCGCGGTGTTGTAGCCCAGGCCGTCGGGCGCGTCGGCGCGCTCATACAGCGAGGCGTGGACGTGCACGCCGTGCTGCGCGGCGGCGCGCCGGGCGAAGCTGACGGTCGGCCCGGCGTGGAGATCCTCGGGCTCGGCGCCGACCGACCGGGGCCCGTCGGGGGTGATCGCGAAGTAGCGAGACAGCGTCAGCTCCTGCAGGCACACGATCCGCGCACCCTCGGCGGCGGCGAGCCGGATGCCCTCGGCCAGCGCCCGCTCGTGCTCGGCGGGATCGGGGTGCCAGCGCTCCTGCACGAGGCCGATCCGCAGCGGCGCGCGCTCGGACGGGCGGGTGCGGGCCGGCGAGGGCGGCGGCGGCGACGCGGTGAGGACGAGCGGCTCCTCAGCCAAGGCGCACCGGGACCTGCTGGGTGATGCAGTGGGGGCCGCCGCCGCCGAACGCGATCACGAGTCCCGGCACGCCGATCACCTCGCGTCCGGGATACGCGGTGGCGATGATCGCACGGGCCTGCTCGTCGGTGTGTGCTCCGGCCATCGGCACGATCACGGCACTGTTGCAGATATAGAAGTTGAGGTAGCTGGCGGCGATCATCTCGCCCTCCACCTCGGCGTAGGGCAGGAACGGCAACTCGGTGACGCCGAGGCCGGCGGCGCGCAGCCGGGCGAGATTCTCCCGGCAGTGCTCGGCGTTGGGGTTGCCCTCGGGGACGGTCTGCAGCAGCACGTGCCCGGGCCGGGTGAACGCCGCGATCAGGTCGACGTGGCCGTCGGTGTCGCGGTCCTCGAGCAGGCCGAGCCCGAGCCACACGGTCCGGTGCACGCCGAGCCGCTCGCTCAACTCGGCCTCGATCTGCTCGCGCGACAGCGACGGGTTGCGGTTGGGGTGCAGCAGGCACTGCTCGGTGGTGAGCAGCGTGCCCTCGCCGTCGGTGAGGATCGAGCCGCCCTCGAGCACCAGCGCCACCTCGACGACCGGGTCGCCGAGCCGCTCCGCGATCAGCGCGCCGACCCGGGCGTCGCGGTCCCATGGCGAGAACTTCTCTCCCCAGGCGTTGAAGCCGAAGTGCAGCGCGACGCGCGCGCCGTCCTCGCCGTAGGTGTAGATCGGACCGGTGTCGCGCAGCCAGGAGTCGTCGAGCGGGAGCTCGACGACCTGCACGCCGGCGCTGCAGGCCGAGCGGGCGGCCGTCGCATCGGCGCCGGGGTTGGCGATCATCGTCACCGGCTCGAACGCCGCGATCGCGTTGGCGACCGTGGCGTAGTCCCGGCGCGCCTGCTCGAGCGCCCCGCCCCACAGCTCGGCGCGACACGGCCACCCCATCAGGGTCCGCTCGTGGGGCTCCCATTCGGCCGGCGTGCGCACGGCTGCGAAATCTACGCCGCGCACCTCGCCACCGCGTCCAACCTCGCCCGGGCGTCTTGTGCAGGCGGGACTCGCGGCAATCTCAGGCGAGATCGAGGCGATGCGCGACCGCCGCGGCCTCGGTGCGGCCCTGCACGCCGAGCTTGGCGAGGATCCGTGAGACGTGGACGCTGGCAGTCTTCTCGGCCATGTACAGCGACGCGCCGATCTGGCGGTTGGTCGCCCCCTGCGCCACCAGCCTCAGCACCTGGCGCTCTCGCGGCGTGAGCCCGAACGGCTCGGGATCCCGCGCGCTCTCCGCGGGCGCGCCGGCCCCGCTCGGGCCGAGATCGAGCCGCGCCCGCTCGGCCAGCCCGCGGCACTCCCGCTCCAGCCAGCGCGACCCCAGCGACCGCGCGCCGGCCAGCGCCGCGGCGGCGGCCGCCGTCGCCTCGGGGCGCCGCCCGTGGGCGACGAGCGCTTCGGCCTCGCGCCAGCGGGCGACGGCCACCGGATACGGGCGCTTGACGGCATCCCACAGCTGAGCCGCCCTGGCCCACTCGCGCTCGCCGCCGCGGCCCCGGGCGCGGGCCAGCTCGGCGCGTCCCTGGGCGAGGCGGGCCTGCGCGACGGGACCGCCCTCCGCCGCGGCGGCGCCCAGCCGCTGCGCGTGCAGGCGGGCGCGGGCGAGGGCGTCGCGGCGCTCGGCGGTGTGGCGCAGATCACGTGCCCGCAGCGCACGGTCGGCCTCGACCCGGGCGGCGGCGGCGCTCACCTGGGCGATGCGCATCACGTCATCGGTGCACAGCTCCATCCGGTCAAGCGCATCCTCGACCGTGCGGCGCGCGCCGTCGAGATCGTGCCGCCGCGCCGCCAGCTCGCCCGCCAGCGCGCCATAGGAGCCGATCCACTGCGGCTCCGACGAGGCCCGCACGAGCTCGGCGACCGACTCCAGGCAGCGCGCCGCGTCATCGTCGTCGCCGGCACCCAGGGCCAGCTCGGCCTCGCACAGGCGTCGGAAGATGAGCAGGATGCCGACCGGGCGCGTGGCCGCCTGCGCGAGTTGGGCGCGGGCGTCGGCCCAGTCGCCGGCGTCGAGCCCGAGCGAGGCGATCGTCAGCCGGATCCATTGCAGGCTGCGTACATGAAAGCGCGAGGTCAGCGCCAGACCCTCGCGCGCGGTGGCGAGCGCCTCCTCGGTGCGCCCGGCCTCGCCGAGCAGGTCGGCGAGGTTGGAGTAGGCCGTCGTCAGGCTGTCGGCGTCGCCGGTCTCGCCCGCCAGCGCGATCGCCCGGCGCAGCAGCGCGACGCCCTCGTCGACCTCCTGGAGCGCGATCCGGGCCATGCCGAGCGTGTTGAGCACCTCGGTCTCGGCGAACCGGTCACCGGCGGCCACCGCCGCCGCCAGCGCGACCTCGCCGTCGGCCCGCGCCCGGCGGAAGCGACCGCGCAGGAACCCCATCCGCGCCAGCCAGGCGAGCATCAGTGGCCGCGCGCCCTCGGGGTCGTCGGCCGGGAGCATCGCGAGCGCGCGCTCGGCGCCGGCCACCGCCTCGGGCCCGCGATTGAGCGTCCACAGCACGCGCGACAGCCGCTCCAGCAGCACTGCGTAGCGCGCCGGATCACGCTCGGGATCGAGCTCGCGCAGCGCCTCGTTGAACAGGACCTCGCTGCGCGCCCGCTCGTCGATGATCGCCGCGGCGCGCGCCGCCCGCGAGAGCAGCGCGACGTGGTCGATCCCGGTCACCCGCTGCGGATCGTCGACCCGCGGCCACAGCCGCAGCGCCCGCGCGAGCAGGTCGGCCGCCTCGCCGAACGCCAGCACGTCCTCGGCCGCGGCCGCCGCCTCGATCGTGGTGCGCAGCGCCGCAGGCTGGTCGCCGGCGGCGGCGTAATGGCCGGCGATCGCCGCCGTGCGCTCCGGCTCGCCCTCGTCGCCGGCGCGGTGCTCGTCCTCCAGGTGGCGCGCCAGCGCGATGTGCAGCTCGCCGCGCTCGCCCGGCAGCAGGTCGTCGTACAGCGCCTCGCGCAGCAGCGCGTGGCGAAAGCCCAGGCGCGCGCCGTCCTGGGCGACGAGCACCTGCTCGGCGAGAGCCTCGCGCAGCGCGCCCTGCAGGACCTCGCGCTCCAGGCCGGTGACGGCGGCGAGCGCCGGCTCGTCGAGCGCCCGGCCGACGGCGATCGCCCGGGCGACGCGCTGGGCGTCGGGCGACAGGCGCTCGATCCGGACCAGGAAGGCGTCGCGCAGACTCTGGGGCGCGGCGCCGCGCCCGTCGAGCCCGGCGGCCAGCAGCTCCTCGGTGTAGAGCGGGTTGCCCTCGCTGCGGGCGAACACGCGCTCCAGCAGCTCGGTCGCCGGCGCGGCGCCGAGGATGTCGGCGAGCGCCTCGCCGAGCTCCTGGCGGTCAAACGGCTCCAGCGCGATCCGCCGCGCGCGCTCGAGTCGCTCGAGCTCGGAGAGCAACGGGCGCAGCGGGTGGCGGCGGTGCAGCTCGTCGGTGCGATAGGTGAGCAGCACGCAGACGCGCTCCTGGCGCAGGCTGCGAGCCAGGAACGCCACGAACGCGCGGGTCGAGCGGTCGGCCCAATGCATGTCCTCGAGCGCGAGCATGAGCGGGGAGGACTCGGTCAGCACGTCGAGCAGCTCCAGCAGCGCCTCGAACAGCCGCAGCTGGCCGTCGCGGTCGCCCGCCGGCCGGCCGTCGCGCTCGAGCCCGGGGAGGATCGTCGCCAGCTGGGCGCGGCTGGCGGCGCTGACCGCGCCGAGCGCCGGATGGCGCTCGCGCACGAGCGGCCGCAGGGCGCCGAGCAGCGGCGCGTAGGGAAGCTCGCCGTCGGTCTGCTGCACGCCGTCTCCGCGCAGCATCACGAACGGCACGCCGCCGGCCGGCCCGGCGGCGCTCAGGTGTCGCTCCAGCTCGCCGACCAGGCGCGTCTTGCCGACCCCGGAATCACCGCCGAGCAGAACGAGGGAGGGTCGTCCGGACGCTGCCTCCCGGGCGGCGAGGTCCAGTTCGGCCAGCTCGCCGACCCGTCCGACGAACCGGCTGCTGGTCAGTCGGGACCGCATCGGCGAAGTATCGCCGCAGGGCGGCGACCAGCGATCCGGCCGCGGGCGAGCGTCGGCGGGGGGCCGCGCGCAGGAGGTCGTCGCGGTGGCTGAGGGCGAGGGCTCGGGTGAGCTCGGGGTGCATGATCCGTTCCTTTCAGTCGCTGACACGGTGAGGTTCAGCATCGACTGAGACGGCTCGGCGCACATCGGCACAACGGATCCGATCGCCTGACGCGACCCCTTACGCCGGGCGGATGGGGGCCTTAGCTCTTAGCCGGTTACGAGGGCTGGGCGGCGGACGCGGCGGCGACGTCGGACCCCGGAGCGGCCGGCAGGTCCGGGCCGGCGCTCAGCGGGCTGTCGTCGGAGCGGCCGGCCGCCGCGATCTCCGCGGCAGTGACGTTCTGGGGGTGGTGACAGGCCGCCATGTGGCCGGCGGCGTAGACGGTCAGCGGCGGCTCGACGGCGCTGCAGATCTCGGTCGCCAGCGGGCAGCGGGTGTGAAAGCGGCAGCCGGACGGCGGGTTGATCGGGTTCGGCGGCTCGCCGGTGACGTGCATGCGCCGGCGGGCGCGGTTCTGCTTGGGGTCGGGGATCGGGATCGCCCCCAGCAGCGCCGAGGTGTAGGGATGGATCGGCTTGGAGTACAGCTCCTCGGAGGGGGAGATCTCCATCAGCTTGCCGAGGTACATGACGACGATCCGGTCCGAGACGTGGCGCACGACGCTGAGGTCGTGGGCCACGAACACGTAGCTGAGATGGAACTCGTCCTGCAGCTCCTCCAGCAGGTTGATGACCTGCGCCTGGATCGACACGTCGAGCGCTGAGACGGGCTCGTCGAGCAGGATCAGGCGGGGATCGACGGCGAGCGCGCGGGCGATCCCGATCCGCTGGCGCTGACCGCCGGAGAACTCGTGCGGGAAGCGGTTGAGCACGTCGGTCGACAGCCCGACGCGCGCCAGCAGGTCACGGCTCTCATTGCTCAGCTTGGCGCGCTCGACGCCGCGGATCTTCAGCGGCGTGGCGAGGATCTGCCCCACGCGCTTGCGCGGGTTCAGCGACGCCTGCGGGTCCTGGAAGACCATCTGCATCTGGCGGCGGATCGGCTCCAGGTCCTTGCGCGAGCTTTCGGTGATGTCCTGGCCGCGGAAGCGGATCGAGCCCGAGGTGGCGGCGATCAGCCGGACGAGCACGCGGATCAGGGTCGTCTTGCCGCAGCCGGACTCGCCGACGATGCCGAGCGTCTCGCCCTCGGTCAGCTGGAAGGAGACGTCGTCGACGGCGTGGACGCTGCCGATCTGGCGGTCGATGATCACCCCGGCCTTGATCGGGAACAGGACCCGCAGGTGCTGGACGTCGAGCAACGGCGCGCCGTTGGTCGGCGCGGCGCCCGTCCCGGGCGCGGGCGGGGTTCCCGGGGCGGGCGGGTCCGGAGCGGGCGGGTCCGGGGTCACGAGATCACCGGCGCCGCGCTGGCCAGCCCGATCTGGTCGCCCACCTGACGCTTGCCGCGCTTCTGCTCCGGGGTCAAGAAGCAGCGGTCCAGCCGCCCACCCGCGCCGCCCAGCCGGTTCTCGAGCGGCGGCACCTGCGTGCACTGTCCGAAGGCGTGCGGGCAGCGCGGACGGAAGTGGCAGCCCTCCGGCGCGGCGAGCAGTGACGGAGGCTGGCCGGGGATCGCGGGCAGCCGCTGTGACCGGTCGGAGTCGATCCGCGTGATCGAGCCGAGCAGTCCCCAGGTGTAGGGGTGCTGGGGGTCGTAGAAGATGTCGTCGAGCGTGCCCTGCTCCACGACCCGGCCGGCGTACATGACGATCACGCGGTCGGCGATGTCGGCGACGACGCCGAGGTCGTGGGTGACGAGGATCACCCCGGCGCCGGTCTCGGAGCGCAGCTGTCGCAGCTCGTCGAGGATCTGGGCCTGGATCGTGACGTCGAGCGCGGTCGTCGGCTCGTCGGCGATCAGCAGCGAGGGGCTGCACGACAGCGCCATCGCGATCATCACGCGCTGGCGCATGCCGCCGGAGAACTCGTGCGGGTAGGAGCGCAGCCGCTCGGCGGCCCGCGGGATGCCGACCCGCTCCATCAGGGCGACCGCGCGGTCCAGCGCCTGGGCTTTGGAGATCCCGTGGTCGTGGACGCGGATCTGCTCGACGATCTGGTTGCCGACGCGGTAGACCGGGTCCAGCGAGCTCATCGGATCCTGGAAGACCATCGCGATCCCCGCGCCGCGGATGCGCTGGAGCTCCGACGTGCTGGCCTTGACCAGCTCGGTGCCCTGGAAGCGCGCCTCGCCGGCGAAGCGTGCGTTGGGCCCTCGGGTCAGGCCCATCAGGGTCATCGCGGTCACCGACTTGCCCGAGCCCGACTCACCGACGATCGCCACCACCTCGCCGCCGGCGACCGAGAACGAGACGCCGTCGACGGCGCTGACGGTCCCGTCCTCGGTGGCGAACGAGACCTTGAGGTCGGAGACCTCCAGCAGCGGGGCGCCGGCGCTGCTCATGCTCCGAGCCGGATCCGCGGGTCGAGCACGGCATAGACGATGTCGACGATCGCGCCGAGCAGCACGACCGCCAGGGCGACGAGAATCACGCCGGCCATCAGCGTGACCGTGTCCAGGCGGCCGATCGAGTCGCGCATCAGCTGACCGACGCCGTGCAGGTTGAAGACCGACTCGGTGAGGATCGCGCCGCCGCCGATCACCTGAGCGAGGTCCAGCCCCCACAGCGAGATGATCGGGATCAGGCTGTTGCGCAGGATGTGGCGCACGAGCACCTGGCGCTCGGACAGTCCCTTGGCATACGCCGTGCGGACGTAGTCCTCGTTGATCGTGTCGAGGATCGTCGAACGCAGCACCCGCGAGTAGAAGCCGATGAACAGCACCGACAGCGTGAACCACGGCGCCAGCATGTGCAGGAACCACTGCCACGGGCTGCTGGTGAAGCTGACGAAGCCGCCGATCGGGATCACGCCCCACTCATAGCCGACGAAGTAGATCAGCACCGCGCCGAGGAAGAACGGGGGCAGCGACACGCCGAGCATCGACAGCACGGTGAGCACGCGGTCGGTGTAACGGCCGGCGCGGATCGCCGCCAGCGTGCCGAGGGCGATCGACGTCAGCAGCCAGATGATGCCGGCGCCCAGCGCCAGCGAGAGGGTCGCCGGCAGACCGGAGCGGATCTCGTCGACGACGTTGAAGCCCGACTGATAGGAGTAGGCCTGGGCGGAGAAGATGTTCGCCATCGTCTTGAGGTACTGGATGTAGACGGGCTTGTCGAACCCGTAGCGCACGCTGATCAGGTGCACCTCGGCGGGCGTCGCCAGCCGGCCGGCGATCAGCGCCGCCGGGTTGCCGTTGGGCAGGACGACGACGAACAGCAGGAAGGTGATCAGCGTGATCACGAACAGCAGCGCGACCATCACCAGCAGCCGGCGGACGATGAAGCGGGTCATCGGCGCGTGCCCCGGCGCGCCGTCGCGACACTCGGTGTCACTGGCCGATGCGGACCTTCGCCCGCGGGTCCAGCGCGTCGCGCAGGCCGTCGCCGAAGATGTTGACAGACAGGACCGCGAGCACGAGCATGACCCCCGGCACCAGCACGTTGTGGAAGGCGGCGGGGATCGTGTCGATGCCCTCGGAGATCATCGACCCCCACGACGGCGCGGGGGGCTGCACCCCGGCGCCCAGATAGGTGAGGCCGGCCTCGAGCAGGATCGCGTTGGCGAGGATCAGGGGGACGAACACGACGATCGTCGAGGCGACGTTGGGGAGGATCTCCGACCACATGATCTGCAGGTGGCTGAGGCCCTGCTGGCGCGCGGCGTCGATGAACTCCCGCTCGCGCAGGGTCAGGACCTGGGCGCGGATCGGCCGCGCCACATACGGGATGTAGACGATGCCGATCACGAACGCCGGCACCATCAGCGAGCCCTGCTTGAACGGACCGAGACCGCGGATCGCCAGCACCGTCCCGAGCGTGATCCCGAGCAGCACCGCAGGGTAGGCCCAGATCACGTCGAGGCCGCGGCTGATGATCCCGTCGGTGAACCCTCGGAAGTAGCCGGCCAGCATCCCCAGCAGCGTGGCCAGCACCATCGTCAGCAGCGTCGCGACCGCCCCGATCTCCAGCGAGTTGCGCCCTCCGTAGAGGAGCCGGACCGCCACGTCACGGCCGTTCTCGTCGGCACCGAGGAAGTAATGGTGAAACTCCCACGTGGGGCCGATCGGGATGCCGATCAGGCTGACGACGTCCTCCTGCTTGCCGCCGACGTTGACCGTGCCGGTGATGTTCTCGAAGTTGGGGCCGACGTGGGCGACGTCGTTGGAGTACAGCGGCGCCAGCAGGCACATCACGACGATCAGCAGGAACACCGCCCCGAAGAACAGCGCCACCCTGTTGCGCCGCAGCCGCCGCCAGGCGAGCGTCCACGGCCCGATCCCGGGCGGGAGATCCCCGCCGTCGCCGGCGAAGCCCGCGTCGAGACCGTCGGAGAATTCAGTGCCTGGGGCTGATGCGGTCGCCATTGCGCAAGAGATCGAGCGGGCCGGGACAGATTAGCCGTCCCGGCCCGCCGCGACCACTACTTCAATTCGAACGAGCTCAGATCCCAGCCGTAGATCGGCTGGAAGACGAGCGCGCCGTAGTTCATCCGATCGGACGCGAACTCCGGGAACTTCTGATATCCGAAGACAGCGACGTAGGCCTTCTTGGCGACGTACTCGTCGAGCGCCTGCCACTGGGCGGCGACCGAGCTGAGCTGGGTCGTCGGCGTGACGCCCAGCTTGGTCACCTGGGCGTTGACGTAGGGGTCGTTGGTCTGGCCGAAGTTCTCGTTGTCGGTCGGCAGGATCGCCTTGCCGTCGAGGAGCACTCCGTAGAAGTCGACCGGGTTGGGGAAGTCCTGGTTCCAGTCGGCGAATCCGGTCTGGGGGTGGACGGTCTTGGATTCGCCGATCGTCGTGAAGTACGTCGCGTCGGCGATCACCTTCTGCGTCGCCTTGAATCCGATCGAGTTCAGGTACGAGGTGTAGTAGGTCATCCACTGCTGACGCGGCGCGCGGGTCTCGCTCCACACCGTCACCGGCTGACCCTCCATGCCCGACTGCCTGACCAGCGCCTTGGCCTTGGCGAGGTTACCGAGACCGGGCGTGCCGTACGGGCACGAGCCGGTCGGATGTCCGGGGACGTCGGGCGGCAGGAAGAAGCACGCCGGCACAAGCGTGCCGGAGCCCAGACGGCTCATCGCGTCCTGGTTGAGCCCGGCGACGACCGCCTCGCGGGCGAGCTGGCTGCTGAACGGCTTCTCGGTCGTGTTGAGGAAGACGTAGTACGTCGAGCCGCCGAGGTCGACGAGCTTGAACCGGCTGGACGCCTGCGACTGGATCTGCGGCAGCAGGGCGCCGGGGATCGTGTCGGCCCAGTCGAAGATGTCGGCCGTGTTGTTGAGCACCGCCAGCGCGTTGGAGCTGACGTTGGACGAGATCTTGACATCGACGTCGACGTGACCCGCCGGGATCAGCGAGGCCGGGATGCCCATCGAGGCCCACTTGGGGTTCTTGACCACCGAGAACGACTGGTTGGGCACGATGTTGGTGACCTCGTAGGGGCCGACGCCCGGCGGCGGGCTCGTCGGCTCAGCCTTGAACGGCGTCCCCGACGGGATGATGCCCAGCGCCGGGAAGGCGAGCACGTTGTCGAACGGCCCGTACGGCGCGGTCAGATGGATCACGATCTTGCCGGTGGCGTCGTCGGTGGTGATCCCGGAGATCGTCTTGGCCTTGCCGTTGGCGAAGGCGGTCGCCCCGGCGATCACCGGGGTGATGAACGAGCCCGAGCCGCCCCACGGGATCTT
Organism: Solirubrobacteraceae bacterium; assembly: GCA_049509055.1. Taxonomy (GTDB): domain Bacteria; phylum Actinomycetota; class Thermoleophilia; order Solirubrobacterales; family Solirubrobacteraceae; genus Palsa-465. The sequence goes on from JBELAG010000165.1 coordinate 10,862, forward strand.
GATCGCCCGCTCGACGGTGTAGGCGAAATCGCTGGCCTTGACCGGCTGGCCGTTGGAGAACACCAGTCCCTTGCGCAGCGTGGCGGTGTAGGTCTTGCCGCCGTCGGAGATCACCGGCAGCGCGGTCGCGAGGCCGGGAATCAGCGCCGCGCCGGCCGTTCCGCCGGCGTGAGCGTAGGTGGTCAGGCCCGTGTAGACGAGCCAGTTGGCCTCGGCGCCCTGGGTCGTGTAGTCCAGACCCGGGTCGAGCGACTGCGGCGCGGTTCCCATCAGCATCGTGACGGTTCCGCCTGACGCTCCCGCGGCCGCCGACGACGACGAGGACGCGGCGGGCGCAGAGCTGCTCGCGCTCGACGACGAGCTCGACGACGAGCTCGAGCCGCACGCGGCGATGACAAATGCGGCGATCACCGTCAGCAGGGTGGCTGCGGACGGTCTGACGTATCTTTTCACTGATCCTCCTCCAAGAGGTCGAATTCCCAGGCCAGACAATCTACGGGATCGAGGGGCGGATGCGAGCAGGCTTTCGCCCTCACCGCCGTCGCGCCTGATCAACCGCCAACACCGGGTCGCGCACGGCCCAGGTGGTCAGTCGATCGTCAGCACTGCCTTGCCGCTCACCCGGCGCTCCAGCAGCGCCTCGATCGCCGTCGCCGCGTCGGCCCACGGGAGCACGAGGTCGATCTGCGGGTCGAGCGCGCCGGCGGCCACCAGGTCGGCCAGGCGACGCAGGTCAGCCGGGCCGCTGCGGGTGTGCTCGAGCTCGCTGAAGATGAACAGGCCGTACAGCCGCGCCCCGGGCGCCCGGGCGAACAGCTCGCGCGTCGGATAGCTCACCGGCTCGGTCAGCGTCGAGGCGAAGCTGACGACGATCCCGCCGGGGGCCACCCGCCGCAGCGCCGTGCCGAGCACGGGACCGCCGATCGCGTCGAGGATCACCGCGAACGTGTCGCCCTCGGCCCGGAGCTCGGGCTCCACCTGATCGGCTCCGAGCTCGGCCAGGCCGGCGGTGCGCCGAGCGACCGCGGTGACGTGGGCGCCCGCCAGCCGGGCCAGCTGCACCGCGAACCGCCCGACGCCGCCGCTGGCGCCGGTCACCAGCACGCGCTTGCCCACCACGAAGCCGCCGAGCTCGAGCGCCCGCAGGGCGGTCAGTCCCGCCACCGGCAGGGTGGAGGCCTGCTCGAAGGAGATCTCGGCGGGCAGCTCGGCGAGCTGGCTCGCCGGCACCGCGACCCGCTCGGCCCACGCGCCCGCGAGGACGAAGCCGACGACCCGGGCGCCGGCGGGCGGTCCGCTGCCGTCCGCGGCGGGCTTCCCGACGACGCCGGCCAGGTCCCATCCGGTGATCGATCCCGACGCCATCGTCTCCAGGCGCCGGGTCTCGCCGCGGTTGAGGCTGAACGCCCTCACCTCGACGATCGCCTGGTCAGAGCGGGCGACGGGATCGGAGACCGTGGCGATCTCCGCGAACGGCGGTGCGGGGCGGGAGACGAGCGCGCGCATGTCGGCGCTCAATAGTAGGCGCGCCGGTCGCCCGGGGCCGGGCGCGGCGGACTCGCGGCGTCAGGCGCTGGGGAGCTGGACGGTCTCCAGCCGCGCCCGCGGGACCGCGCGGGGGCGTGCCGGGCGGGGGACCGGAGCGGGCCTCACGGGTGACGGCGCGACCGACCGCACCTCCGGCCACGGCCAGCCGGGCCGCGCGAGGTAATAGCCCTGCACGAGCTCGACGCCGAGCCGGGTGAGCGTGTCGAGCTCGGCCTGGGTCTCGACGCCCTCGGCGACGAGGTAGCCGCCGGTCTGATGGGCATAGCCGAGCATCGCCGTCACCAGCGCGCCACGGTCGGAATCGCCGTCGATGCCGCTGATCAGGGAGCGGTCGAGCTTGAGATAGCTGGGACGCACGGTGGTGATCTGCCGCAGCCCGGAGTACCCGGCGCCCATGTCGTCGACGGCGAAGCGGACGCCGAGCGCGATCAGGCTCGAGATC
>JBELAG010000166.1:0-12790 GCA_049509055.1 Solirubrobacteraceae bacterium
CCCGAGCGCTACCTGCCGATGCGCCCGTCCCAGCTCTCGGGCGGGCTCAAGCAGCGGGTGGCGATCGCCCGCGCGTTCGCCGGCGACCCTCGGATCGTCGTCTGCGACGAGCCGACCTCGGCGCTCGACGTGTCCGTCCAGGCGGCGATCCTCAACCTGCTCACCGACCTGCAGGCCCGCAAGGAGGTCGCCTACCTGTTCATCAGCCACGACCTCGGCGTCGTACGCTACCTGGCCGACCGGATCGTCGTGCTCTACCTCGGGCGTGTGATGGAGATCGGGCCGGCCGACAAGGTGTTCGAGGGGCCGCACCATCCCTACACCGAGGCGCTGCTGTCGGCGGTCCCGACGCTCGATGACCTCGACCGCCTGCGGATCCGCCTGGAGGGCGAGATTCCCAGCGCCGCCGACCCGCCCACCGGCTGCCCGTTTCACACCCGCTGCCCGCGCAAGCTCGGCGACATCTGCGAGACGACCGAGCCCGAGCTGGTCGAGGAGGAGGCCGGACACGGGATCCGCTGCCACATCCCGCTGGAGGAGTTGCGCCGGCTGCAGGTCGCCGACCGCGGACCGGCCGCCGATGCCCGGGCCTCCACTCGCTGAGAGCGCGCCGGCCTCGGCAGCGGCGCCGGGGCTGGGGCTGGAGATGCGCGCCTGCGTGCTGCGCGAGCCGGGGCGCCCGGTCGCCGTCGAGCGGGTGCATCTCGATCCGCCGCGGCGCGGCGAGGTCCTGGTGCGGGTCGCCGCCGCCGGCGTGTGCCATTCCGACCTGCACCTCGCCGACGGCCGGCTGGGCGACGGCCGCTGGCCGATGGTGCTCGGCCACGAGGGCGCGGGCGTCGTGGAGGCGGTCGGCGAGGAGGTGACCTCGGTCGCGCCCGGCGACCACGTCGTCTTCTGCATGGTGGCGTCGTGCGGGCAGTGCCCGGCCTGCCGGTCGGGGCGGCGGACGCTGTGCGAGACGGCCGGCGGCCACTCCGTCGCCGGGCGCCTGCTCGACGGGACCTCGCGGCTGCGCGACGCCGACGGCACGGTCCTCCAGCACGGCCTCACGGTGGCGTGCTTCGCGCAGTTCGCCGTGGTCGCCGCCGCCGGAGCGATCGCGATCCCCGGCGACGTGCCGCTGTGGCAGGCCGCGCTGATGGGCTGCGGCGTCGTCACCGGGATCGGCGCGGTCACCAACGCCGCCCGCGTGCGGATCGGCGAGCGCGTGGCGGTGATCGGCTGCGGCGGCGTCGGCCTGCAGGTGATCGCCGGCGCCCGCCTGGCCGGGGCGGCGACGATCATCGCCGTCGACCGCCGCCCCGAGAAGCTGCCGGCGGCGCTGCGCCGGGGCGCCACGCACGTGATCGACGCCTCGCGTGAGGATCCCGCGCAGCGCATCGCGCAGCTGTGCGGCGGGGTTGATCACGCCTTCGAGGTCGTCGGCAGCGCGGCGACGATCCGCGCCGCCTGGGACGCGCTGCGGCCGGGGGGCACCGCGGTCGTCGTCGGGTTGGCCCCGTCCGGCGTCGAGGTGTCGCTGCCGGCGATCGAGTTCCTGTCGGAGAAGGCGATCATCGGCAGCTATTACGGCTCGGCGGATCCGCGTGAGACGTTCCCCGGGCTCGTCGAGCTCGTGCGCTCCGGGCGGCTGGAGCTGGCCGACGTCGTCTCTGACCTGATCGAGCTCGACGACGTGGAGGCGGCGTTGCAGCGCCTGCGCCACGGCGAGGGCAGTCGCTCGGTCATCATCATCGACCACGAGCTGGCCGGGGCGGCCGGCGGCGAGGAGCGAGCATGAGCAGCTGGGACCATCTCGACGGGCGGATCGGAGAGGGCTGGAGCGGCGCCGATCCCGACGGGGCGCACGTCAACGTCGTGCTGGCCCGCCGCGGCACCGCGACGGCGGCGGCGCTGCTGACGACCTTCACCTCCCCCACCCCGGGCCACACCCCGATCCTCGTCGTCGTCGGCGAGGACAAGGACCACTACGAGCCGGTGTGGCCGCCGACGATCATGATCAACAAGGCCACCGCGACCGCCGAGCGCCATCAGACGCTGACCTGGGGCGCAGCCCAGCTTGGGATCGCCCAGGGCGTGCTCGACGCCGTCGCCGAGGGCCTCGTCCAGGCCAGCGGCGAGCTGCTGGTGCTCGTCGCGATCTACATCGACCCGGCAGCCGACGACGAGACGGCGGTCCGCATCGCCAGCCGGCAGGCCACCTACAAGGGCGTCGCCACCGCCGTCCACGGCCGCGACCCGCGCGCCGCCCAGGCGCTCGTCGAGCGCCGCGACGAGCTGCTCAGCCCGTTCTACAGCGGCTCGTGAAGATCACCGCGATCGAGCTCGAGCGGCTGCGCCTGCCGCTCGATCCGCCGTTTCACGCCGCCTGGGATCCCGTCCCCCGGGAGCACTTCGACGCGACGATCGTGCGGGTGCGCACCGACGAGGGGCTCACCGGGATCGCCAGCGGCGACACGATGAGCGGCTTTGCGGAGTTCGCGCACCTGTTCGTCGGCCGCGATCCGCTGGCGATCGCCAACCACGCCCGCACGCTGGAGACGATCTCCTTCCACGCCGGGCGCTACTGGCCGCTGGAGGCCGCGCTGTGGGACCTGGCCGGCCGCGCGCTCGGCGTTCCCGTGGCGACGCTGCTCGGCGCCGGCTGCGACCGGATCGCGGTGTATGCGTCGCTCGGCTCGCTGCGGGCGCCCGACGAGCGCGCGCAGGACGCCCGCGCGCTGGTGGCCGAGGGCTTCCGCGCGGTCAAGGTGCGGATCGCCCGCGACCGGATCCCCGAGGGGATCGCGGTCGTGGCGGCGATCCGCGACGCCGTCGGCGACGCGCTGGAGATCATGGTCGACCTCAATCAGTGGTGGCGGATGGCGGGTGACATCGAGCCGGGCCTCGGCCCCGCCGAGGCCCGCGCGACAGTCGCCGCGCTGCGCGAGCTGGGGGTGCTGTGGGTCGAGGAGCCGCTCGCCGGGGCTGACCTCGACGGCATGCGGATGCTGCGCGCCGCCACCGGCGTGCGGGTCGCCGGCGGCGAGATGGCCCGCAGCTTCGACGAGCTGCGCCTCGCGCTCGAGCACGACGCGCTCGACGTCGTGCAGCCCGACGTCGTGCTCGCGCTCGGCATCTCCGGCGTGCGGACGCTCGCCGACCTCGCGCTGCGGCGCAACCGCTGGTTCACCCCGCACACGTGGACCAACGGGATCGGCGTGCTCGCCAACCTCCACGTGTGCTGCGGGGTCGGCGGCGGTCCGTTCCTGGAATACCCCTATGACCCGCCGGGCTGGACGCCGCAGCGGCGCGACTTCATGCTCGCCGCGCCGCTGGCGATCGACGGCGACGGCTGCCTGGCGGTGGGGTCGGGCGCCGGGCTGGGGATCGAGCTCGACGAGGACGCGGTGTCGCACTACGCCGCCGCCGCGCGATGAGGTCGGAGCTGTTCATCGACGGCGCGTTCGTGCCCGCCGCCGACGGGCGGACGTTTGAGACCGTGTCACCGCGCGACGGGTCGGTGCTGGCGGCGGTCGCGCGGGGCGCCGGCGAGGACGTGTCCCGGGCGGTCCGCGCGGCGCGGGCGGCGTTCGAGCGCGGCGGCTGGGCGCTCGCCGACCCGGCCGCCCGCGGCCGGGTGCTGGTCCGCCTGTCGCAGTTGATGACCGAGCGCCTGGAGGAGCTGGCGATGATCGAGGCCCGCGACACCGGGCATCCGATCAGCGACGCCCGCGGCGTCGACGTCCCCGGCGCCGCCCGGTGCTTTGCCTGGTACGGCACGGCGGTCGACAAGGTCTACGGCGAGATCGCCCCCACCGCCGCCGACGCGCTGGCGCTGATCAGCCGCGAGCCGCTCGGCGTCGTCGGCGCCGTCGTCCCGTGGAACTACCCGCTGATCATCACCGCGTGGAAGCTCGCGCCGGCGCTCGCCGCCGGCAACTCGATCGTGCTCAAGCCGGCCGAGCAGTCGCCGCTCAGCGCGCTGGCGCTCGCCGAGCTGGCCGCCGAGGCCGGCGTGCCCGACGGCGTGCTCAACGTCGTGCCGGGCTACGGCGAGGAGGCCGGGCAGGCGCTCGGCCGCCATCCCGATGTCGACAAGGTCGCCTTCACCGGCTCGGTGGCGGTCGGGCGGCTGTTTCAGCGCTACGCGGGGGAGTCCAACGGCAAGGCGGTGTCGCTGGAGCTCGGCGGCAAGAGCCCGCAGGTCGTGCTCGCCGACGCCGCCGACCTGCGGGCCGCCGCCGAGGCGATCGGCTGGGGGATCTTCTACAACGCCGGGCAGACCTGCCACGCCGGCTCCCGGGTGGTCGTCGAGCGCGCGGTCCGCGACGAGCTCGTCGCTCTGTTGGCGGAGGTGGCGGGCTCGTTCGTGCCCGCCGACCCGCTGGCATCCGACACCGTGCTCGGCGCGCTGATCTCCGGCGAGCACCTCGACGGCGTGCTCGCCCGGGTGGAGCGCGCGCGCTCGGACGGCGCCACGGTGCTGCTCGGCGGCGGTCGCAGCGAGCCGGTGGCGGGAGGCGCGTACATGGCACCGACGCTGATCGCCGCCGAGGACCCGTGGCTGCCGATCGTCCAGGAGGAGGTGTTCGGCCCGGTGCTCGTGATCCAGACCGCCGACGATGCCGACCACGCGCTGGCGCTGGCCAACGACACGCGGTACGGCCTGGCGGCCGCGATCTGGACCTCCGACGTGCGGACCGCCGGGCGCCTGGCCCGGCGCCTGCGCGCCGGCACGGTGTGGGTCAACACCTTCGACGCGTCCTCGATGGCGACGCCGTTCGGCGGCTTCAAGGACTCCGGGCACGGGCGCGACCGCTCGCTGCACGCGCTGGAGGCCTACACGCAGCTGAAGACGACGTGGATCTCGCTGGCATGACGCAGACCGTTCCTGCCTCCGCCGACGGCGGGCGCGCCGCGGGTGGCGCCGGCGCGACCCGCGTGGCGTTCATCGGGCTGGGCCACATGGGGTCGCACATGTGCCGCCACGTGATCGCCGCCGGCTTCGACGTGACCGCGTTCGACCTCTCCGGGGACGCCGTCGCCGGCGCGGTGGCGGCGGGCGCCCGCGCCCGCGGGTCGGTCGCCGACTGCGTCCGGGACGCCGAGATCCTCGTCACCAGCCTCCCGGGGCCGCCGCAGGTGCGCGACGTGCTGTGCGGCTCGGGCGGCGGCAGCCGGCCGCACGTCGCTGGGGCGATCGACGCGCTCCCTCCCGGCGCGCTGATCGTCGAGATGAGCACCAGCTCGCTGGAGGTCGGCCGGCTCGCCCTTGCCGCGGCCCGCGAGCGCGGGATCGCGCTGCTCGACGCGCCCGTCGCCGGGCAGACGATCGGCGCCGAAGCGGGCACGCTCGCCATCTACGTCGGCGGTGACACCGCTGACTACGCCCGCGCGCTGCCGGTGCTCGAGGCGATCGGCAACCCCGCCCGGATCGTCCATCTCGGCGGCCACGGCGCCGGCTACGCGGTCAAGCTCCTGCTCAACCTCACCTGGTTCATCCAGGCCGTCGCCACCGCCGAGGTGCTGACGATGGGCGTCCGCGCCGGCGTCGAGCTCGACCGCCTGCACTCCGCGCTCGTCAACTCGCCGGCCAGCTCGGTCTTCCTGGAGCGCGACGTGGTCCCCCTGCTCGACCGCGGCGACTACGACGAGGGGTTCGCGATGAAGCTCGTCACCAAGGACCTCGCCCTCGCCGTCGACCTCGCCCGCGACGTCGGCGTGCCGGTGGAGCTCGCCTCGCTGGTGGAGCAGATCCACCGCCGCGCCCGTGCGGCCTACGGCGACGAGGCCGGCGAGATGAGCGCGATCCGCCTCTACGAGGACCTGACCGGCGTGCAGCTGCGCCGGCTGGCCGCGTCCGACGGCTGAGGCGTCCCGGGCGCGTGCGCGGCCGGCGAGCGAGCCCCCCGGGCTCGAGCGCGGCCCCGCCGGGCGCCCGCGTCGCCTCGCGCGCCCGAGCGCGGCTCGGCGCTGGGGTGGGGAACGATCTTCATCATGTCTGTCATGAACGCGGTTCCCCGGCCCCGCGGACGCCCGCGGTGTTCCGGGGCGCCAGGGGGGTGAAACGCGGGCTCGAGAACGCTCTTCATGACTGTCATGGAGAACGTTCCCCAGCCTGCGGTTGACGCCGCCATCGCCTGCGCGGCCGACGCGTACGGCCATGTCAGCCGCGCCCAGCTGATCGCGCTCGGCCTGGGCCGCGGTGCGATCGACCATCGAATCAAGGTCGGTCGGCTGATCGTCGTCGGGCGCGCGCTCTATGCCGTCGGGCACCGGCGCGCCGACCCGCCGGCGGTGGCGGCCGCGGCGGTCCGCTGCGCCGGGCCGGGGGCGGTGCTGTCTCACTCCTCGGCGGCCTTCCTGTGGGGCCTCACAACGCGCTGGGAGCTGCCGCCCGAGGTCACCGCGCCATGTCGCCGGCGCGCGGCCGGCCTGAGAACGCACCGCAGCACGACGCGCTAGCGACCAGTGAACTCGGCCCTGCAGCCCAAGAAGCTGTTGATCTCGCCACAGCCGCCGAGGACGCGCTCGACGCCACCCACACAGCGATCGACCAGCGCCAGATCACGGTCGAAGCCGCGCTTGAGCCTGCGCCGACCCGCGGCGACCGCGTGCTGCTGGAGCGCATGATCGCCAACCTCGTCGAGAACGCCGTGCGCCACAACAACACCGGCGGCGGGATCGAAATGTCGATCGCGATCCCCACAAGCCCGAGCTGACAGCGCCAGAGCCGCCGCCACATCCGCATGGCCGGTTTGGCCCACGCGAGCGCCCGGCCGCGTAACCGGACCTGCATCCGAGTCGGGAGGACTTGCGAGCCCGCTGGTCGCCTGCCCCGCTTGGCACGGAAAAGGACTGCGTCGTCAGCCGAACCGCAAGTCTCGGAATTGGCGAATTGCGCGTCTCTTGGGGTACCGGCGGAGAAACCCGCATTCGTCTGTCTGCGGGCATGTGGTTCGATTGGCCCGTCGACGAACAACCGACTCCAGGACCCAGTGGATGCCTCTGGCCCCCGCGCCGCCCAGCGGCTACCGACCGCGAGCGACGCGTTCGGAACCGGCCGCCGCAGCACGCTCTGCCGAGCCCGACGCGGCTCACACGCAACGCTTCCCACGCTTTCGCGTTTGTGCTGGGCTCGCCGGGGCGACCTCGCGGGCGCCCCGGCGTCCGGTGTCGTCGAGGATGTCTAGACGGGCGTGCCCGCGGCCAGGGCCTTGACATCCTCGGTGTGCAGCGGCTTGCCGCCGATGCCCCAGTCGCCGCTGCGGACCTCCTCGACGACGACCCATGTGACGGCGCGCATGTTCTCTCCCTCGATCGAGACCATCGCGTCGGTCAGTCGCTCGACGATCTGTCCCTTCTGCTCGGACGTGAACACGTCCTCGATCAGCTTGACGTTGATGAGCGGCATGGCGCTCCTCCTTTTGGTTGGGGTTTGGATCGAGGTTCAAGCTATGGCTAAGACCCTGGCCCCACATCTGGAGGACGTCTAATCCTGCGTCTTAAGTTCCTGCCGGGAGTCTTAGGCCGCTAGTCGACGCCGACCTGCCGCGCAAGCCCCAACCGGTGAGCGGCGGCCGCGGCCTCGGCCCGGTTGGCGACGCCGAGCTTCATCAGGATCCGCGACACATGCACGCTCGCGGTCTTCGGGGTGATGAACAGCTCCTCGCCAATCTGGCGGTTGGTGCGGCCGTCGCCTATCAGGCGCAGCACCTCGAGCTCGCGTTCGGTCAGGCCGAGCTCGGCGACGACATCCGCGCGCGGGTGCTCGTCCGGGGCGCCGAGCGGCACGCCCGCCCGGCGCCCGAGCGCCAGCACGGACATAAGGAACGGTCCCGGGCCGACCTCGACGGCGGTTGCGTGCGCGGACCGGAGCGGTACCGCGATCTCGGCGACCCGCGCGCCAGAGAGGGCAAGCGCCTCGGCCGCGCGCATCTCCGCGTACGCCGCCGGATAGCAGGCCCCGATCGCGCCAAAGGCCTCGGCCGCTGTCGTCCAGGGCCGGGGATCCCGCTCGGCGTGCAGACGCGTCAGCTCGGCCTCCGCCAGCGCCAGGAACGCGCTCGACTCTGGCGGCGGACGGTCGCCGCCGGCCCTACTAAGCCCGGCCTTGAAGTCGTTCAGCGCGGACACGGCTGCCCGTTCGCACCGCCCGACCGCTTCGCTGTCGTCTCCCGTCCGCGCCAGCTCGGCCAGCTCCGCCTCGACCCGCACCGCAAGCCAATACAGCTCGGCGGTAAACAGTGAGTGGCCCATGTTCAGGACGGCGCGCTCGAGGCCTTCGCGAGCGCGCTCCCGGGCACGCTGTAGATCGCCCTGAGTCAACTCCAGCAGCACACGCGCCCCGAGTGCCGGCCCGATCAGCTGAAACCCGCCCGAGCGCTGCATCAGCGACCACGCCGTCTCCAGTCGTCGCTCGGCAAGACCGATGTCCCCCTGCTCTAGCGCCAGCCGTGCCGCGGAGTGTTCTGCCGCCGCAACGTTGAACGTCGTGGTCGCGTTCTCTAGCGCCGGTCGGATCATCCGGTCCGCCTCGGCGAGCCGTCCGATGCGCAGGAGCATCAGGCCTGCGTGGTCGCGCAGGGTGTCACCGGCGACTCGGCTCATCCCGAGCCGCTCCGTGACCGCGACTCCCTCGACCGCCATCGCCAGCGACTCATCGATCCGGCCTGCGTCCTGGATCGCCTGGCTGGTGTTGACGTAGGCTCGCATGATCTCCTCGACGGATCCGATCTGTTCGGCGAGCCGCAGGCCGTCGCGGCCGGCGGCGATCGCCCGCTCGAAATCGCCCAGGCTGCCGTACACGATCGCCAACGAGTTCAGCGCACTCGCCAGCACTTCCTTCGCGCCCACTCGCTCGGCCATCGAGAGCGCTTCCTCGAGCGGTCCGCGTGCCTCGCCCGGCCGATCATTGAGCATCAGCGTTCGGCCCTCCACAGCCAGCGCCTCCGCATACTCGACGGTGGGCGGGTCCTTCGGCACGAGGCGGCGGACGGCCGCGAGGTGCCCGAGCGCGTCGGCGCCCCGACCCGAAAAGAACAACGACCGGCCGATGCGCGCCTCCGCCCGCGCCGCGCGGAGGGGCTCGGTGCGCTCGTCGATCTCCGCGCGTGCCCGTTCCGCGAGCGCGAGGCCGTGAGCGCCGTCACCGGAGAAGTCCGCGAGCTCTGACCCGTGGATGAGCAACTCGAACCGGTCGGAGCCCGCCGCGTCTTCTGGCCGGGGAACGCGCTCCCAGAGTCCAAGCACGCGGTCGATGTGCCCCACCGCCTCTCCCAGCGCATGCATGCCCTCAGCCTCAGACGCTGCCTCGGCCGATGCCGCCAGCGCGGCCCGCTCCTCCCCGGCCGCAAACCAGTGGTACGCCAGCTCGGCCGCGGGCGCCTCCCCGGCGTACTCCCGATGGGCGTCGAGCGTCGCCGCGATCGCGCGATGCAGACGCAGCCGCTCGCCGCTAAGCGTGTCGTCGTAGATCGCCTCACGCAACAGCGCATGGCGGAACACGTAAGTGGCTCCATCCAAGCTGGGCACCAGCACATGATGGTCTGCCGCCTCGCGAAGGCCGGCAAGCAGATCCGGTTCGGCGACACCGACCACGCTCGCGAGCAGGCGGTGGTCAACCGAACGACCGACGACCGCCGCGACACGCAACACCTCACGAGTCAACTCCGACAGCCGCTCGATCCGCACCAGCAGCGTCTCACGCAGCGAGCCCGGCAGCTCCCGCGCCGCCGTGTCCGCGCTGGCCAGCAGCTCCTCGGCAAAGAACGGGTTGCCTTCCGAGCGCGTGAAGATCCGCTCGATCACCTCAGCGGCCGGGGCGCGCCCCGCGATCGCCTCCAGTTGCTCGGCCACCTCAGAGCGCCGCAGCGGCACCAGGTCAACCCGCTCTGCGCGTCCCGAGCGCTCCAGCTCGCTTAGGAACGGGCGCAGCGGATGACCCCGGGGCAACTCGTCGGGGCGAAACGTGGTCATCACGGCGATCGGATCGTGCCGCGCGTTGCGGACCAGAAAAGCAAGTAGATCGCGCGAGGACCGGTCGATCCAATGCACGTCCTCCACGATCAGCAGCACCGGCCGCACGTCGGCGAGGCGAGCGAGGACCCGGTACACGGCCTCGAACAGCAGCTCGCGCCCTCCGGGCAGCGACTCGCCCGCGCCGACCACCGGCCACAGTGACGCCAGCGCCGAGCGCTCCGCTGCCTCCAGCCACTCCACCGAAGCCGACTCCGCCATCACTCCCCGCAACGCGGAGATCAACGGCGCAAACGCCAGCTCCCCCTCGGCGAGCTCGACGCACTCCCCCACCAGCACGCGTACATCGCGCTCCCTCGCCCGCTGCTCCAACTCGGCCACGAGGCGGCTCTTGCCGATACCCGCCTCGCCAGCCACCAGCACAGCCCTTCCGCTGCCTGACGATGCGCGCGCGAGAAGCCGCTCCAGCGCGTCAAGCTCCGCTACGCGTCCGACAAATCGAGGAGATGAGATCCGCCCCACGGCTCCCTAACGCTGAACCCTTGCCGCGCGAACCGCCACCGCCACCAAAGCGCGCTTGACCCGACCTACCAGACCGCACTCTGAGAACCGCCGCATTCGCCGATTATCCCCAAGTGCCCGAGCGTCAGATATGGGGTGGTCAACGGTGCATACAAGCCCGCGCGGCGAAACGCCGAGCACGACGCGGAGCTGGCCCACCACGAACTGCCGTTCCAGCAACGAAGGAGATGCAACGGCGGCGAATCCCGGTCGCCCGACACCGCTCTGCCATCGCCAGGAGTATCTCGGTCGCGACGCCGACTCCCCTGCTTGGCGCGGATACGAGGGCAGCGGGCCGCGTCGGTGAGACCGCCCGCTGCCCTGGGTGCCGCGTCTATCTGACGATTAGCCGGTCTCGCGTCTTTTCGTACTACAATAAGTACGTGGAGCTTCACGACTCGGCGCGCAAGCACGGCGTCGCCGATCAAGACATCGTCCACGCAATCGACCATGCGCTCGCGATCGAAGACGCCGGAGAAGACCCCGACCGTTGGCTCCTCATCGGCCCAGACACCGCTGGCAACCTGCTCGAGGTGGTCGTCCTGATCACTGCGGAAGGCACGCAGATCGTGATCCACGCCATGCCGATGCGCGACAAGTACGCGAGGCTGCTCGAACAATGACCGAACCAACAATCCACGGACACACGGAATCCGGACGTCCGATCACCGATCAGGACATCGGAAGCGTGGCGGCCGAAGCGGAGGCCGGCTACGACGTCGAGACGCTGATCGCCCGCCGCAACAAGCGCGGCCGGCCCACGCTCGGGAACGCCCCCGCCAGCGTGGAGTCAGTCCGGCTCGACCCAGAGCTCCGCCGCCTACTGCTCGACCGCGCCGAGGCCGAGGGAACGACCACCTCCGAGCTGATCCGCGAAGCGCTCCGTCGCTACCTCCGAGCAGCCTGACCGCAAAGTCCCTCGGCTGGCGAGTTGCGAGACCCGCGCTGTCAGCGACGGCTAGGCCTGCTGTCGTCCTGGGAGCAGCTCTTGGACTACATGCCTCCGAGTCCGGGTGAGCCGTGATGCGGAATGATCGTGGATGGTTGCGTGGTGCGGGTCGTGTCTGTCCGAATCGCTGTGCTTGCGACGACGTTGTGGTAGGGCCCGCATGTGGTGCGGCAAGGCGAACGAACGTTGGAGGTGCGATGGCTCAGTACATGTTGCTCTGCTACCACGAGGAGACGGACGCGGCTGAGGGGGCCAAGCGGGAGGCGGAGTTGCCGATGATCCTGGAGCTATACAGGGGCCTGCGTGAGGCAGGCGTGATGGTCGGGATGGGACGTCTGCGTTCGGTGGAGAGCGCGACATCCGTTCGGGTCCGGGCCGGCGAGACGGAGATCGTCGATGGTCCGTTTGCGGTGACGAAGGAGCGGCTCGCTGGTTACTACCTGATCGAGTGCGCGGACCTTGACCAGGCGCTGAAGCTGGCCGCACGGATGCCGGGCGCGGGCTACGGCACGATCGAGGTGCGTCCGATGATGTCGGCTGATGAGTGGGTGGACAGCGCGCGTGAGGCCGGGGCCGAGGTTCCCGACGAGGCGGTGCGGTACCTCACGTGAGCGCGGCAGTTCCGCCTACTGATCAGGTTGCGGCTGCCGTCACGCGCGCGTTTCGTGACGAGCGTGCAATCGTGCTGGCAACCCTGATCAGGCAGGCCGGCGACTTTCAGCTGGCCGAGGACGCGGTGCAGGACGCGTTCGAAGCGGCGATCACGGCGTGGCGGCGCAACGGGGTGCCCACCAGCCCAGGGGCGTGGATCACGACCGCGGCGCGGCGTCGCGCGATCGATCGCCTTCGCCGGAACCGGTCCGTGATTGGTCGCGCCGAACGCCTGGCTGAGCTGATCCGCCTGGACGCCCAGGACGAGGAGATCTCAATGGATGACGAGTCAACGATCGTCGATGACCGGTTGCGGCTGATCTTTACCTGCTGCCACCCGGCCTTGGAGATGTCCGCGCGCGTGGCGTTGACCCTGCGCGCGCTGGGCGGCCTGACAACCGGTGAGATCGCGCGGGCGTTTCTGGTCGCCGAGCCGACGATGGGTAAGCGGATCGTGCGTGCGAAGCGCAAGATCGCCGAAGCGCGGATCCCGTACAGGGTGCCGACCGATGAGGAGCTCCCCGATCGCCTGCGAGGAGTGCTGCGGGTGGTGTACCTGATCTTCAATGAGGGATACGCAGCGAGCGAGGGGGATCGTCTCGTCCGCGGCGAGCTGTGCGATGAGGCGATCCGTCTCGGCGAGGTGCTGGTTGGGCTGATGCCAGA
>JBELAG010000167.1:0-12755 GCA_049509055.1 Solirubrobacteraceae bacterium
CAGGAAATCTGCGCGTGCCCCAGCCCCAGCACCGACGATGGAAGGAAGTGACGTATGCCTGCTGACACCGGCTACAAGGAGGCGCGGGCGATCTCGGAGGCGGCCAGGGAGAAGGATTGGACGCTGCCGAGCTTCGGCAAGGGCCTGTACCTCGGCGATTTCCAGCTCGAGCTCATCTCCCCCCAGCCGTCGCTGCCGGCCGACGCCGTCGAGAAGGGCGAGCGGTTCCTGGCGGCCCTCGGCGCGTTTCTGCAGGATCACGTCGATCCCCAGGAGATCGAGCGCGAGGGGCGGATCTCCGACGACGTGCTCGCCGGCTTCAAGGAGCTCGGCGCTCTCGGCATGAAGGTGCCCGAGCAGTACGGCGGCCTCGGGCTCTCGCAGGTGTACTACAACCGCGCGATGATGCTGTCCGGTACCTGGCACTCCAGCCTGTCGACGCTGCTCTCGGCGCACCAGTCGATCGGGCTGGCTCAGCCGCTGCTGCTGTTCGGCTCCGAGGAGCAGAAGCAGGAGTGGCTGCCGAAGGTCGCCACGACGCACCTGTCGGCCTTCGCGCTGACCGAGCCCGGCGTCGGGTCAGACCCGGCCAGGGTCACGACGACGGCAACCCCGACCGAAGACGGATCGGGCTATCTGATCAACGGCCGCAAGCTGTGGACGACCAACGGGACGGTGGCCGACGTGCTCGTCGTGCTGGCCAAGGTGCCGCGCAGCGACGGTCACAAGGGTGGCATCACCGCGTTCATCGTCCCCGGCGATACGGAGGGCGTGGTCGTCGAGCATCGGATCGAGTTCATGGGGCTGCGCGGGATCGAGAACTCCCAGACCCGGTACACCGATGCCTTCGTCCCGGTCGCGAACGTGATCGGCCGCGAAGGCCTCGGGCTCAAGATCGCCCTGGCGACGCTCAACACCGGCCGCCTGGCCCTGCCGGCGATCTGTGCCGGGGTCGCCAAGTGGGCGACGAAGATCGCCCGTGAGTTCGCCAACGCGCGCGTCCAGTGGGGCAAGCCGATCGGCGAGCACGACGAGGTGTCACAGCGCATCGCGTTCATCGCCGCGACCGCCTATGGCCTCGAGGCGATGCTCGACGTCGCCAGCCGACTGGCCGACGAGAAGCGCAATGACGTGCGCATCGAAGCCGCCATCGCCAAGCTCTACGGCTCCGAGATGGGCTGGCGCGTCGTCGACGAGCTCATGCAGGTGTGCGGCGGGCGCGGCTATGAGACGGCGCGGTCGCTGCAGGCGCGTGGGCTGCGGGGCGTCCCGGTCGAGCAGACGATGCGCGACATGCGCGTCAACCGGATCTTCGAGGGCTCGACGGAGATCATGCACCTGATCATCGCTCGTGAGGCGATGGATCAGCACCTGCACGTGGCCGGTGATCTGATGGAGCCCGATCTCCCGCTCGATCGCAAGGCCAAGGCGCTCGGCCGCGCCGGCGCCTTCTACGCCAATTGGTATCCGCGGCTGGCCGTCGGCCGCGGCCAGGCCCCCCGGTCATATTCCGATTACGGACAGCTGGCCGGCCAGCTGCGGTTCGTCGAGCGGGCCAGCCGCAAGCTGGCTCGCTCCACCTTCTACGGCATGACACGCTGGCAGGCGGGCACCGAGGCTCACGGAGCCTTCCTGGGCCGGATCGTCGACATCGGCGCCGAGCTGTTCGCGATGTCGGCGACCGTGGTCTACACGCAGACCGCGATCAGTGAGCATCCGGAGCGGGCGGCCGAGACGGTGGAGCTGGCCGAGGCGTTCTGCGCCCAGGCCCAGCTACGCACCGAGCGGCTGTTCCACGACCTGTGGACCAACGCCGACGCGTCCAACCATCAGCTGGCGCTGGACGTCCTCAGCGGGCGGCACGCCTGGCTGGAGGCGGGCATCATCGACCCGTCCGCGGGGGACGGCCCGATGGTCCCCTCAGCGGACAGCGACCGCGGGATTCCCGTCGCCGCCGCGCCGTCGACGACGGTGTCCGCATCATGAGCACGGCTGAGCAGCCCGCGGTGCTCACGGTCAACGGCATCGAAGAGCTGAAGGCTCATGTCGGGGAGGTCATCGGCGTCAGCAGCTGGCACACGGTCACCCAGGCCGAGATCAATGCGTTCGCCGACGCGACCGGCGACCACCAGTGGATTCACGTGGATCCCGAGCGGGCACGGGAGACCCCGTTCGGCGGGACCGTGGCTCACGGCTACTACACGATCTCGCTGACCGCCCGCTTCCTGGCGGAGCTGCTGCGCGTCGAGGGGGTGACCGTCATCGTCAACTACGGGCTCAACAAACTGCGGTTCCCCGCGGCGATGCCCGTTGGCGGCCGGATTCGCATGCATCTCCGGCTCGCCGCGGTTACCGACGTGCCGGGTGGCGCGATGATGACGACTGAGTTGACGTTCGAGTGCGAGGGCCGCGAGAAGCCGGTGTGCGTTGCGGAGACGCTGGCCTCGATGTACGTCTGACGAAGAGAGACGCGTGGGCCGCCGCTCCGCTATCGCGACGGCGACGCGGCGGCCTCCGTGCCGTTCGGCCCTCCCGCCGCGGCGGTGAGCTCTCGCAGGGCAGCGTGGACGTCGTCGACCAGGTCGTCGAGGTCGTACATCACCGCGAAATCGCCGACCAGGCCGAAGTTCAGCCCGCCGTTGTAGGACACGATCGCGATACCGAGGTTGAGGTTGGCTCCGAGCGGCACGATCGGACACATGTCGGTCATCTCACGCCCGGCGAGGTAGAGCGGGAACTGCGGCCCCGGCACATTGGTCACGACGAGGTTGACGACGCGCTGGCGCCCGACGAGGCGGTACGCCTGGTGGAGCAGCGTCGGCGGCGCAAAGCCGGTCAGCTCGGTCAGCGCCTGCGCCCCGATGGCCTGACCGGAGTGCTTGACGGCGCGCATCTGCGCGGAGATCGTCGCCAGGCACTGCACCGGGTCGGCGCCGCCGACCGGCAGCGTCGTCACCATCCCGGAGACCTGATTGCCGAGTGTCCCGCGCTGGCTCTCGGTGCGCACGCTGACCGGTATGAACGCCTTCAGCTCGAGACCGACAATGTCCTCTCCGCGCCTGATCAGGTGCCGGCGGAGCGCGAGCGTGACCACGGCCAGCACGACGTCGTTGACCGTCGCGCCGAGGCTGTTCTTGATCGCCTTGACCTCGTCGAGCGAGGCGCGTGTCCATGTCACTCGCCAGTCCGGGCCGACCTGCGAGGCGTTGTAGGGCGTCGGCGGTGCCGGCGGCAAGCCGGCCCTGACGAGCGCGCCGCCGCCGACGATGGTCTGGGCGATGCGGCTGACCACGGTGCGCGGGCTGCGGATGGCCGCGCGGAGTGGACCGATCAGCTCGCCGGCGCCCGTCGCGCGCTCGATCAGCGCGTCGCTCACCAGCCGGGCGCTGGAGGGCGCCGGTCTGGCCCGCCACGGTTCGGTCGCCGGCTCGGCGGGCGCGAACAGCACGCTGAGGATGTCAAGGCCCGAGACACCATCGACCAGCGCATGATGGGTCTTGGAGAGGATCGCGAAGCGTCCGCGATCGAGCCCCTCGACGAGCCACATCTCCCACAGCGGCCGGTCGCGCCGGAGATGGTGAGAGAGGAAGCGCCCGGCGAGCACCTGCAGCTCGGCGTCGCTGCCCGGGGTTGGCAGGGCCGTGTTGCGCAGGTGGTAGCGCAGGTCAAAACGCCCGTCGTCGACCCAGCACGGGCGGGCCTGGGCAAGCGGGACCTCGGCGATGCGCTGACGGTAACGCGGCACGAGGTGCAGGCGGGATGCGACGTGCGCCAGCAGCTCCTCGTAGGGGATCGGCGGTCCGGCGAAGATCAGCGTCGCCGCCACGTGCATGTGCGACGTCGCATCCTCGAGCGCGAGGAACGATGCATCGAGCGGGCTGAGCCGGTCTGTGTTCACGCGCGCCCACACCCTACCGCTGCGCGGCGGACTCCTGGACCGCCGACGCGAACGGCCGGTCGGAGTCGCAACCCGTATCGAGCCCGACCCGGCGGCATCCGTCTGATACGGTGCCACCGAAAGAACGTGTTGCGGGCGCCGTCCGGCGCGCCGCGAGCGGGCTAAAGGAGGGTCGCGTGTTGGAACGTCCCGCTGGCATGTCAGGTTCCCGCCCACGATGAGTGACGCGCGGCCGGACATCGCGGCGCTGCCGGACCTGCTGCACGGGCACTCGCGCGGCGGGCCGGTACGAGAGAGCCGCCCGGTGTACGTCGATCTGCTGCCGCCGTGCAATGCGGGCTGTCCGGCGGGCGAGAACATCCAGGCCTGGCTCGCTCACGTGAAGGCGGGCGAGCACGAGTTGGCCTGGCGCTCGCTGGTGGCCGACAACCCGTTTGCGGCGATCCATGGGCGTGTCTGCTACCACCCTTGCGAAAGCGTCTGCAACCGCGCCAATCTCGATAGCGCGGTGTCGATCCATGCCGTCGAGCGAAGCCTTGGCGACCTGGCGCTCGAGCGCGGGTGGCTGTTCGATGCGCCTACGGCGCACACTGGCAAGCGGGTGCTCGTGATCGGCGCCGGCCCGAGCGGGCTTTCGGCGGCTTACCATCTTGCCCGGCGCGGACACGAGGTCGAGATTCGCGACGCCGGTGCCGAGCCCGGCGGAATGATGCGCTATGGCATCCCGGCCTACCGGATGCCCCGCGAGGTGCTGGGCGCCGAGATCGAGCGGATCGCCGCGCTGGGCGTGCGGTTCACCACCAACCACGTGGTCTCCGATCTTGACGTCGAGCGCCAGGAGGGCGGCTTTGACGCCGTGTTCGTGGCGGTCGGCGCGCATCTGTCGAAGCGGGTGGAAATCCCCGCCATGGACGCGGGGCGGATCGTGGATGCCGTTTCGTTCCTACGCGGTGTCGCCTCGGGCGAGAAGCCGGTGATCGGGCGCCGCGTCGCCGTGTACGGCGGCGGGAACACGGCGATGGACGCCGCGCGGACGGCTCGCCGCCTCGGCGCGGAGGAGGCGCTGGTCGTGTACCGCCGCACACGCGAGCAGATGCCGGCCCACGAGGAGGAGGCCCAGGACGCCGAACGGGAAGGGGTCCGGATCAACTGGCTGCGAACGATCAAGAACTTCGAGGGCCCGGAGCTCAACGTCGAGGTGATGGAGCTCGACGAGTCCGGCTTTCCGCAGCCGACCGGCCGCTTTGAGACCCTCGCCGCCGACACGGTGATCCTGGCGCTCGGCCAGGAGACCGACACCGCCTTCCTGCGCGCCGTGCCGGGAGTGGAATTCGAGCGTGACGGAACTGTGCGCGTCTCGACGGCTCTGATGACCGGCTCTCCCGGTGTGTTCGCCGGCGGTGACATGGTGCCGAGCGAGCGCACGGTGACCGTCGGCGTCGGCCACGGAAAGCGGGCTGCGCGTGAGATCGACGCCTGGTTGCGCGACGCGGAGTCCGAGCATCGGGACAAGCATCCGCAGGTCAGCTTCGAGATGCTCAACTTGTGGTACTTCGGCGACGCCGCCCGCCGCCAGCAGCCCGAGCTGGAGCTGTCTGAGCGCGTCAGCGACTTCAAGGAGGTGACGGGCGGCCTCTCGGGGCCGGAGGCGCAGTACGAAGCGGGCCGGTGCCTGTCATGCGGAAACTGTTGTGAGTGCGACGGCTGCCTTGGGGCGTGCCCGGAGGACGCGGTGATCAAGCTCGGGAAGGGATACCGCTACGAGTTCGACTATGACCGCTGCACGGGTTGCGAGGCCTGCTTTGAGCAGTGCCCGGTGCACTCGATCGAAATGTTCGCGGAGCCCCACTGATGCGCGCGACGATTGACGGTAACGAAGCGGCGGTGTCCGTCGCCTACCGGTGCAACGAGGTCTGCTGCATCTACCCGATCACGCCGTCCTCGCCGATGGCCGAACTGGCCGACCAGTGGTCAAGCCAGCGGCAGGCCAACGTGTGGGGAACCGTGCCGGCGGTGATGGAGATGCAGAGCGAGGGCGGGGCCGCCGGCGCGCTGCACGGGGCACTCCAGGGCGGCGCCCTGGCGACGACGTTCACCTCCTCGCAGGGCCTGCTGCTGATGATCCCGAACATGTACAAGATCGCCGGCGAGCTGACCTCGGCCGTTCTGCACGTCGCGGCTCGCGCGGTGGCGGCACAGGGGTTGTCGATCTTCGGCGATCACTCCGATGTGATGGCCGTGCGCCAGACGGGCTTTGCCCTGCTGTCGTCGGCCTCGGTGCAGGAGGCCCACGATTTTGCCCTGGTGGCGCAGGCATCGACGCTGGTGACCCGAGTCCCGTTCGTGCACTTCTTCGACGGATTTCGCACCTCGCACGAGTTGAGCACGGTCGAGATGCTGTCTGACGATGACGTGCGGGCGCTCGTCCCGGAGAAGCTGGTGCGCGCCCACCGCGGACGCGGGCTGACCCCTGAGCGGCCGTTCATCCGCGGCACCGCGCAGAACCCGGACGTCTACTTTCAGGCCCGGGAGACCGTCAACCCGTTCTACGCTCGCGTCCCCGAACTGGTCCAGGACGCGATGGACAAGCTCGGCGAGCGCACCGGCCGCCACTACGGGTTGGTCGATTACAGTGGGCATCCCGAGGCTGAGCGCGTGATCGTGGTGATGGGATCGGGCGGAGAGACCGCTCGCGAGACCGTCGCGTTCCTGCAAGCCCAGGGTGAGCGCGTCGGGGTGGCGCAGCTGCGGCTGTACCGGCCGTTCCCCGCGCAGGCGCTGACGCAGGCCCTGCCTGCGAGCGTCCGGCGCGTCGCGGTGCTGGACCGCACCAAGGAACCGGGGTCGTTCGGGGAGCCGCTGTTCCTCGACGTGCTCGCCGCGCTCACCGAAGCACATGCGGACGGCGAACGCGAGTCGATGCCGGCCGTGACCGGCGGGCGCTACGGCCTGTCCTCGAAGGAGTTCACGCCGAGGATGGTCGCCGGCGTGTTCGAGGAACTGGCGCGCGAGCGGCCCAAGCGGCGGTTCACGGTCGGGATCACCGACGACGTCTCTCACACCAGCATCGCCTGCGACGGACTGCTCGACATCGAGCCGCCGGAGACCGTGCGCGCGCTGTTCTTCGGCCTGGGGTCCGACGGGACGGTGGGTGCGAACAAGAACACGATCAAGATCCTCGGCTCCGAGGACGGCCGGCACGCTCAGGGCTATTTCGTCTATGACTCCAAGAAGTCCGGCTCGCAGACGACGTCGCACCTGCGCTTCGGCCCCAAGCCGATCGACGCGCCCTATCTGATCTCGCAGGCCAGCTTCGTCGGCTGTCACCACTTCGGACTGCTCGAGCGCGCCGAGGTGCTCGAGCGCGCGGCGCCGGGGGCGACCCTGCTGCTCAACTGCCGCCAGCCGCCCGACCAGGTGTGGGATGCGCTCGCGCGCCCGGTTCAGGAGCAGATCCTCGCCAAGCAGATCAAGCTGTACGTGATCGACGCCGGGCAGATCGCCCGCGATGCGGGACTCGCTGGGAGGACCAACACGGTGCTCCAGACGTGCTTCTTCGCGATCTCGGGCGTGCTTGAGCGCGAGGAGGCGATCGAGCGGATCAAGACGTCGATCGCCAAGACCTACGGCAAGCGCGGCGCCGAGGTGGTGAAGCGCAACCTGGCGGCGGTCGATGACACGCTGGCCCATCTCCACCAGGTCGAGCTCCCCGAGCGCGTGACGGCGGTGCGCGAGCCGGCGCCCGAGGTTCCGGCGCACGCGCCGGAGTTCGTGCGCACCGTGACCGCCGCGATGATGGCCGGTCGCGGCGACGCGCTGCCGGTCAGCGCGCTGCCGGTGGACGGCACATACCCGACCGGCACCACCCAGTACGAGAAACGCAACATCTCCGAAGTGGTGGCGGCATGGGATTCCGAGCTGTGCATCCAGTGCGGCAACTGCAGCTTCGTCTGCCCGCACAGCGTGATCCGCTCTCGCCACTACGACCAATCGCGTTTGACCAGCGCCCCGGACGGCTTCCGGTCGGCGCCACTCAACGCCCCCGGTCTCCCGGACACGCGTTACACGCTGCAGGTCTACGTCGAGGACTGCACCGGGTGCGGGCTGTGCGTCGAGGCCTGCCCGGTCTCGGCGCCCGGAGACTCGGGGCACAAGGCGATCAACCTCGAGTCGATCGAGCCGCTGATGCCGGCGGAGCGCGACCGGATCGCGTTCTTCGAGCAACTCCCGGCCAATGACCGCTCGCGGGTCGACTTCGGCACCGTGCGCGGAACGCAGTTCCTGGAGCCGTTGTTCGAGTTCTCCGGCGCGTGCAGCGGATGCGGGGAGACGCCGTACCTCAAGCTCGTCTCGCAGCTGTTCGGCGATCGGCTCACGATCGCCAACGCGACCGGCTGCTCGTCGATCTACGGCGGCAACCTGCCGACGACGCCGTGGACGGTCGATTCCGACGGGCACGGCCCGGCTTGGTCGAACTCGCTGTTCGAGGACAACGCCGAATTCGGCCTCGGCCTGCGGCTCGCCGCCGACCGCCACACCGAGCTGGCCCGCCGCCGCCTGTCGGAGCTGCGTGGCGTGATCGGCGCAGAGCTGGTCGACGGCATCCTCGAAGCGCCTCAGCTGCGGGAGTCCGAGCTACGCGCGCAGCGCGAGCGGATCGACGAGCTCCAGCGGCGACTCGACACGTGCGACGAAGCGCTCGTCGCCGACCTGCGCAGCGTCATGGATCACCTCCTGCGGCGAAGCGTGTGGATCGTCGGTGGCGACGGTTGGGCCTACGACATCGGCTCCGGGGGTCTGGATCACGTCCTGGCCAGCGGGCACAACGTCAACGTGTTGGTGCTCGACACCGAGGTCTACTCCAACACCGGCGGGCAGATGTCGAAGGCCACCCCGCTCGGCGCGGTGGCGAAGTTCGCGTCCGGTGGGAAGACGATGCCGACCAAGGATCTCGCCCTCCAGGCGATCGCCTATGCCAACGTGTATGTAGCTCGAGTCGCGATGGGCGCCGATCCTCAGCAGACCCTCAGTGCCTTCCGCGAGGCCGAGGCCTACGACGGGCCTTCGCTGCTGATCGCCTACAGCCACTGCATCGCTCAGGGGATCGAAATGGATCGTGGACTCGACCAGCAGTACAAGGCCGTCGCCAGCGGTCACTGGCCGCTCATCCGCTATGACCCGATGTTGCGTGCGGCCAACGGCAACCCGTTCCTGCTTGACTCGCCGCGGCCGCGGATCTCGCTGGCGGACTACCGCAAGGGGGAGCTGCGCTTCCGTGCGCTCGCCCACAGCGACCCGACCGAATCCGAGCGACTGCAGGATGTCGCACAGCAGACGGTTCGCCAGCGCTGGCAGATCTATGAAGAGATGGCCACCCGAGGCGCCGGCGACTTCCCGGTCGACGCGCGCAAGGAGCACTGATGGAGCTCGCCACCACCTATATGGGCCTCGAGCTCCGCAACCCGCTGATCGCCTCCGCGTCGCCGCTGTCGCGCACCGTCGACGGCGTCCGGCGGCTGGCCGCCGCCGGCGTCGGCGCGATCGTGTTGCCGTCGCTGTTCGAGGAGCAGCTGCGGGAGGAGGCCGCGCGGAATGACCGGCTCGCCGACGCCGGGGCCGAGAGCTTCGCCGAAGCGCTGTCGTACTTCCCGGAGACCGCCGAGGAGGACACCGGTCCCCGAAGTTATCTCAGCCTGTTGGAGCGGGCGGCGGCGGCGGTTGACGTCCCGGTGATCGCCAGCCTCAACTGCATCACTCCGGGTGGCTGGACCGATTACGCGCGGGCGATGCAGGACGCGGGCGCGGCCGCGATTGAACTGAACATCTATTACCTGCCGGGCGATCCGGGCACCTCCGGGCGCGACGTCGAGCAGCGCCAGATCGATGTCCTGGCGCGCGTCAAGGATGCGGTCTCCGTGCCGGTGGCGGTCAAGCTGAGTCCGTACTTCAGCTCGACCGGGGAGGTCGCGCTGCGCCTCGACGAGGCCGGCGCCGACGCGCTCGTCCTGTTCAATCGTTTCCTCGCGCCCGACGTCGACTCTGAGACACTCGCGGTGGTCCCCGGACTCGCGCTGTCGCGTCCCGTCGATGCGCTGCTGCCGCGGACGTGGATCGCGCTGCTGCACGGGAGGGTGAGCGCAGCGCTCGGGGCCACGACCGGCGTGCACGACTCCGCCGACGTCGCCAAGTACCTGCTCGCGGGGGCGGACGTGGTCATGACCGCCTCGGCGTTGCTGCGCAACGGACCTGAGCACGCGACGGTGTTGCTCGACGGGCTGAACGAGTGGATGACGCGAAAGGGATTCAGCGACGTCGCGGCGCTGCGCGGCATGCTGTCGGTGCCGCCCGGCACCGACGAGACCGCCCATGAGCGTTCGGGTTACGTCAACGCGCTGAGGGCCGCCAACGCCGGCATCTATGGCCCATGGTGAGGCCCGAACGACAGCGCCCGATCTGCTAGCGATCCTCGTGCCGGGCGCCGGCCGCTTCGCTCCCGTAGAGAGCTCCGGCCACCAAGCTCGTCAGCTGATCGACCTCAGCTGTACCCAGTGCGCGCCCCCCCGCGGACCAGCGACCGGCGAATTCCTCGACCATCGCCGTCAGCGCGACCGCCGTGATTTCCAGATCGAGTCCTTCTCCCAGGCGTTCGCGCTCGCGCGTGAGCAGTGCACAGAGCTGCTGCACGATCGACGACCTGATCCGCGCCCGCAGCTCGTCGACCTCGGGATGAATCGCGCTGGCGTGATCCCAGGTACGAACCACGTCCCACCACTCGCTGTAGACGCGAAACAGCACCGTCAGCCGAGCATGGATCGCGTCGCGCGGCGACTCGTCCGGGCCCGCCGCCAGCGGCGCGACCGCCGCCCCGTAGATCGCCCCGGCGGCCTGCTGGGTCAACGCCAGCAGGACGCCGCGCTTGTCGTCGAAGTATGTATAGAACGTTCCATGGCTCGTGCCAGCCAGGTTCACGATGTCAGCCACGCGGGTCGCGGCGAAGCCGTGTCTGGCGAACGAAACGCGCGCTCCCGCCACAAGCCGCTCGCGCGTCGGTCCACTCTCCGGCTTTCTCGTCCGGCCCGCGGTCCGCTCGCCCGCCGTTCCGCTCGCCTGCCGCGCAGTTGACGCCATGGGTTCCGAGAGTACTCCGCCGTACCGACGATGACGTCGGTATCAACGCAGGTAGATACCGCCTATCAGCGTGGTGTCACGTCACGATTGACTTCACCCGTCGCAGCCGATACGGTGATTGATACCGACGTCAACGTCGAAATCTGAGGGAACGAGGAAGCGTGTCGACCGGGACCAGGACCCCGAAACCCCGCACGCCGCAGCAGCCGGTCAACGGCTGGGCGGCGCCGGTGATCAAGGCCGAGGCCGACCTGCGCCACCCCAGGGGCGGAATCCAGGGGCTGATCGCCAAGCGCGTCGCCGCCGCCACCGAGCAAGCGCTCGATGGGCCCAACCAGAAGCTGATGCGCGCTCAGAAGCCGGTCTGGGACGTGCTGTGCAAGTACTACTTCCGCCTCGAGATGTCCGGTTGGGAACGACTGCCCGCGGAGACCTCGCTGTTGATCGGCAATCATTCCGGAGGGTCGCTGACGATGGACGCCTGGACGTTCGTCTACGCCTGGTGGCGGCGATTCGGCACCGAGCGCGTGCTGCATGGGACCGCTCATGACGTGCTCATGGCTGCGCCCGGCCTGGGGGACTATTTCCGGCAGGTGGGCGTCATCCCCGCGTCTCGCAAGGGTGTGAGCGCCGCGCTGAGCTCGGGGTGTGACGTGGTCATCTGGCCGGGCGGTGACGTCGATGCGATGCGCAGTTGGCGTCGGCGCGATGAGGCTGTCCTGGGCGGGCGCAAGGGCTTTGTGCGCCAGGCGATCCGCTCGGGCGTACCGATCGTCCCGGTGGCCAGCGTCGGCGGGCATGACACCGCGTTCATCGTGTCGGAGGGCCAGTGGATCGCCAACGGGCTCGACCGCGTCTCGGGGCTGAAGAAGAAGCTTCGCGGCACCCAGTTGCCGATCGTGCTCGGCATCCCGTTCGGCCTGACGATCGAGTCGATTCCGACGCACCTTCCGCTGCCGGCGAAGATCCGAACGGAGCTCCTGGAGCCGATTCACCTCGACAAGGACCCGGACCGGGTCAACGATCGCGCCTACGTCGACGGCATCTACGCGGACGTGCAATCCGCGATCCAGGAGGCAATGGATCGACTCGCCAAGCGACGGCGCTTCCCCGTCTTCGGCTGAGCCGGTCCCGCTTGCCGCGACCGTCCCCTTCCACCTGCCCAGCTGACGGCGGGCCGGTGGAGAAGGACGGTCATGGCGAAGCGAAGCGCTGCGGGGCTACATCATCCCGCTCATGTCGGGCATACCGCCACCACCGCCGCCGCCGCCGTTGGTGTCCTCGATCTCGGCGACGATCGCCTCGGTGGTGAGGATGTTCTTGGCGATCGACGCGGCGTTCTGCAGCGCGGAGCGCGTGACCATCGCCGGGTCGATGATGCCGGCGTCGACGAGGTCGACGATCTCGCCGGTGGCGGCGTTGAGACCGAAGCCCGTCTTGGCCTCGCGGACGTCGTTGACGACGACCGAGCCCTCCAGGCCGGCGTTCTCGGAGATCTGACGCAGCGGCTCCTCGAGTGCGCGCAGCACGATCTTGGCGCCGGTCTTCTCGTCGTCGATCTCGAAGCCGTCGAGTTGGATGGCCTTGGCCGCGTGCAGCAGCGCGATGCCGCCGCCGGGGACGATGCCCTCCTCCAGCGCGGCCCGCGTGGCCTGCAGCGCGTCCTCGACGCGGTGCTTCTTCTCCTTCATCTCGGTCTCGGTGGCCGCGCCGACCTTGACCACCGCGA
>JBELAG010000168.1:0-12712 GCA_049509055.1 Solirubrobacteraceae bacterium
TTCGTCGTCAAGCCGTTTCAGCCCGATCGCCTGCTGGAGGCGGTCGGCAAGGCGCTGGCGTGAACGCGAGCGGTCCGGCGGGGCACCGCCCCGCCGGCCGTCTCCTCCAGCGCCCGCGTCCGGGCTGAGCCGCCGCCTCGGCCTCCGGGACCTGGACTAAAGGACAGGGCGTCCGCGGTCGATCACAAAGGTGACTTTCCCTCGAAGTCACCCCCCTCGATGCGGTTTCACCCAGTCACTCGCGGCGCCGCGCTCGGCGCCCTCCTCGCGACCTCGGCCGCCGGTGTCGCGCAGGCCGCGACCGGCAGCGGAGAGAGCACTCCGCTGCATCTCGGCACTACCGCCGCGCTGCACACCACCGCCACGGGCAGCAGCGGCTCGAGCATCCTGCGCACGATCGTCGCGCTGGTCATCGTGAGCGCGATCATCTATGCGATCGCCAAGATCCTGCGGGCGGTCAAGGGCCGGGGCGAGACCCGGGCCAGCGGCGAGGGGCTCAGCCAGATCGCCTCCCTGCCACTCGGCGCCGGACGATCGCTGGCGCTGATCCGCTCCGGCCGCGACGTCGTGCTGCTCGGCGTCGCCGAGCAGGGCGTGACGAAGATCAAGACCTACACCGAGGAGGAGGCGCGGGCGGTCGGGATCGATGTCCCGCCCCCGGCGCCGGCCGGCGACGTCGACCAGGCCGAACGGCCGCTCGGCCGCGTGATCGCGGGGCTGCGCAGGATGACGGTCCGGCCGTGAAGATCGACTCGTCCAACGCGGTCCAGATCCTCGTCCTGATCGGCGGGCTGTCGCTGATCCCGGCGATCCTGTTCACCGTCACGGGGTTCACCCGGATCCTGATCGTGCTCGGCTTCATCCGCAGCGCGCTCGGGACATCGACGACGCCGCCCAACCAGGTGCTGGTCGGGATCGCGTTGTTTCTCACCCTGTTCGTGATGGCGCCGACGATCAGCGCGATCAAGACCGACGCCTGGGAGCCGCTCGAAAAGCACCAGATCACCACCGCGACGGCGCTCACGCGCGCCGAGGAGCCGCTGCGCGAGTTCATGTTCCGCCAGACCGGAACCGAGGACCTGTCGCTGTTCGTCAGCCTCTCGCACATCCCGACGCCCGAGACCCGCGCGCAGGTCCCCACCTATGTGCTGATCCCGGCGTTCATCCTCAGCGAGCTCAAGACGGCATTTCAGATCGGCTTCCTGATCTTCCTGCCGTTCCTGATCATCGATCTGATCGTGTCGTCGACGCTCATGAGCGTGGGGATGATGATGCTCCCACCGACGTTCATCTCACTGCCCTTCAAGATCCTGCTGTTCGTGCTCGTCGACGGCTGGGATGTCATCACTCGCTCGCTCGTGGCGAGCTTCCACTAGACGCGAGAGGAACGCGGACATGGACCAGGACACCGTCGTCAGCCTCGCCACCCAGGCGATGACCATCGCCGTCGAGGTCGCCGGGCCGATCCTGCTGCTCGGCCTCGTGATCGGGCTGGTCGTCAGCATCTTCCAGGCGGTCACATCGATCCAGGAGCAGAGCCTGTCATTCATCCCGAAGATCATCGGGCTGGCGGCGCTGATCGTGATCCTCGGGCCGTGGATGCTCGGCCAGCTCGTCGCCTACACACAGAACCTGTACACGTCGATCCCGCAGCTGATCGGCTGATGAGCCAGATCACCATGTCAGAGCTGGTGCGCCAGATCGGCGGCCCGCACATCACCGGGTTCTTCCTGGTGCTGGCCCGGGTGAGCCCGTTGTTCGTGCTGGCGCCGCTGTTCTCGTCCAAGATGGTGCCGACCAAGGTGCGCACGATCGTCGCGGTCGCCCTGGCGATCGGCCTGACGGGAATCGCGACCCGCGGCCAGACGATCCCCACCGATCCAGTCGCGGTCACCGGCCTGCTCGTCGTGCAACTGCTCGTCGGCCTCGCCTTCGCGTTCGCGCTCGGCGCGGTGTTCGCCGCCGTCGAGGCCGCCGGCGCGCTGATCGACATCGTCGCCGGCTTCTCCTACGGACAGCTGATCGACCCGGTCGACGGCAACCAGGGCGGCGTCATGTCGGGCCTGTACGGGCTCGTCGGACTCGCGCTGTTCATCGCGATCGGCGGTGACGCGTGGACGCTGCGCGGCCTGGCCCGGACCTTCTCGCTGGTGCCGCTGACCCGCGCGCCGCAGCTGGGCTCGCTCGTCGGCGGGGCGGTCACGGCGTTCGGCACGATCCTGCTCGCGGCGCTGGAGATCGCGGCGCCGGCGCTGCTGGCCCTGCTGATCACCGATGTCGCGTTCGGGATGGTGTCCCGGGTCGTCCCGCAGGTCAACATCTTCGCCGTCGGCTTCCCGATGAAGATCGGGGTGGCGCTGCTGGTCGTGGGCGTCGCGCTCCCATTCCTCGGCGGCTACCTCTCGGGCTTGATCTCCGGCGCCGTCGGCACCGCCCTGCACTCGCTGAACGCCGCAGCGTAGGAGCGCGCGATGGCCAACGACGACAAGACCGAAAAGGCCACCGGCAAGAAGCGCGGCGAAGCCCGCAAGCACGGGCAGGTGGCCAAGAGCACCGAGGTCAACGGCGCGGTCGTCCTGATCGCCGGCCTGGTCTCGCTGATGTGGCTCGGTCCGAAACTGGTGGCGGGCGTCGCCGGCACGATGCAGACGACGTGGTCGATGATCGCCTCGCCGCATGAGGTCTCCTCGGCCGCCGGCCTCCACGACCTGTTCGTCGTCGCGCTGCACGTGATCGAGACGACGGTGATGCCGATCGCCGGGATCGTGCTCGCCGCCGCGCTGATCGTCAACGTCGCCCAGATCGGGTTCCGCCCGTCGATGACGCCCCTGAAGCCCAACTTCAAGCGCCTCAACCCCGGCGCCGGATTCAAACGGGTGTTCAGCCCGAAGAAGGTCGTGTTCGAGGGCGGCAAGGCGCTCACCAAGGTCGCGATCGTCGGGGCGGTCGCGGCGATGGCGCTGGTGCCGATGCTGACCAACCCCAACGCCGCCGTCGGCACGACGCCGTCGGCGCTGGGCGGGCTGCTGGACTCCGGCGCCAAGTCGATCATCGAGCGGGTGCTGATCGCCTACGCGCTGATCGCGATCGTCGACCTCGTCTGGCAGCGCCGCAGCCTGGCCAAGCAGCTCAGGATGAGCAAGCAGGAGGTCAAGGACGAGTTCAAGCAGACCCAGCTGCCGCCCGAGGTGCGCTCCACGCTGCGCCGGCGCCAGGTCGCCGCCGCGCGCGCGCGGATGATGGCGGCCGTCCCGCACGCCGACGTGGTCGTCACCAACCCGACGCACTATGCGGTCGCGCTCAGCTACGACGGCAAGTTGCCCGCACCGGTCGTGGTCGCCAAGGGCAAGAACCTGATCGCCGCGCAGATCCGGCGGATCGCGACCGAGAACGAGGTGCCGATCGTGCCCGATCCACCGCTGGCACGGTCGCTGCACAGCTCGGTGGAGATCGACCAGATGATCCCGGCCGAGCTGTATGCGGCCGTCGCCCAGATCCTCGCCTACGTCTACAAGATGGCCGGACGGCGGAGGATCGCGGCATGAACGAGCAGACGATCCGCAAGCTCCTGTCGCACACCGACCTGCTGGCGGCCCTGGCCGTCGTGATGATCGTGTCGATGCTGGTGATCCCGCTGCCGTCCGCCCTTCTGGACCTGCTGATCACGTGCAATATCTCCGGAGGGCTGGCCATCGTCGTGGCGACGATGTATCTCAGGAAGGCCCTGGACTTCTCGTCCTTCCCAAGCCTCCTGCTCCTGACGACGATGTTCCGCCTGGCGATCAACGTGTCGGTCACCAGGCTGGTGCTGACCACCGGGGACGCGGGCAGCGTCGTGCGCGACTTCGGCCAGTTCGTCGTCGGCGGCAACGTCGTGATCGGCCTGGTCATCTTCATGATCCTCGTCGTGATCCAGTTCGTCGTCGTCACCAACGGCGCCGGCCGCGTCGCCGAGGTCGCCGCCCGGTTCACGCTCGACGCCATGCCCGGCAAGCAGATGGCGATCGACGCCGACCTCAACGCCGGCCTGATCACCGACGAGCAGGCCAGGTCCCGGCGCTCCGACATCGCCCGCGAGGCGGATTTCTACGGCGCCATGGACGGCGCCTCGAAGTTCGTCAAGGGCGACGCGATGGCCGCCGTGGTGATCACCGCGATCAACCTGATCGGCGGCATCGTCGTCGGCATGCTCCAGCACGGGCTGTCGTTCGGCGACGCCGCCCACCACTACTCGCTGCTGACCGTCGGCGACGGGCTGGCGGCACAGATCCCGGCGCTGATGATCTCGGTGGCCACCGGCATCATCGTCACCCGCTCGGCCTCCGAGCGCGATCTCGGATCCGAGATCGCCGCCCAGGTCCTCGGCCAGAAGAAGGCTCCGCTCGTCGCCGGCGGCGCGATCTGCATGTTCGGCCTGGTGCCGGGGCTGCCCAAGCTGCCCTTCCTGCTGATCGGCGGTACGCTGTTCGCGCTCGGCTGGGGACTGCGCAAGGACGGGGTCGACGTGTTCTCACCGGCGGTGGCCGTCGCGGCGCTCCCCGTCGCGACCGAGCCCGAGCTCAAGGCCGCCCCGCGCGACGAGGTGATGAAGGAGCTCCCGATCGACCCGCTGGAGCTCGGCATCGGCTTCGGGCTCGTGCCGCTCGTCGACCGCGGTGCGGGCGGGACGCTCGTCCGGCGCATCTCGATGATCCGCCGCCAGATCGCCGGCGAGCTCGGCATGGTGATCCCGCCCGTCCGGATCCACGACGAGGTCGACCTCGACTCGCACGAGTACGTCTGCAAGGTCCGCGGCACCGAGGTGGCGCGCGGGCGGATCATGGCCGGCCACAAGCTCGCCATGGACCCCGGCGACGCCGTCGGCAAGCTGTCGGGCATTCCCACCACCGAGCCGGCCTTCGGTCTGCCGGCGGTGTGGATCTCCGACGCCCAGCACAGCGAGGCCGAGGCGCTCGGCTACACGGTCGTCGACAGCGAGTCGGTGATCGTCACCCATCTCACCGAGACGATCCGCGCCCACGCCGCGCAGCTGCTCACCCGCCAGGACGCCCGCCAGCTGCTCGACCAGCTCAAGGAGTCCAACGAGGCCGTCGTCAACGAGGTCGTTCCCGACGTCCTGTCGCTGGGCGAGATCCAGCGCGTGCTGCAGACGCTGCTGTCGGAGGGGATCTCGATCCGCGACCTCGGAGCGATCGTCGAGGCGGTCGGCGACAAGGCGCGGATCACGCGCGATCCCGGACTGCTGGCCGAGTACGCCCGCCAGGCGCTCGGCCGCGCGATCACCGCGCCCCACGTCGGCGCCGAACAGGTCCTGCGGGCGATCACCCTCGACCCGGCGATCGAGCAGGAGGTCGCCACGTCGATCACCCAGACGACCGACGGCGAGTTCCTCGCCCTGGACCCCGCCCGCGCCCACGCGCTGCTGGGCGCCGTGCGCAGCCAGTCCGACAACGCGGCGGCCCGCGGCGGCCTGCGGCCGGTGCTGCTGTGCTCCGCGCGCGTCCGCCGCCACCTGCGTCGCCTGCTCGAGTCGTCGGTGCCCCACCTTTCGGTGTGCTCGTATAACGAGATCGCGCCCGGAATCAGCGTCGAAACGATTGGAGTGATCACCGCATGACACAGTTTCTGAGGACCCAGGTTCCGCTGTCGGCCGGTCTCCAGGAGACCGGCGCGAGCGGCGACGACGCCTTCGCAGGCCCCAGCCACACGTTCGCCGACGCGATGCGGACCTCGCTCTCGGACCCGCCCGCGGGGTCGCCGAGGTCGCCGGGGTCTCTTGGGCACGCTCGCGCCGCCGCGCCGGTGGTGCGCACCTACCGGGGGCGCACGCTCGAGGAGCTGATCCCGCGGATCCGGGCCGACCTCGGTCCCGACGCGATCATCCTGCGCGAGCGCCAGGGCGTGAAGGGCGGGATCGGCGGCTTCTTCGCGCAGCGCTGTGTCGAGGTCGACGCCCAGGCCGCCCCGCGCGTCGATGTCTACGCCGGCGACGAGGTGGACGACCTCGACGACCTCGACGACCTGCACGACGTCGACGCCGTGGACGACGACGCGACGGTTGCCGGCGAGGCGCCGGCCGATCAGGACGTCGCGGCGGCGGTCGCGCCCAGCCCGCCGGCCGAGCCCGCCGCTGCCGCGCCGGCCGTGTACGAGGAGCCGGCCGTCCCGCCGCTCTCCGAGGAGCTCGCCGCGCTCGCCACGCCGACCCCGTCGGCGGCTCTGTCGTCGCCCCATGACCACGACGAGCCGCGGTGGATGGCGGTGACCGACGAACCCGCCGAGCTCTCGATGCCCGCCGAGCCGGCCGAGCGCGCCGAGCCAGAGCCGGAGGTTGCGCCGGGGTTCATCGCATTCGACGAGATCGGCGAGATCGTCCCCGATGCCGAGCCGCCCGAGCCGCTCCCCGAGCCGATTGCGCTCGCCGAGCCGGGTGCGCTCCCGGAGCCGCTTGCGCTGTCCGAGCCTGAGCCCGAGTCGGAAGCCGAGGCGCTCAGCGAGCCCGAAACCCTCCCCGCCGAGCCCGAGCCCGAGCCCGAGCCCGCGCCCGAGGCCGAGGCCGTCACCGAGGCCGAGCCCGCCGCCGTCGAGCCCGAGCCCACCGGAGAGCCCGAGGCCGAGCCGACCGCCGTCGAGCCCGAGCCCACCGGAGGGCTCGATGACGAGCACGCGTCGGCCACGCCTGCGATGATCGCCATCCCCCGGACCGAACCGGGACCGGCGTGCCTCCCCGCGTCCCTCCCGGCGGCGGCCACCCGACGCCCGGTCCGCGCACCGCGCCGCCGGGTGGGTTTCGCCCCGGTGGCCGAGCGGATATCGCGCGCGGCGCTCGCGGCCCGCGAGACCACCGGCGACGGGCCTGGAACGAGCGCCGGCGCCGGATCGGCGCCGCCGTCCGACCCCCCCGTCCGGTTCCCGGAGGCACGCGATCACGATCACGTCACCGAGCTCGAGCGGCTGCTCGTCGACAGCGGCTTCACCGCGGCGGCGGCGACCACTCTCGCCGCCGCGACGATCGCCGCGCGAGGCTCGTCCGACGGCGCCGCACCGCAGGATGACATGCTGGCGACGATCGCCTCGACCCTTCCGCTCCCGCGCACGCTGCCGGTGGATGGAGGCGCGTTTGCGATCGTCGGCGCCGGTGGCGCGGGCAAGACGCGCTGCGTCGCAGCCCTGGCCGCCGCCCATGCCCGCGCCGGGGTGGCCGCGGTCAGCGTCGCCCGGCTCGGACCCGCCGGACGCGAGCACGAGCTCGCCGGCCTGTTGCGGGGCGAGGACGTCGAAGTCATCCCCGGCATGAGGTCGGCTCTCATGGCCGAGGCGACCAGTGCGGCCCGCGAGCACGGGCTCGTGCTGATCGACACCGCCACCGCCTCGCCGGGTGACTCGTCGGCGCTGGACGTGCTGTGCGCGGCGCTCAAGCCGTTCGAGCTCGACGGGGTGTACGTCACCGTCCCGGCGACGCTGACCGCTCGCGCGGGGGCACGGGTCGTCGAGGGGTTCGCGGCGCTGCGCCCGGTCGGCGTCATCGCCACTCACGTCGACGAGTCCGACCAGCTCGGCATGATCGCCCAGCTGGCGATGCAGACCGGGGTTCCGGTCGCCTACCTCCATTCCGGGACCAACCTCCAGACGGCGATCACCTCGATCGACCGCGAACAGCTGGCCGCGCGGCTGCTGACATGACCCGTCGCGGCGAGCACATTCCGGGCGGCGTCACGCCCCATCCCGCGGGACGTGAGGGCAGACTGACCACCCCGGATGGGGAGCAGCTGCCCGTGCGCACGTTCGAGCGCGGGCCCAACGTCGCGCTCGTGGTGCTCGTCGACCTCCCCGAGCAGACCGCCACCGACCGGTTGGAGCCGGCGCTGCTGGAGTACAACTCGGCCCGGGGCGTGGTACGGCTGCGCGGCGAGGCGGTGTTCGAGGATCGGTCGCTGATTCGCTTTGAGGCGGCGACCGAGCCCGAGGTCACCCAGCGGCGAGAGTTCGTCCGCATCCACAGCCCGCGGCCGGTCGTTCTCAAGGCCGAACAGGAAGTGATCGACGACCACGCCCACACCATCGATCTCAGCGGCGGCGGGATGCTCGTCTCCGGCGCCGACACGCTGGCCGTCGACGACGAGGTGCGCTTCTCGATGCAGCTCGGTCCGCGAGGGCTCCCGGTCGCGGGGGTAGCGCGAGTGGTGCGCGTCCACGACGACGGTCAGCGGGCGCTGTCGTTCATCGAGATCGATGAGGGCGACCGCGAGCGCCTGATCCGCTACGTGTTCGAATGCATGCGCACGGCCCGGGCCAAGACGCGCGGGGACTGGTTCTGATGCCTGCGAGTGGGTGGTCACGGTGAGCAAGGAGGACAAGCCCAAGGACGCCAAGAGCGCCAAGAGCAAGGACAAGGGCAAGGGCAAGGGCAAGGGCAAGGGAGAGGGCGCCAAGAAGGGCAAGAGGGGCGCGTCCGGAGCCGGCGAGCGGACGAGCGTCGCCAGCCACCCCCGCGCCGCGGCGCAGGTCCGTCGCGCCAAGGGCTGGGGCGGGATCGGCGGGTTCGTGATCGCGGCCTACCTCGGCCACAAGGCGCACGTGCCCGCCGACCAGGTCGGCCTCCGCGCGCTCGCGTTCGGCGTCGCCGGTTACCTGGTGGCCTGGGCGTGCGCGGTCACGGTCTGGCGTCACCTGGTGTTGGCCGAGATGCGTGCCCTCGTCGAGAGCGGCCGCATGGTCGTCGGGCCCGACCCGAATGCGGCCTCGAGCCCGCTGTCCGAGCCGGGTCAGAAGGCAACGCCCGGCGACTGATCGCTGATCGAGCATGGACCCGATCGAGCCCATCGCTGCGCAGGTCTCCACGCTGCCACCGGTCATGCCCACGCCGCGGACGGCCGCGCTCCGGCGCGACGGCAGGCCCGGCGGTAAGGACAGCCCGCCCGATCGTCGCCGGTCAGACGGCCACGACGATCCCGACCGCGGCGACATGCACGACGGCGACGACGGTCACCCGCACGTCGACGTCATCGTCTGAGCGCTGGTTCCGGCCCTCGGGCGCCGGCCGGCGTCCACCCCGTTCTGGACGCTTTTCAAGTGACCGGGGACCCCGTCGATAACTCCGTGTGACCGGCCGCATGGAGCAGCCGGGGGACAAACAAAACAATCACACCATGGAGGTGTCTTTCATGTCCCTTTCGATTCTGACCAACATCTCGGCGATGAATACCCAGCAGAACCTGCTGGCGTCGAGCAACGCCGTCGCGACGTCGATGCAGCGCCTGTCCTCGGGCCTGCAGATCAACAGCGCCGCCGACGACGCCGCCGGCTATGCGATCTCCGAGGGCCTGACCTCTCAGGTCAACGGACTCAACCAGGCCAGCAGCAACACGAATGACGCCATCTCGATGGTGCAGACCGCATCCAGCTCGCTCAGCAACGTGCAGGACATGCTGCAGCGGGTGTACGAGCTCGGCGTCCAGTACGCCAACGGCTCGAACTCGAGCACCGACCAAGCGGACATCCAGTCAGAAGTCAACCAGCTCACCAGCGAAATCGCTCGCCAGACGAGCTCGTCGAACTTCAACGGGACCAACCTGCTGGACGGCAGCGCCGGTGCCTCCGGCACCGTGACGTTCCAGGTCGGCGCCAACAACGGGGACAGCCTCACCGCAACGTTCTCGGCGGTCGAGAACGGCAGCAGCGGCACGCTGGACATCACCGGCTTCAGCTGGTCCAACGCCGCCTCCGGCGGCACCGTGGTCAACCTCGGCAGCGCCAACGTGCTGAGCGCGATCACGACGGCCATCAATGCCATCTCGAGCCAGGCGGCGACGCTGGGTGCGGTGCAGAACCGTCTCCAGTACACCTCCGACTCGATCGCGTCGACCGAGTCCAACCTGTCATCGACCAACAGCCAGATCAAGGACGTCAACATGGCTCAGGAGATGACGAACCTCACCCAGGAGCAGATCCTGGAGCAGGCCGGCACGGCGATGCTCGCCCAAGCCCAGTCGCAGCCTCAGCTCATCCTGAAGCTGCTCGGCGGCTGATCCAAGTTTCGTCCGGCCAGGCGGCGCCTGAGGAGGCGCCGCCTGCGCCCGGCGACCCAAGCTCGTCCGCGGCAGCTCGGCTGTCGAACACGAGAACAACCACCCCGCGTTCACCCAGGTCGCAATCCCCGCGGGGCTACATCAGATCCGATCCATCGAGGGAACGGTTCGAGGGAGACGGGATGCTCAGGCATCCCGTCTTCCTCACTTTAACGACCGGTCTGCGCAGAACTTGAGCGCCGGGCCTCAATCCTCGGCGGGCGGATGCCGATCATCACGGCAATGACCCTTGACCCGGTTGCACCCCGCGCGTCGATCGTGGTCCCGCTCAGCGGTGACCCCACGCAGGCGCTGCGCTGCCTGGAGGGAATCGCGCTCCAGCCGTCCGACCCCAGCTTCGAGGTGATCGTCGTCGACGATGCCTCGGCCGACCTGGAGGCGCTGCTGGCGCGACTGGACGGAGACGTGACGGTGCTCCGCAGCGACCGCCGCATCGGTTTCGGTGCCGCCGCCGTGCTCGGCGCACAGAGCGCCCGCGCCGACACGGTGGTCCTGATCCGTGGCGGGGCCGCGCCCGCGCCCGGCTGGCTGGCGCCGCTGGTCGCCGCGCTGCAGGAGCCGTCCCTCGGGCTGGCGGCCAGCGCGAGCGTGACGGGCGCCGAGGACCGGCGCAACGCGGCGCGCCGCGGACCCGGAGCGGTGCTCGGAGCCTGGTCGGCCGCGGTCCGGACCGCCGACCTGCGCGACGCCGGATGCGAGGGACTCGACGACCGCCTGGTGATCGGCGCGCTCGCCCTGTCGGCGTCGCAGCGCGGTCTGAGCGTGCACGACGTGCCGGCCAGCACGGTCTCGGCGCCGGAGACGCGGACGGGCGCGGCACGGCGGGCGCCGGGCGAGGACGTGGAGCTGACGATCGTGATCCCGACGCTCGATGCGTGCTCGGAGCGGATCCGCGGCTGCCTGGCGGCGATCGCGACGGCCACCGAGGCGGCTCACGAGATCGTGATCGTCGACAACGGCGCTCCGCCGCAGGGCTTCTCGGCGCCGGTCAACGCCGGCCTGCGCGCCGTGCGGACGCCGTACGCCGTCGTCATGAACGACGACGTCGAGCCGCTGCCCGGCTGGTGGGAGCCGCTGCGCGCCAGGCTCGATGCGGGCGCCGCCGTCGCTTTTCCGCTCACGATCGACGGGGCGATGCGCACCGACTTCGCCGCCTGGTGCTTTGCCATCGGCCGCGACGCGCTGCGCGAGTTCGCGCATGCGCCGGACGAGTTCTTCGATCCCTCGATGGTCATCTGGTTCCAGGACACCGATCTGCTGCAGACGCTGCAGCGCGCGGGGCGCCCGCCGGTGCTCGTGCGCGAGTCGAAGATCCGTCACGGCCTCTCCCAGACCCTCTCGACGCCCGACCCGCGGCTGAGCGCATGGGTGCGCGCGCAGATCGAAGCCGACCAGCGGCGGTTCGTCGTCAAGCATCCCGACGTCACGCTGATCCCGCAGACGCTCTCGCGGCCATAGCCGCCGCAACCGACACACCCGCCCACCCGGCTGGGGTGCCCATCGACCGTCCCAACAGACGTCCACCGACCCGCGCCAATCGCCAGGCCGGCCGTCGACACGCCGATACCCAGGGGCAGAACGCCGCTCGGGCAGTCGCCCTCGGCACTCAAGGACGAGAGCAAAGGACCTGTCGTGAGCCACCGGTTTTCCCTCCTGCGCATCCTGGCGGCGGCGTGCCTGGCAGCGGCCGCCTGCGCCACGGCACTGACCCCGGGCGCGCTCGCCGACGGCCTGCAGGTCCAGAGCGCCACACCGTGGATGCAGAACGCCGCGCCGATGGGATGGAGCGCGAGCCTGAACCGCGTGATCTACAACTCCGTCGGCGCCAACGGGATGTTCAACGCCTACAGCGCCAACCCCGACGGCGGCAATCCGACGTGCCTCACCTGCACGGTCCCGAGCTTCCCCGGGCTCGGCGCGGCCACCAACCGCGGCGCAACCGACGTCTCGCCCGACGGTCGCTACATGCTGCTGTCGGTCGAGCGGCCCCATCCCGGCCAGATCGGCGCGGCGTGGACCCAGCCGGGCAAGGGCGCCGATGACGACGTCTGGCTGGCGACCACCGACGGCACGCAGGCCTGGCCGCTGACCAACATCGACGCACCCAGCCAGCAGGCCTACGGCACGATGTGGGCCCGGTTCGACCGCACCGGCAACGAGATCGTGTGGGCCTCGATGTACGCCCCGGCAGTGTTCAACCTCGGCTTCTGGCAGCTGAAGGTCGCCGACATCGTCTGGACCAACGGCGTCCCCAGCCTGGCCGACATCCGGACGATCGAGCCCTCCCCCGGGCAGTTCTACGAGCCGTACGGCTTCTCGCCCGATGACTCGCACATCATCTTCGCCTCCAGCGTCAACATGCCGAGCTGGACCGACAACGAGATCGACACGATCAACATCAACGGCACGGGGCTGACCCAGCTGAGCCCGCCCAACGCCCCGGGCCAGATCCTGGGCGACTACGACGAGTTCGCGTTCTACACGCCGGACGGCAACTGGATCGTGTACGGCAGCACGCACGACACGCTGAGCGGTGGGATGGACTACTGGATCATGCACCCCGACGGCAGCGACGCCCAGCGCCTGACGTACTTCAACGCGCCGTGGAACACCGAATCGATGGG
>JBELAG010000169.1:0-21613 GCA_049509055.1 Solirubrobacteraceae bacterium
ACAGCGCCAGCGCCGGGCCGGCCGCGGCCAGCCAGGCGGGGGTCGGCGGCGCGCCCGCCGCGCACACCAGCGCGCCGCGCGGCGTCGACGCGGGGGTCAGCTCCCGGCGGGCCTGGCTGCCGACCGAGACCCACACGACCCCCTCGAGCGCCGGTCTCGCCGGGACCGAGACGAGGTCGAGCGCGCGTGAGGTGAGCGCGTCGACGAGCGCCGACAGCACCCGCGCCAGCTCGATCGCCGGCACGCTGGAGTTGTGCAGGTCGAGCATCAGCGCGGGCAGGCGCGCGGCGGTCTCGCCCAGCGCCTCGAGCGTGCGCGCCCGGCCGATCGTCCGCCGCGCCCCGAACCAGGACCGCGGCTGGGCGGCGAACAGGTCGGCGTCCTCGAGCACGCCGATCAGCTGCCCGCGCTCGGAGACGACCGGCGCGTGGCGGATGCCGCGCTCGAGCATCTCGTAGAGCACTTCGCCGCCGAGCCGGTCGGGCGCGACGACGAACGCCGGCGCGGTCATCGCCGAGTCGATCCGCGCGCCGCCGGAGCGCCCGGCGGCCAGCACCCGGGTGCGCAGGTCGCGGTCGGTGATGATCCCGAGCCCGCCGCCGTCGAGCTCGACGACCGCCGCGCTGGCGCCGACCGCCGTCATCCGCTCGGCGACGATCCCGATGCTCTCCGACGGCTTGCAGGTCACCGTCGGCGTGCGGATCAGCCGCGCCACCGGCTGATGGGCCTCGGTCGCCCCGACCTGCAGCTCGCGGCGCCGGGCGCGGTCCAGCAGCGGGCGCGCGACCGCGACCGGGATCCGGTAGCACAGCGTGTCCTCGGAGGCGCGCGCCTCGAAGCCGGGTGGCAGGCCCGACAGCATCGCCGCATCGCCGAACGTGTCGCCGGGGCCGAGCAGGTCGAGCAGCCGGCCGTCGTGGGCGACGTCGACGCCGCCGCTGTGGATCACCCGCAGGAAGGTCACCGGGCCGCCGTCCTCGGACAGGATCACCTCGCCGCGCAGGTGGAACTCGATCGCCGCCTGCGCCGCGACCTCCGCCAGCTCCTCGGGCGCGAGCGCATCGAACGGCGGGCGCTGCGCCAGGAAGCGAGCGATCTCGCTCAGCCCGGCGTCCAGTTCGGCCTCCCGCCGCGGACGATCTCCATCCCCAAACCGTAGCCGCCGGGCGCGCGCGACGGCTGTCTGAAGTCAGCGCAACAGGCCAAGCCGCTGCGCGCGCTGCACCGCCTCGGTGCGGTTGCGCACCCCGAGCTTGCGGTACACGGCGCTGGAGTGCTCCTTGACGGTGTGGCGGGAGAGGTGCAGCGCCTCGCCGATCTCGGGGTTGGTGGCGCCCGACGCCATCAGCTCCAGGACGGCGCGCTCGCGGTCGGACAACCCCATCGCGCCCTGGCGGTCGTGGGGCTCGAACACGGTCTTGCCGAGGCCGACCATCCGCACCGCGCCGGCGATCCGCCGCGCCGGCCAGTCCTTGTAGGCGAAGCCCGAGGCGCCCGCCGCGCGCGCCGCCTGAGGACTGATCTCGCCCGCGCCGGAGAACAGCAGCACGCGCGTGCCGGGGTCCGCGGCGCGCAGCCGCTCGCACACCTCCGCGCCGGACTCCTCGCCGATGAACAGGTCGACGAGCGCGACGTGCGGCCGGTAGCGGGCGGCCATCGTCATCGCCTCCGGGCCGGAGTGGGCGCTCACGCAGCGCTCCACCCACGGCTGCTGGGTGAGCATCAGCCGAAAGCCCCAGTGCACGACGTCGTGATCGTCGACGACGAGCACGCGCAGCCGCTCGGGGCTGCGCTGGTCATCGGTCACCGGGGCTCCCGTCGCCGTCGTAGGGGACGACGAGGCGCACCTGCCAGATGCCGGGCTCGCGCTCGCCGAACTCCACGACGCCGTTGGACTGCAGCGCCTCGAGCGCGGCCAGATGCAGCCCCATCCCGGCGTGACGGCCGGCGGCCGCGACCCCGTCGTTGACCACCTCCATCCAGAACGCGCCGTTGGCGCGGCCGACGCGCACGCCGACGCGGCTCGGCGTGGCGTGCTTGCCCGCGTTGCGCACCGCCTCCAGCAGAACCGACTGGGCGAGCGGCTCCAGGCTCGCCGGGACGTCGGCCGCGCAGCCCTCCTGCAGCGCGAGACCGAGTCCGGGGTGGGCGAGCGAGAGGCGCTGCACCTCGGCGGCGAGCGTCGTGCGGGTGGCGCGCGGCACGCGGGCGAGCGGGCGCTGGACGGCGGCGCGCAGATCGCTGAGCGCGGCCTGGGTCTCGCTCGCGCAGCGCCGGCGGGCGTCGGCGGGCAGGTCGCCGTCGCCGTCGAGCGCCATCGAGACCCCGAACAACCGCTGGATGACGCCCTCGTGGATCTCGCGGGCGAGGTCGATGCGCTGCTCGAGCTGGCTGGCGCGCTCGAACTGGGTCGAGACGATCCGCGCCACCGAGGCGAGCGCCGCCGCCTTGCCGAGCGTCCACAGGAGGTTGCGGTCGGCCTCGTCGAGCGGCGGCGCCGTCATCAGCCGGTCGGCGAGGATCACGCCGATCGCGCGGTTGGCGGCGATCATCGGGGCGCACACCAGGCGGGCCGGCTCGGACACGAGCGCGGCGTACTCGTCGGGCACCTGGCCACCGAGCTCGCCGACGACCTCGACGACGCGATCCTGGCGCAGCGCCTGCGCGGCGATCGGGGCCGACTCCACCGTGACATAGGCGCCGGCGAACTGATCGACCTCCATCCCGTGCGCGCCCACCGCCCGCACGCGCCGGTCGGCGCCGTCGTAGCGGAAGATGAGCGCGCGGCGCATCCGCGCCAGGCGGCACACCGCCTCGCACAGCCGGTCATAGAAGCCGTCGGCGGTCGACGCCGGATCGGACTGCGAGAGGACCTCGACGAACAGCTCGAGCGCCTCGATTCCGGGGCCGGCGCGGCCTTCGGTGAACGCCCCGGAGCTCAACGACGATCCGGCGGGGCTATCGCACGTGCGCGTGCATGAGCCCGAGGCGCAGAGCCTGTTCGGGCGTCAGATACACGCTCCACCACTCCTGACACGACGGACACCGGCATAGGACGGATGGATCGTAGCCCTCGAGCGCGGCGTCCCATTCGATCTCATCGGAGCGCAGGCAGAGCGGACACGCGAGTGCGGCGACGACCAGCGCGTCGGGGTCATCGGGGCGAAAGCGTGCGGTGTCGGCGAGGGAGACGATGCGGGGGACTATGGCCCCGCGCCGGGGCGGCTCACAACCGCAGGCCGGCCAGAACCCCCCGGCTGGGGGGTTGCCGCGTCGCGCGCGACGTCGATGTCGGTGTCGAGGTCGCGAAGTGCAGGAACAGCTTGAGATGGCGGTAGACGACGAGCAGGTGCCGGCCGACCGCGTTGAGCGGGACGCTCACCACCCGGTGGCCGCCCACCGCCAGCTCGACGACCGCCGAGCCGACGACCGTGAGCCGGTGC
Organism: Solirubrobacteraceae bacterium; assembly: GCA_049509055.1. Classification (GTDB taxonomy): domain Bacteria; phylum Actinomycetota; class Thermoleophilia; order Solirubrobacterales; family Solirubrobacteraceae; genus Palsa-465. The sequence goes on from JBELAG010000169.1 coordinate 3,444, forward strand.
GTGATCTGCTGACCGGACGCCGCGACGGCGACGAGGGTGCCGCCGACGAGCGTCTCGCGGACCAACACCGTGACGCGCACCCAGCATCGGCCGACGTCGCCGAGGCAGCGGATCGGGACGATCGTGGTCGTGCCCCGGACGTACGCCTTGCCGATCGACGCGTGGGCGCGGACGACCTTCTTCTTCGCCTTCTGCTTGGTCGCCGGAGGTTTGCTCGTGGTTCCCGAGCCTCCCGACGCGCCCGCGCCGCTCGCGCCGCCCGCGCCGCCCGCGCCGGAGCCCGACGCGCCCGAGCCCGTGCCGGTCGTCGTGATCACCGGCGCCGCGGGCGGCGCGGTCTGGGTGAGCGTCGCCCGGCCCGACACGCTCGGCGCCACCGAGCTGTCGGTGGCGGTGATCGTCGCCTCGCCGGCGGCCGTCGAGCTCGTGATCGTCGTCGTATAGGTGCCGTTGCCGTCGTCGGTGACCGGCCCGATCGTGTCGCCCGGATCGCTGGAGCTGAAGCTGACGTGATCGCCGGCGACGGCGTCGAGGTCGGCGTCGGTGACGGTCGCGACGGCGGTCGTGTGCGACGCGCCGTCGGCGGTGATCGACGCCGGCGACAACGACACCGTGACGTTCGCCGCCGGCCCGAGGAAGGTCTCGATCAGCGGCAGCGCGGCGCCCGCGGCGTCGATGTAACCGCCGACCGCGACGCACGCCGTGCCCGCGGTGCACGACGCGCCGTTGAGCTCCGCGGACCCGGCGGTCGCGTCGCCGGGATTGGGCGAGAGCTGGGTCGTCCAGCTCGTCCCGTCCCACACCTGCACGAGCGTGCCGTCGCCGGCGCCGACCGCCGTGCAGCGCGTCGCCGATGCGCACGAGACGCCGTTGAGGGTGTCGGCGCCGACCCGGTTCGGGGTCGGCTGAGTCGTCCAGCCGACGCCGTCCCAACCCTCGGCCAGCGTGCTCCCGGCGGCGGTGTCGGCGCCGACGGCAGCGCAGATCGTCGGGATGGCGCACGACACGCCATGCAGCGCGCCGGTCGGATCCGAGCCGGTGTGCGCGGCCCACATGGCTCCGTTCCAGCGCACGGACCCCGACCCGCCGACCGCGGTGCAGTCGACCGCCGAGATGCACGACACCGCCGCCAGCGGGCCCGAGGCGGGCGCCGGGAGCGCCGACCATGCGCTGCCGTTCCAGGTGGCGGTGATCGGTCCTCTCACCGGTGGCATCACGCCCACCTGGTACGCGTAGCCGCCGACCGCCGTGCACGCCCCGTCGGCCGTGCACGACACGCCGGTGAGCGCGCTGGTGCCCTCGCCGCCGGGGGTCGGCTCGATCGTCCAGGAGGAGCCGTTGAAGCGCTCGGCGACGGCGACGTCGACGAGGCACGGAAAGATGCACTGCTCGCCGACCGCCATGCACGACGTGCTCGACGTGCATGACACGCCGGCGAGCCCGACTTCCAGCGCGCCGGGGTCGAGCGCGACCGGGACCGGCGACCACCGGCCGCCGCTGAAGATCTCCGAGCCGCCGCCGCCCACTGCGGCGCAGAACGCCGGCGACGGGCACGAGACGCTCTGCAGGGTCCCGTCGGCCGGGACGCTGGCGTTCGGGATCGTCAGGCTCGCCCACCTCGCCGGGCCCTCCCGAGCGGCGAACGCCGCGCCGTTGGCGATGCCGGGCACCCTCGTGGCCCCGACGGCGATGCACGAGGCCTGCCCAGCGCCGCAGCTGACGCCGGCGAGGTCGCTGCCCCCGGGCGCGGTCTGCATCGACCAGGACGTGCCGTTGAACACCTCGGCCAGCGAGCTGCCCCCGTCGGCGCCGACCGCCGTGCAGGCGGTCGCGGACGAGCAGGCGACCGCGTACAGCGTTCCCGCTTCGCGCGGGGTGTCCTGCAGCGACCACTCCTGGCCGTCCCAGCCCTCGGTCAGCGCTCCGCCGGCGTCGGCGCCGACCGCCGCGCACGCTGTCGGCGATGCGCACGAGACGCCGGTCAGGCCAGTGCCGCCGGCGCCGCCGGCCGTCGTCTGGACCGACCACGCAGTGCCGTTCCAGCGTTGCGCGAGCGCGGTGGTCGCGGTTGCCGTCTGCTCGCTGCCGACCGCGGTGCAGGCGTTGGCCGCGGCGCACGACACGGCGGCGAACGACGTGTCGAGCGCGCCGGCCGGCGCCGCCGCGGTGGCGATCGACCACGCGGTGCCGTTCCACGTCTCGGCGAGGGCGTGCTGGTCGACCGGCTGACCGTCGCCGTTGTCGATGACGCCGTCGTTGCCGACGGCGATGCACGCCGACGATGAGACGCACGACACGCCCATCAGCTTCGCTGCGTCGTTGCCGGCGCTCGGCGCCGGGATGTAGGACCACGTCGATCCGTTCCACTGCTCGGCGAACGGTCCGGTGACGCCGATCAGGTCGCCGACCGCCATGCACGACGAGTCCGACGAGCACGACACGGCGTTGAGGAGGTCGCCGCCGGTGACGCCGGGAAGCGCCTGGACCGTCCATGACGTGCCGTTCCAGCGCTCGGCGAGCGGGCTCTGGCCGGCGCCCTGGCCGACCGCCATGCAGTCGGTCGCCGACACGCACGAGATCGCCGTCAGGTTCCCGTCGGAGGTGGCCGGCGCCGGCGCCGTGACGATCGTCCAGCCGGCGGCCGACGCCGCCGGAGCGATGGACGCCATCGCCACGGTCACCACCGCCATGAGCCAGATCCGCCTCATGCGTTCCCCAGTCGCCGTGTCAACCGCGCGACCGTAGCACCCGCCACCGCGAGGCGGCGCTGTCAGGTCAGGCCGAGGTCGGCGCGAACGCGTCGACGCGGGCGATCGGCCGCTTGCCCCAGCGACTGCGCGTCGCGAAGTCCAGCAGTCGCTCGAGATAGTCGCCCAGCGGCGAGGCACGGATCCCGTCGGGCTCGAGCCGAGCCCGGGTGAGGGAGTCGTCGAACACCGCCCCGATCGAGAAGTACGGGAAGTAGATGCTGCCGGCGTCGAGCGCCGTGCTCTCGGCCCCGCCACGGGGCAGCGCCGCGAACTCGTCGGGTGACAGCACCCTCGGCAGCGGGCGCCGGAAGTACCGGCTGGCCAGCCCGGCGATCTCGCCCATCGTGCTGGCGTGCGGCCCGGCGGTGAGATGGTGCGTGCTGCCGACCCCGCGTCCGGACTCCGTCAGCGCGTAGGTGGCGTCGGCGACGTAGTCGATCGAGACGACGTCGACCGGCGCCGACGGGATCGCCGGCACCGCCGTGAACAGGCCGCGGGCGAACGCGCGCAGCGGCCAGTAGAGGACGTTGAACGCCGCCGTCCAGCCGTTGTTGCGATCGCCGACGACGATGCTGGGGCGCAGGATCGTCGTCGGCAGGCCGGCGTGACGGCGAACCATCTCCTCGGCCTCGAACTTCGACCGCTCGTATGAGTTGTGAAACGTCTGGCCGACGTCGAGATCGCACTCGGCGAAGTCGCCGGCATGGGTTCCGGCGACATACGCCGTCGAAACGTGTCCGTAGCACTGCAGCCCGCCGCGGGCGTGCGCGAGCTCGGCGAGCTCGAGCATGCGCCGGGTGCCCGCGACATTGATCTCCCTGGCCTCCTGGATCGGAAGCGCGAACGATACCGAGGCGGCACTGTGCACGATCGTCGTGACGCGCTCGGCCAGCTGGTCGCGCGTGTGGCGCAGGAGCCCCATGCCCGGGGCGGTCATGTCGGCGGCGACGGCCTCGACGCGGCCGCGGTGCTCGCCGGCGCGGCCGCCGAACAGGTTGTCGAGGACCCCGTCGAGGCGGGCGCGCGCGCCCTCGGTGGTGCTCGCCCGGATGAGCGCGATCACGCGCCGGTCGCTGCGCTCGAGGTAGCGCGCCAGCAGCTCCATCCCGAGGAAGCCGGTCGTGCCGGTGAGCAGAACCTCGCCGCCGGGGGTCATCGCCGCTCCCCCAGCGAATCGAAGGCCCGGATGAGGCGAGCGCGCGATTGCCCGGGCGCGATCAGCTCGTCGACGTGGCCGCCGGCCGCCGCGACGTGCGAGCGCAGCTGCGCCTCGGCGTACAGGCCGGCGAGGCGCTCGCGCTCGGCCTCCGGATCCTCGGCGACCGCGAGCTCGCGGCGGTGAATGACGCCGACCGCCGGGCGGGCGCCCATCACCCCGATCTCCGCCTGCGGCCAGGCGAACACGTAGTCGGCGCCGAGGTCACGCGAGTTCATCGTGATGAACGCGCCGCCGAACGCCTTGCGCAGGATCAGCGTGATCCGCGGGACGGTGGCGCGCGCGAAGGCGTGCACGAGGGTCGCGCCGTGGCGGATCACCCCGGCGGCCTCCTGGCGCGTGCCGGGCATGTAGCCGGGGGTGTCGACCAGCACCAGCAGCGGGATCCCGAACTGGTCGCACTTGGTCACGAAGCGCGCGCCCTTCTCCGAGCTGGTGGCGTCGAGCACGCCGCCGAGGTAGCGCGGCTGGTTGGCGATCACGCCGACCGGGCGCCCGTCGAGCCGGGCGAATCCGGTGACGAGGTTGCGCGCCCAGCTCGAGGCGATCTCGAGCAGCTCGCCGCCGTCGACGAGCGCGCCGATCACATCGCGGACGTCGTACACGCGGCGGGGCTCGCTCGGCACGAACGCTCCCGGATCGCGACCGCCGGCCGCGCGCCGGGGCGAGCGCGGAGCGGCGGTGCCGCTGTGGCTGGGGAGGTAGCCGAGCAGGTCGCGCACCAGACGCGCGGCGTCGGCATCGTCGCCGGCGACGAAATGACACACCCCGTTGCGGTCGTGCACCCGCGTGCCACCGAGGCCGGCCGCGTCGACGTCCTCGCCGAGCGCGTCGCGCACCACACCGGGGCCGGTGAGGAACATGCTCGACTCGGCGGTCATCACGACCCAGTCGGTGAGCGCCGGCGAGTACGCCCCGCCGCCGGCCGACAGCCCGGTGACGATCGAGATCTGGGGCACGCGGCCCGACAGGTCGACGGTGCGCTTGAAGATCCGGCCGTAGCCGCCGAGCGCCGCGATGCCCTCCTGCATCCGGGCCCCGCCGGAGGACACGAAGCCGACGACCGGCGCCCGTCCACGATCGGCGAGCTCGAGCACGCGGGCGATCGTGTTGGCGTGGGCCTCGCCGAGCGAGCCGCCGGCGTAACTCGGATCCTGGGCGTAGCAGAACACCGGCCGGCCGGCGACGGTGCCCGAGCCGCCGATCACGCCGTCGCCGCGGCGGGCCTTGGCCCCCATCGTCGCGGAGATGACCTCGGAGCGGATCAGCGACAGCGAGTCGCGGTCGCACAGGGTCTCCAGGCGCTGGAGCGGGCTGAGCGGCTCCTCGCGGCGCTGCCGGGCGAGAGCCAGGCTCATGGGCGTCCCCATTCGACCACGGTCGCGCCCCAGGTGAACCCGGCGCCGAACGCGGCGAGCAGCACCCGGTCGCCGGTGGCCAGCAGGCCCTCGCGCTCGCTGAAGGCGAGCGCCAGCGGCAGCGTCGCGGCGCACGTGTTGCCGTACTGCGCGATGCAGTCGACGACCCGCCCGGGGTCGAGTCCGAGGCGCTCGCCGACCGCGGCCAGAATGCGGCCGTTGGCCTGGTGGTAGACGAACAGGTCGATGTCGTCGAGGCCGAGGCCCGCCGCCCGCGTCGCCTGGCGGGTGGCGAGGCTGAGGCGCGACACCGCCTCGCGAAACGTCTCGTGGCCGCGCATCCGGATCTTGGCGTCCGAGCGCGGGACGTAGATGTGGTCCGCGCCGGCGCCGTCGGCGCCGAGCACGACCGGGCCGATCCGGCCCTCGTCGGCGGTCGCCAGCAGGACGACCGCGCCGGCGCCGTCGGCGAACACCGCGGCCGTCGAGCGATCGTGGGGATCGGTGATCCGTGACATCAGGTCGGCGCCGATGACGACCGCGCACGTCGCGCGCCCGGCCTCGATCTGACCGGCGGCGATCGCCAGCGCCGACAGGAAGCCGGTGCACGCCGAGCCGACGTCGAACGCCCCGGCGCGGGTGGCGCCGATCGCGTGAGCAACGAGCGGCGCGGTGCCCGGCATCAGCTCGTCGGACGTCGTCGTGGCGACGATCACGAGGTCGACCGCGATCGGATCGACGCCGGCGCGCTCCAGCGCGACCCGCGCGCAGGCGGCGGCGTGGGCGTCCAGGCGCTCGTGCGATCCGGCCACGCGCCGTGACCGGATGCCGGTCCGGCGGACGATCCAGTCGTCCTCGACGCCCAGCCGGGCGCCGATCTCGGCATTGGAGACGACGGTCTCCGGCAGGCTGACGGCGACCGATGCCGCCACCGTGCCATAGCGACGTGAGGGCGAGGGCGCCGGAGCGACGAACGGTTCGAGGATCGAGCTCATGCCGGACACCGTCGGGCACGGTCGCGGCGGATGCGAGCGGGTCAGGGCAAAGACCCGACAGCCGGGGGGGTGGCCTACGGACCGGCGCCGGTCGCGAGCGCCGGCGGGCCCGTGGGCGCGCCGGCAGCCGTCCGACGCGCGGTTGGGCCCCCCGCGCGCCGGGCGCCCCGAGGAGGAGTGGGGAGGCGCCCGGCGCGCGGCATCTGCGTTTATACGGCGCGTGCGGCGGCCCGGTGTGGCGGGCTCGTGGCCGCGGTGTTGAGCGACTGTGAACGCGCGGCGGCCGGCGCCGGGTGAGCCTCCGTCGCCGCGAGCCGAGTCAGTCGGCGGGGCCGGCGGAGAGCTCGTCGACGAGGCCGGCCAGCCGCACGAGCAGGCCGGCGACGACGTCGCGCTCGCCCGGTGAGAGGCCGTCGTGGAAGGTCAGCTGGCGCGCGCGCACCCATGCATGCTGGCGGCCGAGCACGTCGCGGCCCTCGGCGGTCAGCGTCACCGTCACGCCGCGTCGGTCATCGGGCGAGGGCGAGGGCGAGCGCAGGACGATCCCGCGCCGCACCTATCATTTGGCATGCCAACCGGTGCCGGGAGATTGCCGTGTTCCATCACATCCTCGTCTGCGTCGACGGCTCGCGCCACGCCGAGCGCGCGCTCACCGAGGCGATCGACCTCGCCGACACCCAACGGGCCCGCCTGACGCTCCTCACGTCGGTTGCGCCCCCGCCCTACTGGGCGACGTCGCCGATGACCGCCGCGGGCGTCGAGACGATGGCCGCCGACTGCGCGGCCGCGGCCGAGCGCGCGCTGCGCGAGGCCGTCGACCGGGTGCCGGCGTCGATCCCGTTGACCAAGATCCTCAGCTCGGACCCGATCCGTGACGCGCTCTCCGAGCAGCTCAAGAGCGGCCGGCACGATCTCGTGGTGCTGGGCTCGCGCGGGCGCGGCGCGCTCAGCGCCTCGCTGCTGGGCAGCGTCAGCCACTACGCGCTCAACCACAGCCCGGTGCCGGTGCTGATCGTCCACGCCGACGAGCCAGACGAGGACCCGGCGGGCACCGGCGACGTCCCCGCCGCGCGCACCGCGTCCTGAGCGGCGGCCGTCAGCGAACCGCGTGCGCGGCGTCGTAGCGGTGTGCGCAGTGCTCTGAGCAGAAGTACACCGCGCGGGCGCCCTCGCGCCGGGTGACCGCCCGGGCGCGGTCGACCGTCATGCCGCACACCGGGTCGGTCGCGCCGCGGCGCGCCGTCAGCCACAGCAGCGCCGCGAACACGCCGGCCGCGACGACGTTGAGCGCCAGCGTGTGATTGAGCGCGAGCGAGCCGAACACCGCCGAGCGCGCGGGGCGAGGGCCCGACGGGGCCAGTCCCAGCAGCGAGAAGGCGCCGGCGACGATCAGCGCCGCCGCCACCATCGTGACGAACATCAGCGCGGTGATCCGCAGCGCGAACGCGGTCCCGTAGTACCGGCGGTAGATGGCGATGATCGGCAGCACGATCAGGTCGGCGAACAGGAACGCCAGCACCCCCGCGAAGCCGATCCCGCCCGACCACAGCACGGCGGCCAGCGGCACGTTGCCCAGCGAGCACACGAAGCTGAGCACGGCGACGACCGGGCCGACGAGCGCGCTCTCGAGCGCAGGCAGCGGCCGCGGCGCCGAGCGCAGGAAGAGCGCGTTGAAGAACCCGTTGGGCAACTGCGCGACGAAGCCGGCCAGCAGGAAGCCGGTGGCGATCTCGCGCCACAGCATCTGCCAGTCGCCGCGGAAGTTGTGGGCCACGTCTGACCATGCCGCGCTCGAGGTGAGCCGCTCGCGCCACGGCAGCTCGCTGCCGGCCGAGTGGTGCTGATGGCCGGGGTCGACGGCGCGGGCGTGCGCGCGGGCGCGGCGCTCGACGGCGGGGGAGACGAACAGCCGCAGGGCGGCCGCCATCAACACGATCATCACGATCCCGCCGACGTACTCGGCGACCGTGAACTGCCAGCCGATCAGCACCCACAGCACGAGGCCGAGCTCCCACACGAGGTTGGTGGAGGCGAACTGGAAGGCGAGCGAGCTCGTCGCCGACGCGCCCTTGACGAACAGCGACCGGCCGATCGCCACCGCCGCATACGAGCACGATGACGACGCCGCCCCCAGCAGCGTCGCCCGCGCCGTCGACCCGGGCCCGCCGCTGCCGAGCGCCCGCTGGACGCGCTCGCGCGGGACCCAGGCCTGCACGATCGCGGAGATCGCGAAGCCGAGCACGAGCGCCCACCACACTTCCCAGGCCATCAGCAGGGAGTCGCGCAGGCCGTGCCAGACGACATCGAGGATCGCGACCATCGCGCTCGACTATACCCCTAGGGGGTAATGGTATGCTGGTCGGCATGCCCGCCCCGGTCAGCCGCGGCTATACCGCCACCAAGGACCAGCTGCTCGCCCGGCTCAAGCGGATCGAGGGTCAGATCCGCGGGATCGAGGGGATGGTGACCGAGGACCGGTACTGCATCGACGTCCTCACTCAGATCGCCGCCGCCCGCGCCGCGCTCGACAAGGTGGCGCTCGGCCTGCTCGACGACCACGCCCACCATTGCGTGATGGGCGCCGACACCGCAGGTGAGCGCGACGAGAAGACCGCCGAGCTGATGCAGGCGGTCGGCCGGCTGATGCGCAGCGGCTGAAGCCGCCGCTTTCGCTGGATGATCGGCCGTCGTGGGCGATGCTACGCCGCCCCGGGCGTGGCGACGAGCCGCGCGAACAGCGCGTCGAGCGTCGCGGCGGGGTCGCGACACAGGCCGGTGTGGACCTCGGAGGCCTGGACGATCGTGCTCGACGGCGCGGCCAGCCAGCCGAAGCGCTCGGACGGCGGCAGCGCGGCGATCGGCCCTCCCCCGGGCGCGCCGTCGGCGACGAGCGCCAGCGCCGCCAGGTGGTCGGCGACCTCGGAGCGAGCGCCGCCAGCCGATCGCGCTCCACCGCCGCGCGCAGGCCGAGGAAGTCGCGCTGGCGGCAGAACACGACGACGCCGACGTTGAGGCACTCCCCCCGCTCGACGCTCGGCACGGCGCGCAGGATCAGGTAGGTGAAGGGGTAGGTCTCAGGCTCCGCGGCGGGCACGCTCGGCCTCCTGGGCGAACCCGTCGCCGGCCAGCCGCCGCGACAGGTAGTCGACGTAGACCGCGGCCGGGTCGCCGCCGGCGAGCCACTCGCCGGGCACGAGGCCGACGACGGCGGCGACCGCGTCCGGCGACAGGCGCGCGCGCAGCCGGTGGCCGGCCTCGATGATCGAGCCCGCGCGGGACAGCAGCACGTGATCGGCGATCAATGGGAACGGGCGCCCGGCGTGCGCGACCGGATCGAGCCCGGCGTGCGCCAGGTATAGCGCGGCGCCGTGATCGATCAGCCACAGCCGGTCGTGCCACAGCAGCAGGTTGGGGTTGCGCGCCGTGCGGTCGACGTTGGTGGTGAGCGCGTCGAGCCAGACGATCTCGGCGGCCAGCCCGGGGTCGGGCTGCCAGGCCCCGGCCGGCATGTAGGCCGCCGCGCCCGGGAGGAAGTCGACGCCGAGGTTGCACCCGGCGCTGGCCACGATCAGCTCCTGGATCTCGGGATCGGGCTCGGCGGCGCCGAGGCGCGGGTCGATCTCGACCGTCACCAGTTCGGGGACGAGCAGCCCGGCGAGGCGGGCGAGCTCGCCGACGATCACCTCGGCAACGAGCGCGCGCCGGCCCTGACCGGCGCCGCGGAACTTGGTCACGTACAGGCCGTCGTCGTCGGCCTCCACCAGGCCGGGCAGCGATCCGCCCTCGCGCAGCGCGGTCACGTACCGGGTGGCGAGGACCTCGCGCAGGGAGCGGGGCGTGGGCGACATCCCCGGCCTTTCTACCATCCAGGTGATGCTGATCTCCGTGCTCGACCAATCCCCGATCGCCCAGGGGGCGACCGGAGCCGATGCCCTGCGCAACACGCTGGACCTCGCGCAACTCGCCGACGAGCTCGGCTATCACCGCTACTGGGTGGCCGAGCACCACGGCGGCCCGATGCTGGCCGGACCGAGCCCGGAGGTGCTGATCGGGCCGATCGCGTCGACCACCGAGGCGATCCGGGTGGGCAGCGGCGGCGTCATGCTCCCCCACTACAGCCCGCTGAAGGTCGCCGAGTCGTTCACGATCCTGGCGGCGCTGTTCCCGGGACGGATCGACCTCGGCCTGGGCCGCGCCGCCGGCACCGATCCGCTGACGACGTTCGCGCTCCAGCGCGATCGCCGCCAGGCCGCGCCCGATGACTTCCCCCAGCAGCTGGCCGAGCTGCTGGCCTACTTCGAGGACGCGCTGCCCGCCGACCATCCCTTCCGCCAGCTGGCGGCGACCCTGCCCGGCCTCCCCGAGCGCCCGGTGCCGTGGCTGCTGGGCTCCTCGCAGCAGTCGGCCGTGTGGGCCGGCGAGCTGGGGCTGCGCTACGCGTTCGCCGACTTCATCAACTCCGAGGGCGCGACGATCGCCGGGCTCTACCGCGAGCGCTTCGAAGCGGTGCGCGACCTGCAGGCGCCGCGGGTCGCGGTCGCCGCCTGGATCCTGTGCGCCCCCACCGACGAGGAGGCCGAGCACCTGGCGACCTCCAGCCTGATGGCGTTCAAGCTGCTGCGGCTCAACCGGCTGGTCGCGGTGCCGCCGCCCGAGGAGGCCGAGGCCTTCCTCGCGCAGGAGGCGCGGCGATCTCCGGCCGGCCGTGCGCCCGGCCGGCGGCGGATCGTCGGCTCCCCGGAGACGGTGCGGGCCGGGGTGCAGCGGCTGGCCTCCGAGTACGGAGCCGACGAGGTGATCGCGGTCACGATCACCTATGACCACGCGATGCGGCGGCGCTCCTATGAGCTGCTGGCCGAGGCGATGGGCATCACGCCGCGGGCGGCGGCGGCCGGCGCGGCCACCGCCGGCTGGCACGCCGCGCCGGCTTGATCGCGGGCGTGCGGGGGGCGCGCATCGGTCGCCAGCGCGATGCCGGCTTCCGGTCGGCCCGGACAGCGATCCGTGCCGACTACGTGACGTGGGCAATTCACGCTCCGGACGCCGACGTTGCCAGCTACGATCGCGCTGAGGGTGAGTTGCTGATACCGAGCACGAGGTGGGTTCTGATGTCGAAATGGGTATATGACTTTTCTGAAGGCTCCAAGGAGATGAAGGAGCTGCTCGGTGGAAAAGGGGCGAACGTCGCCGAGATGACACGGGTACTGGGCGCCGAGCGCGTGCCCGCCGGGTTCACGATCACGACCGAGGCGTGCGTGGAATACATGCGCGCCGGTCGCAAAGAGCCCGCCGACATGGCCGAGCAGGTCGCCGCCGCGATCGGCCGCCTGGAGGAGCACGCCGGCCGCAAGCTCGGCGATCACGACTATCCGTTGCTCGTCTCGGTCCGCTCCGGGGCGCGCAAGTCGATGCCCGGCATGATGGACACGGTCCTCAACCTCGGCCTCAACGACCAGTCGGTCGTCGGCCTGGCGCGCAGCACCGGCAACGAGCGGTTCGCGTGGGACTCCTACCGGCGGTTCGTGCAGATGCTCGGCAACGTCGCCCGTGGCATTCCCGGCGAGCTGTTCGAGGATGCGATCAAGGAGGCGAAGGACAAGCGCGGCGTGAAGCTCGACACCGAGCTCGACGCCGACGCGCTCAAGGAGCTCACCGCCAGGTTCCGCGAGATCTACACCGCGCAGACCGGCGAGGAGTTCCCCCAGGATCCCACCGACCAGCTCCGCGTGTCGATCAACGCCGTGTTCGACTCCTGGCTCGGTGACCGCGCGGTGGCCTACCGGCGGATGAACCACATCCCCGACACCTGGGGCACCGCGGTCAACGTCCAGCAGATGGTGTTCGGCAACAAGGGCGACACGTCGGGATCGGGCGTCGCGTTCTCGCGCGACGAGGTCACCGGCGCCCCGGAGCCCAGCGGCGACTTCCTCCCCAACGCTCAGGGCGAGGACGTCGTCTCCGGCGTGCGCACGCCGCGTGACATCTCCGAGATGAAGGACTGGCTGCCCGACGCCCACGCCGAGCTGATGGAGATCCTGCGCACGCTCGAGTCTCATTACCTCGACATGCAGGACACCGAGTTCACGGTCGAGGACGGCCGGCTGTACATGCTGCAGACCCGCAACGCCAAGCGACCGGCGCAGGCTGCGGTTCGCTTCGCGGTCGACGCGGTCCACGAGGGCCTGCTCACCAAGCGCCAGGCGATCCAGACGATCGACACCTCGTCGCTCGACGCCCTATTGCACCCGACGTTCGACCCCCAGGCGCAGTTCACGATCCTCGCGCACGGCGTCAACGCCTCGCCGGGCGCGGCCAAGGGCGAGATCGTGTTCACCGCGCGTGAGGCCGTGGACGCCGCGGAGGCCGGCCGTGACGTGATCCTCGTGCGGCCCTTCACCGACGCCGAGGACGTCTCCGGCTTCCATGCGGCGCGGGGGATCCTCACCTCCGAGGGCGGCAAGGCCTCCCACGCGGCGCTCGTCGCCCGCGGGATGGGCCGGCCCGCGGTGGTCGGCGCCCAGGCGCTGACCATCGACCTCAAGACCAAGACGGTGAGCGTCGACGGCACCGTGCTGCACGAGGGCGACGCGATCGCCATCGACGGCAGCCGGGGCTGGGTGACCAAGGACGACGTGCCGCTCGTGCCCGCCGCGGTCGACGACAACTTCGAGCAGGTTCTCGCCTGGGCGGATGAGATCCGCGACCTCGGGGTGCGGGCCAACGCCGACACGCCCAAGGACGCCAAGCGCGCCCGGGAGCTCGGCGCCGAGGGCATCGGCCTGTGCCGCACCGAGCATATGTTCATGGCCGAGGATCGTCAGCCGAAGATGCGGGCGATGATCATGGCCCACACCCGCGAGGAGCGCCAGGCGGCGCTGTCGCAGCTGCTGCCGCTCCAGCAGGAGGACTTCGAGGGCCTGTACGAGGAGATGGCCGGCCTCCCGATCACGATCCGCCTGCTGGACCCGCCGCTGCACGAGTTCCTGCCCAACGCCGAGGAGCTCGCCACCCAGGTGGAGCGAGCGCGGATCGAGAAGAGCGACGATCTGCCCGGGCTCGAGCGCCTGATCGAGCGCGTGCACGAGATCTCGGAGGAGAACCCGATGCTCGGCACCCGCGGGTGCCGGCTGGGGATCCTCTATCCCGAGATCTTCGAGATGCAGGTGCACGCGATCATGCGGGCCGCCAAGGCGGCGCCCGAGCCTCCGCACCTGGAGATCATGATCCCGCTCGTCGACTACGAGCAGGAGATCCAGCTGATGCGCGAGATGGTGGTGGCGGTCGGCGACCAGGAGGGCCTGCAGGTCGGCAAGGACTACAGCGTGGGCACGATGATCGAGCTTCCGCGGGCGTGCTTCGTCGCCGACCGGATCGCGCAGTTCGCCGACTTCTTCTCGTTCGGCACCAACGACCTGACCCAGACGGCGCTGGGCTTCTCGCGCGACGACGCCGAGTCCAAGTTCGTCCCGATCTACCTCGAGCGCAAGATCATGGACCGCAGCCCGTTCGAGACGATCGACCGGCCGGGCGTCGGCTGGCTGGTCCGACTCGGGTCGTGGGTCGGGCGCGAGGCCCGTCCCGGCCTCAAGCTCGGCGTCTGCGGCGAGCACGGCGGCGACCCCGATTCGATCGAGTTCTTCCACGAGGCGGGGCTCGACTATGTCTCCTGCTCGCCGTTCCGCGTCCCGATCGCGAGGATCGCAGCCGCCCAGGCCGCGATCACGCATCCGCGTGGCTTCTGGGATGAGGCGTTCGGCTGGCGCCATCCCGAGGAGAAGCTCGTCACGGCAGGTTCCTGAGGCCCGCGTGGCCGGTCGCGCCGGGGGCGCGGCCGGCCACGCTGCGGCGGTGGAATCCGTCGCACGGGGCTGGTAGGTTCGGTCGTGCAGGGCGCGGCTGTCGCTGCGACGGTGACTCTGGGGGCGCCGTCTTCCGGCGCGACCGCATGAGGCGTCGAGCATGGAGGGGAGAGAATGCGCACAGCGTTCGGACGACCGACGGGCTTAGCGGCGCGGGCGCGCGTGACGATCCCCGGCGTGCTCGCGACGACGATGTCGATCCTGGCGTTCGTCCTCGGCAGCGGGGCCGGATCGGCGGTCGCGGCCGCCGGGTGGCGCGAGCGGCCGCTGACGCCGGCGCTGATCAAGCGGCTGTCGGGCCACGTCAGCCAGCCCGTGATCGTGATCTTGAGGGGCCGGTTCGCGGCCGCACACGTGGGCAGCCGCGCCGCGCTCGTCCGTGCCGAGGCGATCAGGTCCCAGCAGATGCCGCTGCTGCACGAGCTCGCGCGCGTGCACGCCATCCATGTCGCCAGCTTTCAGCTCATCGACGCGCTCACCGCGACGGTGTCCAAGGCCGAGCGGGCGTGGCTGGCGGCGGACCCCGCGGTGCGGGAGGTCGTCCCCGACGTCACGATCGCGGGCCCCGATCCGATCCAGACGGCGCGCCGGCGACGCGCGATCAGCCGCCGGCGCGCCCATGACACCGGCGCGGCGCTGACGCCCAATGTGCTGCCCGGAGCGTGCGCGCCGTTCGGCCTGCCGCAGCTTGATCCCGAAGGGCTGTCGCTCACCGGCACCGCATCCGACGACCCGATCCAGCCGACCGCCCGGTCGCTCGGCCTCACCGGCGCGGGCGTCAAGGTGGCGTTCATCGCCGACGGCGTCGACCCCGGCAACGAGAACTTCCTGCGCCCCAACCGGACGTCGGTGTTCGACCCCGCCACCGGCGGCGACTACGAGGACTTCACCGGCGACGGGCCCGGTGAGATCACCGGCGGCGCCGAGGGCTTCCTCGACGCCAACACGATCGCCGGCCAGGGTCTCGTGACCTACGACGTCAACGGCTTCGGCGCCCAGCCGGATCCGTCGGCGTGCAACATCCGGATCGAGGGCGTCGCTCCCGGCGCCAGCCTCGTCGGCCTCGACGTGTTCGGCTCGGTCGACCGCACGACGCAGTCGAACTTCCTGCAGGCGATCAACGACGCGGTCGAGACCGATCACGTCAACGTCATCAACGAGTCGTTCGACTCCAACCCGTTCCCCGACGTGACCTCGCTCGACGTCACCAAGCAGTTCAACGACGCCGCCGTCGCGGCCGGCGTGACCGTGACCGTGTCCAGCGGCGACGCCGGGGCGGCGAACACGATCGGCTCGCCGGCCACCGACCCCAACGTGATCTCGGTCGGCGCCTCCACCGATCTGCGCTTCTACGCGCAGACCAACTACGCCGCCGCGCGATACTTCGCCACCACCGGCTGGCTGGACGACAACGTCAGCTCGCTGAGCTCGGGCGGCTTCGACGAGAGCGGCGCCACCGTCGATCTCGTCGCGCCGGGCGACCTCAGCTTCGCCTCCTGCGACCCCAGCCCGACGTACTACGAGTGCGTGAACTTCACGGGAGCGCCATCGGACATCGAGGAGAGCGGCGGGACGAGCGAATCGTCGCCGTTCGTGGCCGGCGCGGCCGCGCTCGTGATCCAGGCCTACCGCCAGACCCACGGGGGCGCCACGCCCTCGCCGGCGCTCGTCAAGCAGATCCTGGTCAGCACCGCGACCGACCTCGGGACCCCCGCCACCGAGCAGGGCGCCGGCCTGCTGAACTCCTACAAGGCCGTCCAGCTCGCCGAGTCGATCGCGACCGGAGACGGAAGCCCCGCTCCGACCGGCGCCACGCTGCTGACCTCCAGCGGCCAGCTCAACGCGGTCGCGGCGCCGGACACGCCGGAGCACTGGGACGTGACCGTCACCAACACCGGCGCCCAGCCGCAGGTCGTCACCCTCGACGGCCGGACGTTCGGTCCCGATCAGAACGTCCAGGGCGGCAGCGTCGCTCTGACCGACGGGGTGAGCCCGGAGTTCACCGGCTATCAGGGCCTGGCCGACAACTATGCGGAGATCCACTTCCACGTGCCACCGGGCGCCGACCGGCTGACCGCCTCGATCGCCTATCCGGGCAACCCGGCCGTCGGCCCCAACCAGCGTGTGCGGCTGATCCTGATCGACCCGCTCGGCCGGCTGGCCGCACATTCACTGCCCCAGGGCGTCGGCAACGACGGCAGCGTCGACGTGCGCCAGCCGTTGCCGGGAACCTGGACCGGGGTCATCTTCGGCGACACCGCCGCCAACGGAGGCACGAACGGGACCGTCCCGTGGCGGGTCGCCACCCAGCAGTTCGCCGCGTTCGGCTCGGTGTCCCCGAGCACGGTGAGCCTGTCCCCCGGGCAGAGCCAGACCGTCGCGGTGAGCGCGACGACTCCGGCGTCGCCGGGCGACAGCGCGGGTTCGATCGTCCTGAGCTCGAGCGCCGGCAGCCAGACGTCGATCCCGGTGACGCTGCGCAGCCTCGTCGACGTCAACGGCGGCGGCTCGTTCTCCGGCGTGCTCAGCGGTGGCAACGGCCGCACGCCGGGCGAGGGCCAGGAGCAGTACTACGCGTTTGACGTGCCGCTCGGCGTCAGCGACATCACCGCCGACGTGTCGTTCCCCAACGATGCGGCCGACCCGGTGGCCGAGTATCTCGTCAGTCCCGACGGCGACACGCTCGGCTACGGGCAGAACTCGCTCGGCGCCGCCGACGGGTCGTCGCTGACGGCCTACACCCTGCATCCGCAGCCCGGGACATGGACGCTGATCGTGGCGTTCGCCGCGCCGGTCGTCGGCGACGAGGTCGCGCAGCCCTTCAACGGCGCGATTCGCTTCGACGCCGTCCGCGCCCACGCGTTCGGACTCCCCGACGGTCCGTTGCGCTCGATCCCGGCCGGTCACACGCTCACCGTCCCGGTGGCGATCACCAACCACGGCCTGGCGCCCGAGGCGTTCTACATCGACGCCCGGCTCGACACGTCGGCGGCGGTGGCGCTCGCCTCGCTGGGCCTGCCGGCCGTCGGGCTCCCGCTGTCCTCGACGATCGGCGCTCCCGCGTGGCTGGTGCCGACCGAGACCTCGTCGATCGCGGTCCGGCAGGACTCGAGCCTGCCGGCGATGTTCGACGTCAGGCCGATCCAGGGCGACCCGGACATCGCCAGCGCGAGCACAACGCCGGGATCCCTGTGCTCGGACACCTCGACCGCGTACGACGCGCCACCCGGCGGCCTGGTGACGGCGGGCGTCTGGGACGCGATCCCCAGCGAGTGCGGGCCGTACGCCGGGCCGGCGCCGAAGGGCACGGCGACGCTGTCGCTGACCGCGCAGATGCGGCCGTTCGATCCGGCGGTGACCTCCTCCACCGGCGACCTGTGGCTGCAGTCGCTCGATCCGACGGCGCCGCTGCAGGCCAAGGTGATCCTGCCCGGGCAGACGGCGTTCATCACCGTCAAGCTCACGCCGACCGGCTCACCCGGGACCTCGGTGACCGGCGACCTGTACGTCGACGACATCGCCGGCGCGGTGCCGCCGTACGGTCAGTACACCGGCGACGAGCTGGCCGCGATCCCGTACGCGTACACGATCCGCTAGTCAGTAGGGACGCGATGGGGCTGGCCCTCGCGTGTTGCAGGTGCGCGGGTTGGCTTCAGCGGTGATAGGGCCACATTCGGCCAGAGCCGCATACAACCGGAGGACCAGCCATGCCTGACGTTATCTCGAACCAGCCCGCCGATGTGCGTCTGTGGGTACCCGGTGACGCGAAGCAGCTCGTGCGGCTCTACCGCGGCGGGCAGCTGTCCGACGTGCAGCCGCCCACTCCGGAGACCGAAGGGCTCCGGGACCTGATGCGCTGCCGCGACGACCTGCGGTGCGCCAGGACGGCGGCGCGGCATCGCGTCAGCAAGCAGCTGCTGCGTCACGGGCGTGTCTATCGAGACGGGAAGTCGCAGTGGACCAAGATGCACCAGGCGTGGATCGCCCGTCAG
>JBELAG010000017.1:0-40033 GCA_049509055.1 Solirubrobacteraceae bacterium
TCGTTCCCGACGCCGCCGGCTTCGCGGGGGTCGTCGCGCTGGACCTGCGCCGGCTCGACGCGCTGCTCGAGCTCGACGAGGTCTCGCGCCTGGCGGTGCTGGAGCCAGGGCTGCGCGGACCGCAGGCCGAGGCGCTGCTGACGCCGCGCGGCTACACGATCGGGCACTTCCCGCAGTCGTTCGAGTACGCCACCCTCGGCGGCTTCGCCGCCGCGCGCTCCAGCGGCCAGGCATCGGCCGGCTACGGCCGCTTCGACGAGCTCGTGCTCGCGCTGCGCGTCGCCACACCGGCGGGCACGCTGACGCTGGGGCGCGCCCCGCGGTCGGCGGCGGGGCCCGACCTGCGCCAGCTCGTGCTGGGCTCCGAGGGAGCGCTGGGCGTCGTCACCTCGCTCACCGTCGCGATCCGCCCCGCACCGGCGCGGCGCGTCTACGAGGGCTGGCGCCTGGGCTCGTTCACCGCCGGCGCGGCGGTGCTGCGCGCGCTCGTCCAGGACGGGCCGGCGCCGACCGTGCTGCGGCTCTCCGACGAGGCCGAGACCG
Source organism: Solirubrobacteraceae bacterium (assembly GCA_049509055.1). Lineage (GTDB taxonomy): Bacteria > Actinomycetota > Thermoleophilia > Solirubrobacterales > Solirubrobacteraceae > Palsa-465. The sequence goes on from JBELAG010000017.1 coordinate 544, forward strand.
CCTTCGGGCTCGCCCGGCCCGGCGAGGTCGGCCACGCGGATCAGCCCGGCGGGTGCCTGGCGATCGTCGGCTGGGAGGGACCCGAGGCCGACGTCGAGCGCCGGCGCGCCGTCGGCGCACGCGTGCTGGCGGCCGCCGGCGCCGAGCCGGTCGACGGCGCCGGCCAGGAATGGGCCGCGGGACGCTTCCGCGCCCCGTACCTGCGCGACGCGCTGCTCGACGCCGGCGTGCTCGTCGAGACGCTGGAGACCGTCGCGTTCTGGTCGGCGCTGGACCGGCTCAAGGCGGCGGTCGCGGCCGCCCTGCGCGACGCGCTCAGCGCCCAGGGGACGCCGGCGGTGATCCTCTGCCACATCTCCCACGTCTATCCGGCGGGCGCGTCGCTGTATTTCACGATCGCCTGCGCGGCGCGGGAGGACGCGATCGGGCAGTGGCGCCGGGCCAAGGCCGCCGCGTCGGAGGCGATCCTCGCGGCCGGCGGCTCGATCAGCCATCATCACGGCGTGGGCACCGATCACCGCGAGCCCTATGAGCGCGAGATCGGCCCGCTGGCGATCGACGCGCTGCGCGCGGTCAAGCGCACGCTCGACCCCGCGGGGATCCTCAACCCCGGGATTCTGCTGGCGCCCGTCCGGGCATGATCTGCCGATGACCGACCTCGATCGATACGCGGTTGCCGAGGACCTCGAGCCCACCGATGCCGACCGCCTGACGGCGGCGCTGGCGGAGCTGGCGGTCGCCTTCGGCGCCAACGTCCAACCCGGCCAGATCGTGGCCCTGAGCTCCGAGCCCGGCAAGGAGCCGCTGGCCCGGGCGATCGCCGAGGCCGCCTACGCCCGCGGCGCCAAGTTCGTGGAGCTCACGGTGTGGGACGTCTATCTGAAGCGGGCGCGCGCGCGGCATGCCGCCCGTGAGACGCTCGGCTTCGTCCCGCCGTGGCTGGGCGAGCGCATGCTGGCGCTCGGCGAGCTGCGATGCGCCCGGATCTCGCTGTCGGGCCCGGTCGCGCCCCGCGCGCTGGACGGGATCGATCCCGAGCTGATCAGCCTCGACCTCCTGCCCCGGATCCCCGAGTCGATGAAGGTGCTCAACGACGCGACCACCAACTGGACGATCGTGCCCTGCCCGACGGCCGCCTGGGCGACGCTCGTGCATCCGCGGCTCGAGCCCCCGGCCGCGCTCGAGCGCCTGTGGAGCGAGATCGCCCACGTCTGCCGGCTCGACGAGCCCGACCCGATCGCCGCCTGGCAGCAGCGGCTCGGGCAGCTGCTGGAGGTCGCCGGCACGCTCGACACGCTGACGTTGGACGCGCTGCGCTTCGAGGGGCCGGGCACCGACCTGACGATCGGGCTGCTGCCCTCCACCCACTGGTGCGCCGCCCGGTTCACGACCGTGGACGGGATCGAGCACGCGCCCAACCTGCCGACCGAGGAGGTCTTCACGACCCCGGACCCGCAGCGCGTCGACGGAGTCGTGACCGCCACCAAGCCGCTGTTCACGTCGGGCACGACGGTCACCGGTCTGCGCGTGCGCTTCGAGGGCGGGCGCGCCGTCGCCGTCGACGCCGACCAGGGCGCGGACGTGGTGCGCGGCATGATCGCCCACGACGAGGGCGCCGCCCGGCTCGGCGAGGTGGCGCTGGTCGACCGCGAGGGCCGGATCGGGCCGCTCGGAACGGTCTTCTACGACACCCTGCTCGACGAGAACGCCGCCGGCCACATCGCGCTCGGCCAGGCCTACGCACGCGGCGTACGCGAGCCCGGCGACCTCGCCCGGATCAACTCCTCGGCGATCCACACCGACTTCATGATCGGGGGCGACGAGGTGTCGGTGACGGGGGTGCGGCCGGGCGGTGACGAGGTCCCGCTGCTGCGCGACGGCCGCTGGCGGATCTGACGGCCGCGGGCCGCGGCGCGCGGCGCCCCGCTACGCTAATCGCCTGCCCCTGGAGAGGTGCCGGAGCGGCTGAACGGGCGCGACTGGAAATCGCGTAACGGGGGTTAACCTCGTTCGGGGGTTCGAATCCCCCCCTCTCCGTTACTTCAAGTTCAGGATCGTCGGCAGTGGACGACTACCTCGGTCAAGCGGTTGCGATTCAATAAATGCTTCTCTAGACTCGTCGGCAGGTGGCTGTATTTTTCAGGGGAAAGTACGGCCCCTGCCAGTAGGGCTCATCGATGAACCAGAAACCAGCACTGAGGCTCGTTGCGGGCGGGCTCGATAGCCACGCTGAGTGGCTGTGGTTCTGCGGTCACTGCGCCGCCCCCTCCCCCGACGCGCCGTCACCGAGCGCGCGCGTGTGTCCATCGTGCGGCCTCGGACTGCTGCTCGAGGCGCGCGAGGACGCGGTTCCCAGCAGCCGGGACGCGTTCCTCGTCGTCGACTCCTCGCTGCTGATCCAGGCGATGTCTCGCGAGGCTCAGGGACTGCTCGGGGTGACCGAGGAGCTGGCGATCGACAAGCCGGTCGCCGAGCTGCTCGTGCCGGCCGACGCGGAAGCGCAGGGCCGGACCGGTTTCGCCGCCGCGATCGCGATCGCCGCCGACGGCAGCGACGGCGACATCGCCCACGCCTTCGTGCGGCCTTGGAACACCTTCGGCGTGCGGATGCGCGCGCGGATCGCGACGTGCGGCCCCCCTCGGGCGGCGCTGATCGTGCTCGACAGCGGCCGCACGCCGGCGCTGCGAGCCGTCACCTCGCGCGAGGCCGCGCCGGTGGCGGCGCCCACCGTGCGCCGCGGCCGCGGCCGCCGGCACTAGTAGCCGGCACTCGTACCCGGCGTCAGGCCGGTGCCAGGACGGCGGGCGCCCCGAGGCGCGTCAGCGCGACCGGGAACGCGACCGAGCCGTCCTCGCGCTGGCCGTTCTCGAGCAGCGCGATGATCGTGCGGCCGACCGCCACGGCGGTGCCGTTGAGCGTGCAGAGGTGGGCGGGCCGGCCGGCCGCGGGCCGGTAGCGGATGTCGAGCCGGCGGGCCTGGAAGTCGGTGGTGTCCGAGCAGGAGGTCAGTTCGCGGTAGCGCGCCTGGCCCGGCAGCCATGCCTCGACGTCGTACTTCTTGGCGGCCGACGCCCCGAGGTCGTTGACGGCGATCGCCACCACGCGGTAGGGGATCTCGAGCTCCTGCATGATCGACTCCTCGATCGCCAGGATCAGCTGGTGCTCCTCGGCCGTCCGATCGGGCTCGACGAAGCAGAACATCTCGACCTTGTCGAACTGATGCACGCGGAAGATTCCGCGGGTGTCCTTGCCGGCCGCGCCGGCTTCACGGCGAAAGCAGCTGGAGAATCCGGCGTAGCGCCGCGGAAGGTCGCCGGCGGCGAGGATCTCGTCGCGGTGCAGCGAGGCGAGCGCGACCTCCGAGGTGCCGACGAGGTAGAGATCGTCGTCGGGCAGCCGGTAGATCTGCTGCTCGGTGTCGGGCAGCATGCCGGTCCCGTACAGCGCCTGCTCGCGCACCAGCACCGGCGGGATCACCGGCTCGAAGCCCTCACCGATCAGCTTCTCCATCGCGTAGCGCACGAGCGCCAGCTCGAGCATCACCAGCTCGCCGCGCAGGTAGGCGAAGCGCGAGCCCGACAGCCGGGCGCCGCGCTCCATGTCGATCCGGGGACCGGCCAGCTCCAGGTGATCGCGCCCGCTCGGCGCGCCGTGCCCGACCTCGCGCAGCACGGTGTCCTCGTCGGGGGCGTCGGTCGCCGGCAGGTTGGGCAGCGCGGCGAGCTCGGCGTCGCGCTGCGTGCGCACCGCCGTCTCGTCGTCGCTCAGCGCCCGGCCACGCGACGCCAGCGCCGCCATCCGCTCACGCTGCTGCGGGCTCGGAGCGCCCTTGAGCCCGCGGCCGGCCTCGTTCTGCTCGGCGCGCAGCTGCTCGAGCTCGGTGGTCAGCGCGCGCCAGCGCGCGTCGAGCTCGAGCACCCGGTCGACGCCCGCGGCGGCATCGGGCCCGCGGCGCGCGAGCGCGGCTCTGACGGCATCGGGATCACGGCGGATCAGCCTGACGTCCAGCATCGGCCCTCCTGCGCGTTGCGATTACTTCTTCGTGCGCGATTTCGGGGTGGCGGTGCGCGTCCTGGCCACCGCGACGACGATCCTCGTGCGCTGCGCGATCGTGGCCGTCGGCTGCCCGGCCGCCAGCGTGCCGCTGCCCGCCGGCAGCGTGCCGATCGGCCGGTCGATGCAGTTGGTCACGCCGACCTGGGTGGGCGCGGCGCGTCCCGCATAGGTGGCGACGAACTTCGCGACGTCGATCGCGTCCTGGCCGACGACGATGTTCTGCGGCATGTAGGCGCCCGAGAAGCCACCGTTCTCGATCGCGTATAGGACGCGGTCGATCGGCCGTTCACAGCGCTGATCGAAGTTGGGGCCGTTGATCGCCTGCGCGCTGCGGACGTTGGCGGCGGAGCCGTGGGTGCCGGCCGCCGACAGGGTGTGGCAGCCCGCGCAGCGCTGCGAGAACAGGACCGCGCCCTGGTACACCGTGGCGTTGGAACGGGGCACCGAGATCTTCTGCGTGCCGCACGCGGCCGTCGCGGCGGACACCGCAATCGCCCCCGCGCCCAGCAGCAGGATCTTCACCAACCGGCTCATCGGCGTCAGATCATAATCAGCTGCCTGTGTCCGGGAGGCGCTCACCCCTGTCGTCGATCGCGGCGGTGCTCGCCGCGGTCGGCCTCGCAGCCTGCGGCGCGACCGCTCGGGTCGGCCGCGACGGCGTCCTGGAGATCGGACTGAGCGAGTACCGGGTCACGCCTCAGCGGGTCGCCGCCGCCCCCGGCGTGCTCACGATCTTCGTCCACAACTACGGGCGGTTGACCCACGACCTCGTGATCTCCGAGGACGGCACCGTGATCGCCTCCACCGCGCCGGTCGCGCCGGGCGAGACGGCCGAGCTCGACGCGGCGCTGACGGCGGGCAGCTATCTGATGGCGTCGACGATCCTCTCCGACCAGGCGCTCGGCGCCTACGGCACGCTCGTCGTGCGGTGAGCCGCCCGGCGGCGCGGGAGGAGCCGGGATTCCCGTGGCGAACCTAGCGTCATCCCCGGCGCCGGCTCGGCGACGGTCGCAGCCCACATATCGCGCGACCGTCCTCCTACGGCGGCAACCAGAGGTGCCGGCGCCGGGGGCCCCCTCATCCGGACGCCCGCCGGGGGCCCCCTCATCCGGACGCCGGTCGCGCCCAGGGCGAGTCGATGCGGTATAGAAATCTCCGACATGGCCGAGATCGACGACCGCGACGGCGCCCCCGACCCCGAGCTGTTCCGCGAGGTCTTCGGGCGGTTCGCCACCGGCGTGGCGGTGATCACCAGCGCCGGATCGGCAGGACGGGGCGGGATGACCGCCAACGCGCTGTGCTCGCTGTCGCTCGACCCGCTGCTCGTGCTGGTGTGCATCGAGAACGGCGCCCGGACGCTGCCGATCGTCCGCGAGGCCGAACGATTCGCGGTCAACCTGCTCGCCGAGGACCAGGAGCAGCTCGCCGGGGTGTTCGCGTCCAAGCTCCCCGAGGCCGAGAAGCTCGACCGCGTCCCGCACCGCCTCGCGCACGGCGTGCCGGTGATCGACGGGACGCTGGCGTGGGCGGTGTGCGGCCTCGACGAGCTGATCGCGGGCGGCGACCACACGATCGCGATCGGGCGCGTGACCTCGCTCGGGCTCGGCCGCGGCGCGCCGCTGCTGTGGTACGCCGGGCGCTACCACTCGCTCCCCCGGGGCGCGTGAGCGGGGCCCGTGGCCCCGGCGCGCGCCGGCTGGTCCTCGCGCGCTACCCCCCGGTGACCGCCGCGCGCCACAGCAGCACGGCCATGACGAGCGCGGCCAGCACCATCACGCCGAGCTCGCGCTGGACGATCTCCAGCACGATCGTGCGCTGGTCGGTCTCGGGGAGCGTGCCGACGGCGGCGGCGTTCTCATAGCCCTTGGCGTCGAGCACCGCCTGGGCGGAGGCGATCCGCAGCTGCTCGGCGATGAACGAGACCGCGAGCGGCAGCAGGCCGTAGATCAGGTGCAGGCTCGATTCCTTCTTGCCCAGCGCCAGCAGCACGCCGCCGAGGGCGACCTCGAGCACGATCACCCCCTGCCCGAGGCGCAGCACCTGCCAGAACAGACGGCTCTGGCGGACCTGTCGCCAGCACCACGCGCCCCACAGGGCGGCGCCGGTCATGAGCGCGATCGAGAGCAGTCCGATCACGAGATGGACCTGCTTCACGGGTCACTCCGGTCGGCATCCGTAAGATAGACGCATTCCGCACTAAGTAACAAGCTGTCACAAACTCCGTTGTCCTGGTGATATAAGAGGTCCTGTGCTGCGAAGCTATCTGCCGGCGATCGTGTTCCTCGTGCTCGGCGGCGCGGTGGGCGGCCTGTTCGGCGTGCTCAACCTGCTGACCGGGACGCGCAACACGCACCGCGCCCAGAGCAAGCACTCGCCGTACGAGTGCGGGCTGCCGTCGGAGATTCAGCGGGGCTTCCGCTTCGGCATCAGCTTCTACCTGATCGCGATGTTGTTCATCCTGTTCGACATCGAGGTCATCTTCCTGTATCCGATCGCCGTGGAGCTCCGATCCTTCGGAGCGTTCGCGCTCAGCGAGACGATCGTCTTCGTGGCCCTGCTGATGGTCGCGTTCGTCTATGTCTGGCGGCGAGGAGCCCTGGAATGGAAATAAAGCGCGAGGTCCTCGGGCCCGCTCAGACGTCCGCCGCCGCGCCCGGCGATTTCCGGGCCCGGCAACTGCTGGCCCGCGACATGCTGCGCGGCGACCTCGAGGGCGAGGCGCTCGAGCGCTTCGTCGAGCAGGCGGTGATGACCACCACGCTGGAGAAGGCGGTGGCCTGGTCGCAGGGCAACTCGATCTACCCGATGACGTTCGGACTGGCCTGCTGCGCGATCGAGATGATGACGATCGTCGGGGCGCGGATGGACATCGCGCGGTTCGGCTGGGAGGCGTTCCGGGCCTCGCCCCGCCAAGCCGACCTGCTGATCCTGTCGGGCCGCGTCTCGGTCAAGATGGCGCCGGTGATCCGCCGCATCTACGACCAGATGCTCGAGCCCAAGTGGGCGATCTCGATGGGCGCCTGCTGCTCGTCGATGGGCGTGTTCAACAACTACGCGCTCGTCCCGTCGGACAAGTTCATGCCGATCGACGTCCACGTTCCCGGCTGCCCGCCGCGCCCCGAGGCGCTGATGCACGGGATCCTACGCCTGCGCGACAAGATCCAGCGCCACGAGCCGTCGGGCTGGCGCGAGCGCTACGACGCGGTCGGTACCGAGGAGGTGCTGCCCGAGGGCGCCGCCGACGGCACGCGGGAGGCCGCGATCAACGTGTTCCCGGGAGGCGACACCGCCCGTGCCTGACGCGACCGGGCTCGAGCTCACCGCGCACGAACTCCGCGACGCCAACGCAGAGTCGATCCTCGGCACCGACTTCTCGCACAACCGCGCGGTGCTGGTGGCGGCCCCCGCCCACGTGGGCGAGGTGCTCGCCGCGCTGAAGGCCAAGGGCTACACCTTCCTGGCCAGCCTCCATGGCGTCGACTACTACCCGGAGGAGCCGCGGCTCGGAGTCCTCTATGAGCTGATGGACATGAAGGAGGTCGACCGGATCACCGTCAAGGCGCGGGTCCCCACCGACGACCCCCGCATCCCGACCGCGACCGGGCTGTTCCCCGGGGCGGAGTTCCCCGAGCGCGAGGTCTATGACATGTTCGGGGTCGTGTTCGAGGGCCACCCCGACCTTCGGCGGATCCTGATGCCCGAGGACTTCGAGGGCTTCCCGCAGCGGCGGGACTTCCCGATCGGCGGCGAGCCGGTGCTGTTCACCTATAACGAGGCCAAGTCCTACGGGAAGTGGCAGTAACACGATGGCCCTCGACGTCACCGATTACCGCAAACGCGAGGAGTCGATCACCTACACGGCGCAGCCCGCCGGGCAGGGTGAGACCCACGAGCTGTTGACGCTCAACATCGGGCCCCATCACCCCGCCACCCACGGGGTGTTGCGGCTGCTGGCCACGCTCGAGGGCGAGGTCGTGCGCGACGTCAAGCCGATCGTCGGCTACGTCCACACCGGGATCGAGAAGACCGCCGAGCAGAAGTCCTACTGGAAGGTCATCCCGGTCGTCGAGCGGATGGACTACCTCAGCTACTACTTCAACGCGATGGCGTTCTGCGGCGCGGTCGAGACGCTGCTCGACGTCGAGGTTCCGCAGCGCGCCCAGCACCTGCGGGTCATCCATCTCGAGCTCAACCGGATCATGTCCCACCTCGTGTGGCTGGGGACGAGCGCGCTGGACCTCGGGGCGATCTCGATGTTCTGGTACTGCTTCCGCGAGCGCGAGACGATCCTCGATCTGTTCGAGATGTCCTCGGGCCAGCGGATGCACACGCGCTACTTCCAGGTCGGCGGCGTGATCGAGGACATCCCGCGGGGCTTCGCCGCCAAGCTGACCACCTTCCTCGACGACATGCCCTCGCGCGCCGACCAGTACGCCGACCTGCTGGAGAAGAACCAGATCGTGTTCGAGCGCCTGCACGGCATCTGCCCGCTCGACGAGGCGACGCTGCTGGCGCTCGGCGTCACCGGCCCGCTGCTGCGCGCCTCCGGCAACCCCTGGGATCTGCGCAAGGCCGCGCCGTACTCCGGCTATGACAAGTTCGACTTCAAGATCCCGGTCGGGACGGTGGGCGACAACTACGACCGTTACCGCGTCCGTCACGCCGAGATCTACGAGTCGGTGAAGATCATCCGCCAGGCGCTGGAGGGGCTGCCCGAGGGCCCGTTCATCACCCCCGACCGCAAGATCGCGCTGCCCCCGCGCCACGAGCTGGCGACGTCGATGGAGGCGCTGATCCACCACTTCAAGCTCGTCACCGAGGGCTTCCGGGTGCCGCCGGGCGAGGCCTACTACCCGATCGAGGGGCCCCGCGGCGAGCTCGGCTGCTTCGTGCGCGCCGACGGCTCCGCCAAGCCGGCCCGGGTGCACATGCGCGACCCCAGCTTCGTCCACCTGCAGGCCCTGGCCCCCATGGTCCGGGGCGCCTACATCGCCGACCTGATCGCCACGCTGGCGATGCTCGACCCGATCCTCGGCGGCATCGATCGATGAGCAGCGGCCGTACTCCGGTCCCGCGCTTCGGGCACGGGTCCCGCGTCCCCGGCTGGGACGACGCCGTCGACCTGACCAAGGAGCCGGCGGTCGTCCCCGACCCGGCGACGACCCCGGTCCCCGAGGACCTGCGCCGCGAGATCGAGGCGGCGATCGCCAGATACCCCGATCGCCGCTCGGCCGCGATCCCCGCGCTGCACGCCGCCCAGGCCGTCCACGGCTACTGCTCGCCGGAGGCGATCACCCAGGTCGCCTCGGTGATGCGGCTGACCCCCGCCTATCTCACCTCGGTGGCGAGCTTCTACGACATGTTCGAGCTCGAGCCTCGCCCGCCCCACACCGACGTCTACGTGTGCACGAACATCTCGTGCTCGCTGCTGGGCGCCGACGAGCTGATGGACGCGATGGTGGCCGCCGCAGCCGGGGACCCGAGCGTGCACGTGAGCTCGTTCGAGTGCCTCGGGGCATGCGACATCGCACCGATGGCGTCGGTCGACGGCGAATACGTCGGGCCGCTGGAGCCCGATGACGCCGCGCGGATCATGCAGGACCTGCGCGCCGGGCGGCCGGTGCTCGCCGACAAGCAGATCCGCTACCGCCGCTGCGTCGATCCGGGCGCCGGGGGCGATCACGGCACCGACCGCGGCGCCACCAGCAGCGACGTCCCCCCGCACCACGAGCGAGACGACACATGAGAAAGATCCTGTTCGACGGCATCGACGAGCCCGGGCTCAACACGCTCGCGGTGTACGAGCGGCGCGGCGGCTACCAGTCGCTGCGCAAGGCGCTGGCGATGGGGGCCGAGGACGTGCTGGCCGAGCTCAAGGAGTCGGGAATCCGCGGCCGCGGCGGTGCCGGGTTCCCGATGGGCAACAAGGTGTCGTTCCTGCCCCACGGCGACATGGCCAAGTATCTGGTGTGCAACGCCGACGAGTCCGAGCCGGGCACCTTCAAGGATCGCGAGCTCATGCAGAAGAGCCCGCACATGCTGATCGAGGGCGTCGTCATCGCCGCCTATGCCGGCGGGATCCACCAGGCCTTCATCTACATCCGCGGCGAGTATCAGCTGCAGGCCGACATCCTGGAGGCGGCGATCGCCGAGGCCGCCGACGCGGGCTACATCGGGGAGCGGATCCTCGGGTCCGAGACGACGGTCTCGCTCGTCCTGCACCGCGGCGCCGGCGCCTACATCTGCGGCGAGGAGACCGGGCTGCTGGACTCGCTGGAGGGCAAGCGCGGCAACCCGCGGCTCAAGCCCCCATTCCCGGCGATCGAGGGCCTCTACGCCGGGCCGACGCTGATCAACAACGTCGAGACGCTCTCCACCGTCCCGGCGATCCTGCGGATGGGCGGCGCCGAGTACGCCAAGATCGGGACCGAGCGCTCGACCGGGACCAAGCTGGTGTCGATCTCGGGCGACGTCAAGCGGCCCGGCAACTACGAGATCGAGCTCGGGATCCCGTCCCGGGAGATCGTCTACGGTCTCGCCGGCGGCCCGCCGAGTGGCCGGCCGGTGAAGTTCTGGTTCCCCGGTGGATCGAGCTCGCCGGTGCTCACCAAGGCCGACCTCGATCTCCCCTACGACTTCGACAGCCTCGCCAAGGCCGGGTCGATGCTCGGCTCCGGGGCGATCATCATCGCCGACGAGTCGCGCCGCGTGCTCGACACGGCGCTCAAGCTCGCCAAGTTCTACGCCCACGAGTCGTGCGGGAAGTGCGTGCCCTGCCGCGAGGGCACCAACTGGACGCACAAGATGCTGCAACGGATCTACACCGGCGAGGCGACGCCGATGGATCTCGACATCATGGCCTCCGTGCAGGAGCAGATCATCGGCAACTGCCTGTGCGTGCTCGGCGACGCGATGGCGATGCCGATCGGCTCGCTGGTCAAGAAGTTCCGCGCCGAACTGGAGGCCGAGATCGAGGCCGCACGCGAGCGCGCGGGCGCCGCCGAGATCGGCGGCGTCGTGCCCGTCGGGGTGGCGGACGACCTCGCCGGTCCGATCCCGGTTCACTAGCGACCCACACCGGTATGCCACGTCCAGAGCGCAAGACCATCCAGCTGACGATCGACGGCCGCGAGGTCCGGGCCGCCGAGGGCGCGATGCTGGTCGACGCCGCCAAGCAGGGCGACGTCGAGATCCCCTACTTCTGCTACGAGCCCAAGCTCGGCAGCCCCGTCGGCGCGTGCCGGATGTGCCTGGTCGAGATCGAGGGGATCCCCAAGCTGCAGACGTCGTGCTCGACCCCGGTCAAGGACGGGATGGTCGTCCACACCCAGACCGAGCGCGTGCGCAGCGCCCAGAACGCGATCGTCGAGTTCCTGCTGGTCAACCATCCGCTCGACTGCCCGGTGTGCGACAAGGGCGGCGAGTGTCCGCTGCAGGACATCACCTTCGGCTGGGGGCTGGGCCGCAGCCGGATGATCGAGCCCAAGCGCCACTTCCAGAAGCCGCTGGCGCTGTCGCCGCTGGTCGCGATCGACCGCGAGCGCTGCATCCTCTGCTACCGCTGCGTGCGCTTCTCCCAGGAGATCGCCGAGGACTACCAGCTGATCTTCACCGAGCGCGGCAGCCACACGTTCGTCGGCACCCACGACGGCCATCCCTACGTGGCCCCGTTCAGCGGCAACATCATCGAGCTGTGTCCGGTGGGCGCGCTCACCTCACAGCCCTACCGCTTCCGCGCACGGCCATGGGATATCGAGGGCGGCGCGGGCGTCTGCACCCTCTGCCCGTCGCAGTGCAACGTCACCTTCACGGTGCGCGACGAGCGCGTGATGCGCGTGCTGGCGCGCGATCACCACGAGGTCGACGACGGCTGGCTGTGCGACAAGGGCCGCTTCGCCTACCAGGCGATCCATGTCGACGAACGGATCACGCGGCCGCTGGTGCGCGACGGCGGCGAGCTGCGCGAGGTCTCCTGGGAGCGGGCGCTGGACGCCGCCGCCGGGCTGGCCAAGCACAAGGGCCGCGTCGGCGCGATCGTCGGCGGGCAGGCCTCCAACGAGGAGGGCTTCCTGCTCGGGCGGCTGACGCGCGAGGCCCTGGGCTCCGGCGACATCGATTCGCGCGGACCGGCCGGCCTCGGCGCTGCGCATGCCCGCGCGCTCGCCGCGCCCGCGCTGCAGGCCACGGTCCCCGACCTCGAGTTCGCCCACACCGTCCTGCTGCTCGGCTGCGACCCGCGTGACGACGCGCCGATTCTCGACCTGCGGATCCGCAAGGGCGTGCGCCGCAACGGCGTCAAGCTGGCGATCGCCACGGCTCGCCCGACCGCGCTTGATCCCAACGCGACCGCGATCACGCGCTACGCGCCGGGCGCCGACGGCGTCTTGGCCGAGGCGCTGGCGGCCGCGCTGGAGGGCGCCGCCGACGCCGCGCCCGAGGTGGCCGCGCTCGCCGCGCTGCTGCGCGATGGTGGCTCGGACGTCGTCATCGTCTACGGCGAGCGGCTCGGATCGCGGGGCGCGGCCGCGCTGCTGGCGATCGCGCAGCGGCTCGATCTCGCCGCTCACGCCGGCGCCGGACTGCTGGCGTTGCCGGCCGGCGCCAACGGCCGCGGGCTGCGCGAGGCCGGCGCGGTGCCCGACGCCGGGCCCGGCTACGCCGCCCTCGGCACGCCGGGGCGCAGCACCGCCGAGATCGCCGCGGCGGCCGCCGCCGGCCAGATCACCGCCCTTCACCTGTTCGAGACCGACCCCGTCCGCGACCAGCCCGACCGGGCGCTGTGGGAGCGCGCGATGCACGGCGCCGGGCTCGTCGTCGCCCACGCGTCGGTGCTCACCGAGGGTCTGAGCGAGCACGCCGACGTGATCTTCCCCGCCGAGTCCTACGCCGAGAAGGAGGGCACGCTCGTGCACCCCGACGGGCGCCTGCAGCGGTTGCGGATCGCGATCGCCCATCCCGGCGAGGTCCGCTCGGGATGGGCCGTGCTGGCCGAGCTCGCGCGCCGCTGCGGGCTCGACGTCGGCGTCACGCGCAGCGCCGACGCCTTTGAGCAGCTGGTGGCCGCGGTGCCGTTCTACGCCGGGCTGACGCTCGACGAGATCGGCGGGCGCGGGGTGCGCTGGCCGCAGCGCCCGGCGGCGGCGGCGTTCGGCGCCGATCGCCGCGAGCCCGTCGCGACCGCGCGGTCGGGCGGTTGGCCCGAGGGCGCGGCGGCGGTGGCGCAGAACGGCGCGCTGCGCCTGGGCACCTACCGGCCGATCTGGGCCTCGCCCGAGTGTGAGGTGTCGCCGGCGCTGAAGTTCCTGATCCCCGAGCAGCAGGTCGAGCTCTCGCCCGCCGACGCCGCGCGGCTGGGGATCGCCCACGGCGACGGCGTGGTCGTCGCGCAGAATGGCACACGGCTGCATGCGACCGCCGTCGTGCGCACCGGCGTCCCCTCGGGCAGTGCGTTCCTGGCGACCGGCCTGGCCGCCGACTCGGCCAACGCGCTCACCGCGGCGCTGATCGAGGTGCACAAGCCGTGATCGCGCTCGCCGACGTCAACTACTTCGAACCGTGGTGGGTGCAGATCGTCAAGGCGCTGGTCATCTTCGGCGTGATCTTCGCGATCCTGCCGATCATGATCATCTACGAGCGCAAGCTGCTGGGCCGCTTCCAGGGGCGCTACGGGCCCAACCGCGTCGGGCCGTACGGGCTGATGCAGCCGCTGGCCGAGATCGTCAAGTTCGCCGTCAAGGAGCCGTTTCGCCCGACGACGTCGGTCGGGTACCTGTTCCGGATCGCCCCGATGATCGCGATCCTCACCGCGATCGCCTCGCTGGCGCTGATCCCGTTCGGCAACGTCCAGCGCGTCCTCGGCCAGGAGGTCGGCCTGTACGGCGTCGACGTGTCGGTCGGGCCGTTGTACGTGTTCGCGTTCAGCGGGATCTCGTTCTACGGGATCATGCTCGGCGGCTGGTCCTCGGGCTCGAAGTACTCGTTCCTCGGCGCGATGCGCGGCGCCGCCCAGCTGATCTCCTACGAGGTTTCCCAGGGCCTGGCGCTCGTCGGCGTGTTGATGACCGCCGGCACGCTGTCGCTCACCGGGATCGTCCACGCCCAGGCCGGCATGTGGTACTTCATCCCGCAGATCGTCGGCTTCCTGATCTTCATGACGGCGTCCTTTGCGGAAACCAATCGCGCCCCCTTCGACCTCGTCGAGGCCGACGCCGAGCTGGTCGGGGGCTACTTCACCGAGTACGGCGGCACGGCGTTCGTCGCCTACCTGTTCGCCGAGTACGCGAACATGATCGTCGTCTCCGGGATCGCGGTGACGATGTTCTTCGGCGGCTGGCTGATGCCCTTCGGGATCCACCCGCCCGGCTGGGTGGACCCGATCGTGGTGCTGGTCAAGATGCTGCTGGTGATCACGCTGTTCATCTGGATCCGGGCCACCCTGCCGCGCCTGCGCTATGACCAGCTGATGTCGTTCGGCTGGAAGATCCTGCTGCCGCTGGCCACCCTGAACCTGCTGGTGACCGCGATCGTGGTGGCCTCGTGAGGTCCCGCCGCGAACCCGAGAGAACGCCCGCGATGAGGAGCCCGCGATGACCCCGTACGACCCTGGCGCCGACGTCGTCGAAGTGGTGCGTGCGCCCGCGCCCGGCGCCGCGCGCGGCGCCTACCGGGTGTTCGGCGAGACGCTGCGCGGCCTGAAGACGACGTTCGCGCGGATCGTCGAGGGCCCCCACACGATCCAGTACCCGGAGGAGAAGACCCCGGTCTATCCGCGCTTTCGCGGCCGCCACAAGCTGCACCGCTTCGAGGACACCGGCCTGGAGAAGTGCGTCGGCTGCTCGCTGTGCGCGGCGGCCTGCCCCGCCGACTGCATCCGCGTCGTCGCCGCCGAGAACACCCCGGAGAACCGCGTGTCGGCCGGCGAGCGCTATGCCGCGGTATACGAGATCAACCTCAGCCGCTGCATCTTCTGCGGCTACTGCGAGATCGCCTGTCCGTTCGACGCGATCACGATGGGCCACGACTACGAGATGTCTGACTACACGCGCTCGGACCTGATCTTCACCAAGGAGATGCTGCTGTCCGAGCCGATCGAGCGCACGCCGCTGCGGAGCGAGGGCGAGTAGCGAGATGTCGGCCGTCCTGTTCTTCATCGCGGCGATCGGCGCCCTCGCCGGTGCGATCGGCGTCGTCATCGTGCGCAACCCGTTCTACAGCGTGCTCTGCCTGGTCGGGCACCTGATCGCGCTCGCGGCGCTGTTCCTGCTGCTGAGGGCCGAGTTCGTCGCCGCCGCCCAGGTCGTCATCTACGCCGGCGCGGTGATGGTGCTCTACGTGTTCGTCGTCGCCTACGTCGGCGGCTCCGACGAGCCGCTGCACCGTCCCGGCGGCGCGCTGCGGGTGCTCGGGCCGCTGTTCGCGCTGGCGCTGGCCGTCGAATTGTGCATCGCGATGCTCGGCTCGACGCTGTCGGGGATCGGCGGCAAGGGCGCGCCGTACGTGGCCGGCTTCGGCACCCCGCGGGAGATCGGCCGGGCGTTTCTCACCAGCTACCTGCTGCCGTTCGAGCTCGCGTCGCTGCTGCTGCTGGTGGCCGCGATGGGCGCGGTCGTGCTGGCCCGGCGCCGCCGTGGCCTGGAGCCCGAGACCGCGGCGCAGATGTGGGTGGCGCGGCCGGCGTTCACCGGCACGATGGCCGAGTCGACCGGGATCCGCGCCGGCGGCGGGCGAACCACCGATCCCCAGAGCCAGACCGAGCCGATCGGCGCGCCGACCGGCCGGGGACCGACGGAGGGTGGCTGGTAATGGCGATCGGCTGGTATCTCACGGTCTCGGCGCTGATCTTCTGCATCGGCGCCGCCGGGGTCCTGATCCGCCCCAACCCGCTCGTCATCCTGCTCTGTCTGGAGCTGATGCTCAACGCCGCCAACCTCGCGCTGGTCGCGTTCTCGCGCATGTGGGGCGGCGAGGACGGGCAGGTGTTCGCGCTGATCGTGCTGGTCGTCGCGGCCTGCGAGGTGACCGTCGGCCTCGGGCTGATCGTGGCCATCTACCGCCGGCAGATGGCGGTCAACGTCGACGAGCTCAACGAGCTGCACGGATGACGACCGTCAGCGGGACCGGGCGATGAGCGCGACCACCTTCGGCTGGCTGATCCTGCTGTTCCCGCTCGTCGGGACGATTCTGATCGGCGTCTCCTACAACCGCCTGAGCGGCACGGCGGCGGGCTGGGTGGCGACCACGGCGATCGCGCTGGCGTTCGCCGCGGCGATCGGCGCGCTGATCTCGCTGCTGGGCGACGCCGAGAGCCATCGCGAGCTGACCTCGTCGCTGTGGAACTACGACGTGAGCGTCGGCGTCGACGCCAAGCTGTCGATCCTCGTCGACCCGCTGTCGATCTTCATGGCGCTCGTCGTCTCCGGGGTTTCGACGCTGATCCACGTCTACTCGATCGCCTACCTGAAGTCCGACCGCGGCTACTCGCGCTACTTCGCCTATCTCAACTACTTCGTGTTCTCGATGCTGCTGCTGGTGATGGCCGGCAACTTCCTGCTGCTGATCGTCGGCTGGGCGTTCGTCGGCGCCGCCTCCTACCTGCTGATCTCCTTCTGGTACCGGCGCACCACCGCCACCAACGCCGGCATCAAGGCGTTCGTCATCAACGTGCTCGGCGACGTCGGCCTCGTGCTCGGCACGTTCTTCATCTTCCGCCACACCGGCACCCTGGACTTCCTCAAGACGTTCGCCGTCCTCCCCCACGTCTTCCATCACAACAGCACCGACCTCGTCGCCGGCTGCCTGCTGCTGCTCGTCGGGGCGTTCGCGAAGTCAGCCCAGGTCCCGCTGCACACCTGGCTGCCCGACGCGATGGAGGGCCCGACGCCGGTCTCCGCGCTGATCCACGCCGCGACGATGGTCACCGCCGGCGTGTACCTGATCGCGCGCATGCATCCGCTGTTTGAGCTGGCGACGACCGCCGCCGACGTCGGCGCGATCATCGGCTGCGCGACGCTGCTGATCGCCGCGACGATCGCGATCGTGCAGACCGACCTCAAGCGCGTGATCGCCTATTCGACGATGTCGCAGATCGGTTACATGATCATGGGGGTGTCGGTCGGCGCCTACTCGGCCGGTCTGTTTCACCTGATGACCCACGCCTTCTTCAAGGCGCTGCTGTTCATGTCGGCCGGCTCGCTGATCAGCGCGATGGGCGGCGAACAGTCGCTGGACAAGATGCGCGGCTTCCGCAAGGCGATGCCGTTCACGTTCGCGTGCTTCATCATCGGCGGACTCGCGCTGTCGGGGCTGCCGCCGTTCTCCGGCTGGCTGTCCAAGGACGACATCATCGGCTATCTCGACCATCGCGGCGGCGGCTTTGAGATCCTCGGCATCCTCGGCTATCTCGGCGCGCTGATGACCGGCATCTACACGTTCCGGATGATCTTCCGCGCGTTCTTCGGCGAGCCCTGCGAGGAGGCCCGCGAGCTCGAGGGCGGCCACCTCGTCCACCACGACACGCCGACCAACCCGCAGACCGGCGAGGTCGAGGACACCGACGTCGGCTTCCCGGGGATCGAGCACCACATCGCCGAGCGCGATTGGGCGATGAGGTTCCCGATGGCGATGCTCGCACTGCTGGCGTTGATCGGCGGGGCGATCCAGATCCCCGGCATCGACGACGCCGTGACCCGCTTCCTGGCGCCCTCGTTCGCCGGCTCGCGACTGTTCGGGCTGGAGCCCTCCAGCTCGCCGGCGTGGGTGGGCCTGGTGATCGGCGCCGTGATCGCCGTGATCGGGATCTCGACCGCATACACGATCTACGTCCGGCGTCCGGGCGTCGCGCCGTCGCTGATGGCGCGGTTCGGAGCGCTGCACACCTTCCTCTACAACAAGTGGTACTTCGACGAGCTGATCGACTTCGCGGTCGTGCGCCCGACCCAGTGGCTGGGCCGCTTCGCCGACTCGGTGCTGGAGCGCGGGTTGGTCGACGGCGGCGTCACCGGCTCCTCGGTGGGCGTCGTGCGCGCCGCCTCGGCGGCGGTCCGCCGCGCGCAGACGGGCTTCTTGCGCTATTACGCGGCCGCGATGCTCGTCGGCATCGGCTGCGTCGCCCTCTACTTCCTGATCGCGGCGGCCTGAGATGACGCTCTCGATCCTGATCTGGCTGCCGCTGGCGATCGGGCTGGTCGGCGCGCTGCTGCCCGCCCGCCAGGCGGCGCAGCTGGCGATCGGCTGGAGCGTGGTCACGCTCGGGATCGCGGTCTCGTTCCTGGCGCGGTTTCACACCGGACAGGCGGGACTGCAGTTCGTCACCGACAAGGTGTGGATCTCCTCGCTGGGGATCCACTACGAGCTCGGCCTCGACGGCCTCAACGTCGCGCTGGTCACCGTCGCCACCGCCGTCTTCTGCGCCGCGATCCTGTGGGCGAGCACCCGTCGGTGGGAGCGCCCGCGGACGTTCTACTTCCTGTTCGCGCTCGCCGAGAGCGCCGTGCTCGGCGCCTTCTGCGCCCAGGACCTGGCGCTGTTCGTCGCCTTCTTCGACCTGATGCTGATCCCGTTCTATCTGCTGACCGGGATGTGGGGCACCGGCGACCGCGTGCGGGCGACCACCAAGATGGTCATCTACACGCTCGTCGGGTCGTTCTTCATGCTGGTCGCGGCGATCGCCACCGGCGTGCTCGCCTCCAGCCGGCACGGGACGCCGCTCACCTTCTCGATCACCGCGCTGCGGGCGCTGCCGCTGTCGCACACCTCGCAGAGCTGGATCTTCCTGTGCTTCGCCGTCGCCTTCCTGGTCAAGATGCCGCTGGTGCCGTTTCACGGCTGGCTGCGCGACGCCTACAAGTCGATGCCGATCCCGGCCGTCGCGGTGTTCTCGGCGATCCTCTCCAAGGTCGCCGCCTACGGGTTCCTGCGCATCGTCCTGCCGCTGTTCCCGTACGCCGCCGTGCACTTCCAGACGCTGATGCTGGTGATCGCGCTCGTCTCGGTGCTGTGGGCCACGGTGGTGGCGATGACGACGCCCGACGCCCGGCTGGTGATCGCCTACTCGAGCGTCGCCCAGCTCGGCTTCATCACGCTGGGGATCTTCTCGCTGCGCACCCAGGGCGGGCAGGGCGCGCTGCTGCAGATGGTCAACCACGCGCTGGTGACCGCGCCCCTGTTCTTCATCGTCGCGGCGCTGGCGGCGCGGGCCGGGGGCTCGGAGAAGCTCGCCGACATGGGCGGGATCGCCTTCCGCGCCCCGGTGCTGGCCAGCCTGTTCCTGATCATCACGCTCGCCACCCTGGCGATCCCGGGATCGGCGAACTTCGTCGGCGAGTTCATGATCCTGCTCGGCCTGTTCGACGCGAAGCTGCCGATCGCGATGCTCGCCTCGGTCGGCGTCGTCGGCGCGGCGGTCTACGCGCTGCGCCTCTACATCCGCTCGATGCACAACCGCGTCGGGCCGGGCGTCACCTCGTTCGACATCGGCCCGGGCGACCTGGTGGCAATCGTGCCCGTCCTGGCGGTGATCCTCGTGCTCGCCTTCTACCCGCAGTTCGGCCTGCGCCGCTCGGAGCCCTCGTTGCGCTCCACCCTGGCTGCGGTCAACGCGCAGCGGGCCGGCGGCACTCTCGCCGCGGTTGCCGATGCCGCGGGCGTCACGGCCGGCGGCTGGACGGCATACGCCCCCGCCACGAGCGTGCAGCTGGTCCAAGCGCGCCCGACCGCGCGGCTGGTCCGAATTGCGGTGCGGAGCGCGCGATGAACGTCGTCGGGCAGCTTCACCCGCTGATCGCCGCCGGGCACATCCACGGCCCGCACATCGACTGGGCGTCGTTCTCGCCGTTCGTCGTGCTGGGCGCCGGAGCGCTGATCGTGCTGCTCGTCGGGCTGCTCTCCGGCGAGGTCGCGCGCACCCGGGTCGTCCCGCTGCTGACGATCCTCACGCTCGCCGGCGCGATCGGCACCGAGATCGCGCGGCTGGACCACACCGCCTCGATCATCTCCGGCGCCCTGGCGATCGACGGCCTGTCGATCGTGCTCGACCTCCTGTTCGCGACGGCGGGGATCGCCTGCGTGCTGCTCTCGCTGCGCACCCGCGCGCCCGGAAGCGCGGGACACGGCGAGTATCACTCGCTGCTGCTGTTCAGCATCCTGGGGATGGCCGTGCTCGTGTCCGCGCAGAACCTGGTGACGCTGTTCGTCGGCTTCGAGCTGCTGTCGATCCCGCTGTATGTCCTGTGCGCCTCGGAGTTCCGGCGCGAGGGCTCGCTCGAGTCCGGTTTGAAGTACCTGGTGATCGGGTCCGTCGGCTCGGCGACGCTCGTCTACGGGCTGGCGCTCGTCTACGGCTCGACGGGCTCGATGCAGTTCTCGGGGATCGCGTCGGCGATCGCGTCCGGCGGCCTGGCCAACGGCCTGCTCGGCGATCCGATGCTGCTCACCGGGCTGGGGCTGGTGATGGTCGGCTTCGCCTTCAAGGCGTCGGTGGCGCCGTTTCACCAGTGGACCCCCGACGTCTACGAGGGCGCGCCGACGCCGATCACCGCGTTCATGGCGACCGCCACCAAGGCGGCCGCGCTCGGCGTCTTCCTGCGCTTCTTCGACGTCGCCGCGATCAGCGTGCAGAACACGTGGGCCCCGGCGGTGGCGACGATCGCCGCGATCACGATCATCGTCGGCAACGTCGGCGCACTCAGCCAAACCTCGATCAAGCGGATGCTCGGCTACTCCAGCGTCGCCCAGGCCGGCTATCTGCTGGCCGGGGTGGTCGTCGGAACCCGGCTGGGGGTCGACGCGACCGTCCTCTACCTCGGCGTCTATCTGATGATGAACCTGGCCGCGTTCGCCGTCATCGTCGCCCGTGAGAACGACCGCGCCGATGGCGACGACCTGTCGGGCATGGCCGGTCTCGGCGCATCGAGCCCGTGGCTGGCCTGGCCGATGACGATCGCGATGCTGTCGCTGGCCGGGATCCCGGGCACCGCCGGCTTCATCGGCAAGTTCCAGCTGATCCACGCCCTCGTCAACGGCGACTACACGTGGCTGGCGATCGTGCTGGTGATCGGCTCGATGATCTCGCTCGGTTACTACCTGCGGGTCGTGGCCACGATCTGGATGCGCCCGGCCGAGCCCTCCACCGGGCCCGGCCTGGGCACCAGGACGCTCGCGCTCGGGGCGATCCGCCTGGCCCCGATCGCCGGCGGCTCGCCCGAGGCCGATGCCGGGTCCGACGGGGGCGACGACTCCGCGCCGGGCGCCGGTGCCGCGGGCGGTGGCGCCGTGGGCGGGGTGCCGCTGTCGGTGTCGCGCTCGGCGCCGCTGGGCGAGATCGTCTTCGTCGCCGCGCTGTTCGCCGCGGCCAGCCTCGTGTTCGGCATCTTCCCCTCACCGCTGTTCGACCTCGCTGCGCACGCCGGCCGGGCGTTCACCGGCCTGTTCTGAAACCGCGCCGCGCGTCCTCGACGATCGACCTCACCTGGGGTCGGCGCAGCGCGTCGTCGCCCTGAGCTCCGAGCATGTCGAGCACCCGCACGACGCGGATTTGCGTAAGACTTGACGTGCGGCGTTCCAGCCCGACGCGACCGAAGCGGGGCCGATGACCACGGTGCAGACACGATCAGGCGACGAGCCGGGCGGCGGCGGTGTTCCGGCGCGGCCGTTGCGAGTGTTCATCAACTATCGGCGCGAGGACACGCAGAGCCCCGCGTGGCCGCTGTACATGAGGCTGTGTGAACGGCTCGGCGCCAACCACGTGTTCTTTGACAACGGGACCCTCCGCGGCGGGGCGGTGTGGGCGGATGAGATCAGGACGCAGATCGCAACCGCCGATGTGTTTCTCGCCCTGATCGGTCCCCGCTGGATGACCTGCTGGACGCGAACCGGCAGCGGGGCGGCGAGGACTGGGTGGTCACAGAGATCGACCTCGCGTTGCGCAGCCGCCCGGGGCCGACCGTCATCCCGGTGCTCGTCGACGACACGCAGCCGCCGGACGGCGCTCTGCTTCCACCGTCGATCAGGGCACTCCCGGGCCGCAATGTGGTGCGCCTGCATCACGCGAACCTGCTTGATGAGATCGAGCGTCTGATGGCCTTCCTGCTGCTGGGGTCCGGCGAGGCTGCGCTGATGAGCGCTCACGGCAGCGTGCCGGTGATCGAGGAGCAGCGACGTCTCGTGCGGACGGGGACCGCGCTTGCGGTGCCGGCGACCGGCGACGATCCGGTCGACGACGCGCAACCGCTGCCGGAGGCCCCCGTCGCCGCGGCGCCCGGCCCGAATCATTATCGGACGGTCGCCGACAAGGCCGGCCGCCTGGTCGTGTTCCTCGGTGCCGACGCGAACGCCGACGAGCTCGACGGGACATGGCAGGAGGATGCCGGCGTTCCTCCCGACGACCGTGACCTCGCGCTCTACCTCGCGGCCAATGCCGGTCTGCAGACGCCGTCGGCGGATCTCGCCGAGGTCGCCCAGTACGCGCTGGCGATGCATGGCGAGAGCGACCTGATCGAATGGCTCGACACGATTCTCAAGCTCAGGGACGGCGCGAAGCCGGCACCCCGAAGTACGACGGAGCCCTGGAGCGGGCGTTCCGGGATGCAGGCGAACAGTTCGACATCGCGGTCTACATGGCGCCGGGTACCCAGTCCGCCGGCCAGTTCGTGCACATCCCCTGGGACGGCGAGCCGCAGGTCGTGACCGAGCCCAACGCGTACTCCGGCTTCCCGTTTGACGCGGACCGCCCCACACTGACCCGCACCCTGATCGTGCGGATCAACGGCGCCGTGGACGATGGCCTCGAGCAGTTTCCCGACGACAACTATGTCATCACCGAAGACCACTACATCGACTACTTCAGCGGCCGCTCGGTCAGACAGGTCGTGCCCGGGAAGATCCTCGCGATGCTCAAGAAGGCCAACTATCTCTTCCTGGGCTACGGAATCTCCGATTGGCGTCTGCGGGTCTTCCTGCACCGCGTGTGGGAGGGACCGAGGCTGGGCAAGCAGAATTACTGGGCGATCGACAGCCACCCCAGCGCGTTGGAGAGTCGCCTCTGGACCCAGGCCGGGGTCACCCTGTATCAGGCCGGGCTGGTCGACTATCTCACCGCGCTGAACGGCGCGATCGGCGGCGCGCGCGCCGAACGCGGCCCGTGACCGAATCGCGCACAGCAGCCGTCGAGCACCGCGACAGTCCGTTTTTGGGGCTGGACTACTACGACGAGAGATTCGGCGACTGGTTCTTCGGGCGCGAGGCTGAGCGCGGACAGATCATCACCAACCTTCAGGCCGCCCCGCTGACGCTGCTGCACGCCGAGAGCGGGGTCGGCAAGAGCTCGTTGCTGCGCGCGGGGGTCGCCTGGCGGCTGCGGGCGCTGGCCCGTGACCACCCCGATGCTCGCGATGTCCCGGTGGTGTTCAGCGCCTGGAAGGCCGACCCCGTCTCAGGCCTGATCGCCGCGATCGCTGAGGCGATCGAGCCCTTCGTCAACGGCCGGCCTCCGCCCTCCCTCGGCGAACGGCTGGCGGAAGCGACGGCCACGGCATCCGAGGCCGTCGGCGGGAGCCTCGTGGTGATCCTCGACCAGTTCGAGGAGTACTTCCTCTACACGACATCGGAGTCGCCGCCGGAGCGCTTTGCCGATGAGCTGGCTCGCGCGATCACCGCCGATGCGCCCGCGGCGAGCTTCCTGATCGCAATCCGGGAGGACGCATACGCCGCGCTCGGCGACCTCTTCAAGTCGCGGAACGTCAACGTCTACGACAACTTCCTGTCGGTGGACTATCTGGACGTGCTCACCGCGCGCGCGATGATCTACGGCTCGATCGACGTCTACAACAACCAGTCCGGCGTCGAGCGCGTGTCGATCGACCCGGCAGGTCGCGATCGACGTATTCGACCACCTCGTCACGGCAGCGGGCGGCAAGATCGCCGCCGCGATCCCGCACCTCGCGCGTCGCACCGGTCATGGCGAGGACAGGATCGCCAACGTCATGAGGATGCTCGACGACGCCCGGATCGTCAGATCGGTGCAGGCTGCAGCCGGCGAGGACCCGGTGCGCTACCGACGGTATGAGATCTTCCACGATGTCCTCGCGCCCGCGATCGTGCGTGCGGTCACCGCCGACGAGGAACGTCGCAGGGTCGAGACCGAACAGGCGCGACGAGACGCCGAACAGGCGCGAAGGAGCGACCGCCGCCGCACCCGAAGGGCCTGGAACATCGCCGGCGGCGCGATCTCGGCTGCGGTCGCACTGCTGATCGTCGGGATCTACGGCCTCGAGCAGACGCGCAACGCCCGCCGCAGCCAGCGGATCGCGCAGTCGCTGGTGCTCGCCTTGAACGCCCAGCAGATCGAGGTGACCGATCCGCAGCTGAGCGCTCAGCTCGCATTGAGGTCACTCGGTCTCCATGTCAACAGCCAGGCTCGCGCGGTCCTGCTCACGGCGGTCGCGGGCCTCGGCCAGAGCTTCACGCACGACCAGCACCCCGTCTACACCGCCGTGTACAGCCGCGTCGGAACGCTGATCGCCGCGGCGGACGCCGACGGCAGAGCGAGGATCTGGGACCTCGGCACGGGTACTGAGGCGAGCTCCTTCTCATCGCCGGGCGGATCCGCGCTGGACACCGTCGATTTCAGCCCTGATGACAGGGTTGTCGTCACGGCGGGCGCGGACGGCGTCGCCCGGGTGTGGAGCGTGGCGCATGGCACGCAGCTCGCCGCCCTGCGACCACGACGAAGTTCGAGCCGCCTTCTCCCCGAGCTCACGAGCGCCACGTTCAGCCCGACCGGCGACGAGCTGGTGCTGGCGAGCGCCAGCGACACCGCGGTCGTGTGGAACCCGCCGAGCGCGCGCCTGAGGCCCCTTGCCGCGTCCGGCGCCGTCAACGCCGTCGCGTTCAGCCCGGACGGCAACCTCATCGCGACGGCGGACGCCGGCGGCGCGATCGAGCTGTGGGATGCCGCCACCTTGACGCGTGTCCGCACGATGGGGGCCGACGTCGGCGAGCTCAGCGTCTCGTTCAGCCCCGACGGCCGCCAGATCGTCACGGCGGGACTGACCGGCACGGTCCGCGTCCTCGGAGCAGGCGTCGCACAGCTGATCGGCCCACTGCGCGGTCTCGAGCGGGCCGCTCGCACGCTGCTTCGCAGCCCGTCGGTCGCGGCGCGGGAGACGACCGCCTAGCGTCGGCGGTCGTGCGCCACCGCTCGGATCGCGTCAAGGTAGGGCTGATCGGCGTGCTGCACCTCGGCCGACAGCTCGGCGAACGGCGTCAGTGACGCGTGCGCCGGATCGAGCCCGCTCATCCACGCCGACCACGCGTCGTGGACATCCTCGAGGGTCACGTCCTCGCCCTTCGCCAGCGCCAGAACGGCGTAGATCCGAAACAGCCCCGCGGTGTCGGCGCCGGGAACCAGCGCCGTCGGTACGCGGCGCCGGATCGCGTCGGCGAGGTCATCGACGTAGCTCAACCCGCGACCTGACGGACGAGCTCCGCGACGTAGATCGCGACGAACACCAGCGGCACCACCCGTTCCACCGTCCCGAGCTCGTGATAGCCCGTCAGCCACGCCCCCAGCGCCGCCGGCGGCCAGGCCCGTGGCGGGGCCTTGCGCGCCCTGAGCTGCTCCCACTCCGCGGAGAAGATCTCAATCGGCAGGCGCGGCTCGATCGCGTTGATGACCGCGAACTTGGCCGCGTTGAGCGCGCGGTAGCTCTGCAGCAGCCACCACCACGTCAGGGCGAGCGCGATCCCGGCGACCGCGACGTACCACCGCAGGTTCTGGCCGCCGAGCAGTGCCGCCAGGCCGGTGTTGACGGTGAGGAAGAACGTGTTCGCGAGCGCGCGGCGCGCCGAGATGCGATCGGCCATCTCGACCGCGAGCTTGTAGAGGTCGACCTCGAGTTCGGTGGCTGCCCCGACCGGAGGCACCCGCGGCGAGTCGAGCGCCTCGGGATCCGCCATCGGTTGCTCCGGCTCGGCCACGCCGGCCTCAGTCCGGCTCCGGCCGGCGGGCCGCGACGGCCGCTCCCGCCGCGCTCGAGGCGACGGGCAGGATCGGAAGCAGACAGGCCTGCAGCGAGTGATAGATGTCGGGTTTGCCGTACCACGGATGGACCTTGCGCCGGTTGTACTCGTCGAGTTGGGGATACCAGCCCCCGCGCCGATGATCGATCAGGTGGGTGGCGGCGTACTCCCAGAAGCGCCGGTACCACGTCTCATAGACGTCGCGCCCGGTGACGTGTAACAGGTAGGCGGCGGTCCCGATCCCCTCCGCCACCGGCCACCAGTAATGATCGGGGTTGGCGGGCGCGCCGCTCCAGTCAAGCGTGTAGGCCAGCCCGCCGTGGCGCTTGTCCCAGCCGAGCTCGACGGCGCGATCAAACAGCGCCTCTGAGGCTTCCACCGACCGCTCGTCGCGGTGCCCAGTGGCGATCTGCGTGCAGAGCACCAGCCGGGCCCACTCCAGCGAATGTCCCACCGTCGCCCCGTAGGGACGGAACGGGTCGTCGAGACGGTCGTGGTTGTAGTCGAGCACCGGCGTCCAGGAGACGTCGTAGTGCTCGGGCAACAGCCATCCGTGCTCGCGCCCGTACCCGTCGATGAACTTCGTCACGAGCCGTGCGGCGCGCAGCGCGAGCTCGGGCATGGCGCGAGCCTGCGCCGCAGCGAGCAGGGCCTCGCACAGGTGCATGTTGCTGTTGATCCCGCGGTAGGCCTCCAGCTCGTGCCAGTCACGGTCGTAGGCCTCTGACGCCGCGCCGTCGGCCTCTGACCAGAAGTGCTCGTCGATCACGGCGAGCACATCGTCGAACAGGGTGTCGGCCTGCGCATGGCCGGCGGCGATCGCGGTCGACGCCGCCAGCAGGACGTGGGCGTGGCCGTAGGCCGCCTTGGTGGCGTCGTCGTCGCCGTCGTGCCCGATCGCGTTGACATAACCGCCGGCGGAGTGATCGCGGTGCTCGCTCCACAGGGCCGACAGGCCGCGGTCGACGATCGCCGCGCAGCCCGGAATGCCGAGCATCTCACCCAGCGCGTAGCTGTGGACGACCCTCGTCACCGTCAACAGGTTCTGACGCGCTCGCAGCGCCGGCGGACACCCGGTGGGCAGCGGCCGGCCGTCGTCGTCGAGCTCCACGAACCGGCCGTGGCCGTCGATCGACGCCCGGAAGAACTCCAGCAGCGCGATCGCCTGACCGGTCATCCAGGCGCGGTGCTCGGGCAGGGCCAGCCAGCTCGGGCCCGCGGAGGTCATCGCGCCGCCTCAGCCGGCGTGATCGCGATGGACGATCCCGGCGAGCCTGGTCAGCAGCTCGGCCGCCTCGTCGATCGGTCGCTGCCAGATACGGCGGCCGATCGTGATGCCGCGGGCACCGGCGCCGATCGCCTGCGCGACCATCGCGCACAGCTCGTCGGCCGTGCCGCCGGACGGGCCGCCGAGGATGACGACCGGGACCCGCAGCTCCGCACACCAGGTGCTGAACACCTCGGGATCGCCGGG
Organism: Solirubrobacteraceae bacterium; assembly: GCA_049509055.1. Classification (GTDB taxonomy): domain Bacteria; phylum Actinomycetota; class Thermoleophilia; order Solirubrobacterales; family Solirubrobacteraceae; genus Palsa-465. Next base: position 28,088 of record JBELAG010000017.1, read on the forward strand.
ATACATCACCTTGACGATGTCGGCGCCGAGCTCGACGGCCATCCGGCACCCATCGGCCTCGATCTGGGCGGCGTCGGGCGGGCGGGGCGCGGACAGGCAGATCGGCTCCACCATCACCGGCAGCCCGAGTGGCTCGGCGCCGCTCACCACCCGGCCGATCAGCTCGGATCGCGCCGCGCGCTCCTGCGGCGCCACATCCCAGGGCATGAGCACCTTGACGGCGTCGACCCCGAGCGCGGCGGCCTGCTCCAGCGAGGTCATCAGGACGTGGGATGCGCCCGTCGGCCCACGCCAGTAGGTGTCGATCGTCAGCAGGCGCGCGGGCGCGTCCCGGCGCGCGAACAGCGCGGCGGTGCGCGCGGCGACGCCCGGCCCGATCAGGAAGCCGTCGCAGGCCAGCTCGAGGAATCGGCTGAGCACCGCGACCGGATCCTCGAGCCCGGCGACTCGCCCGAGCATCGTTCCGTGGTCGACCGGAAGCACGACCGTGCGACCGTCGCCGGCGAAGATCCGGCCGAGCCGGAAGGCCTTGCCGGCGCTGGTGGCTGATACGGCGGTCAGGCTCTCGGCCGACGGCGATGCGATGCTCATGGCAGGACGCTCTCTGTGGGGGGGTTCGGTGACGCGGCCGCGGGCAGGGCGCCGGATGCGCGGTGCGCGGCGGGCGGCTCGTCCTCGCCGAGGGGGGCCGGGAACGCCGCGGCGGATGCGAACACGCCGGCGGCCTGCCCGGCGAGCAGGGCCGCCCCGCGCGCGCCGGCCTCGACGACCCGGGGGTAGACGATCGCCGGGAACGCCTCGGCCTTGAGCCGGCGCAGGATCGGATTGGACGCCCAGCCGCCGCTGACGTACAGCTCGGTGATCGGGCCGCCGAGCTCCTCCAGCCGGCGCAGCGAGGCCGTCGCGCGCCCGACGGCGTCGCGCATGGCGGTGAGCCACTGACGAGCGGCGGGCGTCGCCTCGGCGTCGGTCAGCCGCTGGTCGAGCATCGCCAGCGCCGCGTCGTCGAGCGACGTCGCGCCGGCCCGATGCGCCGCGTCGAGCCGGTCCAGCAGCGGGATCAGCTCGATCCCGAGCTGCAGGCCGGCCAGCAGGCTGTAGCGACCGGGCAGCACGTGCCGGCCGGTCGAGATCCCCCGTGACAGGCCCTGCGCCGGGTCGCGGGAGGGGTCGGCGGGGGTGGCCCGCACGAGCGCCTCGGCGGTGCCGCACGAGTCCATCGCCTGGTGGGCGCCGGTCACGCCGCTGCCGATCGCCGCGACGAGGTGATCGTGACCGGCGACGGTCAGGGTCGCGCCGCGCAGCCGCTCCAGGCCGCCGTCGGTCCTCGACACCCGTCCCCACGACGAACCCGCCGACCGCAGCTCGGGGAAGATCGTCGCCGGCAGGCCCGCGCACCGGATCGCCTCGGCCCACCATCGCCCGGCGGTGATCGCCAGGGCACCCGTCCGCGACGCCAGCGATGTCTCGGCGGCGAGCGACCCGCCGAGACCGTGCACGACCCATTCGGCGACGCTGAGCGAGCTCGAAGCGGCCCGCAGGGCCGAGTCGTGGCGCAGCAGCCACCCGACCGTGGAGACCGTCGGGATCAGCTCCGGGGTCAGGCCGGTCCGGTGATCCACCTCCGCCGGGGTGAGATCGCGCCGCATCCGCGCGACCTCATCCTCCGCCCGTCGGTCATACCAGGCGACCGCCGGGCCCAGCGGGCGGCCGCCGGCATCGATCAGCACCGCCGTCTCGGCCAAGCTGGCGACGCCGACGCCGAGCACCTCGCCCGGCGGGCCGCCGGCCAGCACCGCCGCGACGGCGCCGATGACCGCGGCCAGGAAGTCGGCGGGCTGCGCGTCGGCTCCGGTCGGGCACTGACGCCAGATCGTCGGCACGGCGGCGCGCGCCAGCTCGCGGCCGTCGAGACCGATGATCGCCGCCTTGGTCCGCGTCGTCCCGACGTCGACCCCGACCAGCAGTGGTGGGTGGGCGCTCACTTCACCGACCGGGCTTCGTTCCACGGCCGCGCCCGGCCGCTCATCGCCGCGACCGATTCCTCCAGCCGCTTGCGCCCGGTGGTCGCGAGGAACTGCTTGCGCTCCTCGCCATCGAGCGCGACGGCCTCCTTCCAGTACACGCGCCCGGCGATGAAGCCGCAGGCGCCGCCCTCCTCGCAGGACATGACCACCGCGTCGAGAAAAGAATCGAACGGCATCCCCGCGGAGAGCATCGCCCACGGGACGGTGACGGCGTCGGCCACCGCCCGGCAGCCCTGCGCGTCGCCCGGATATTCGAGCTTGAGCAGGTCCGGGTGGGTCTCGGTGAGGATCCGCGCCGACTCGGCGATCAGCTCGGCGCGGCGGCGCGGCGTCAGCGGATCCTCGCCGGGCAGGCGGTAGAGCAGCGTCTCGATGACCGACGGCACGCCCGCGGCGGCGCAGTCGTCGACGACCGCCTGCACGACCTCGACGAGCTCGGCGACGAGGTCGGGATCGCCGGGCCGGTGGGGGCGGTCCGGTCGCAGCTGGACGAGCATCTTGACCGCGTCGCCGCCCATCTCGGTCACCCACGCGGCGGTCCGGTGCGGGTCACGACCGGCGCGGGGCTCGCCCTCCCAGACGTCGCGCTCGGGCGGCTCGACGGCCACCAGCGTGGCGCAGCCCGGCGCCATCACGCCGGCTTCGTGCACGGCGGGCACGCCGAACTCCGGATCGAGCAGAACCGCGTTGGCGGCCGGGCTGAGCGCCTGCACGACGTCGACCTTGAACGCCTTCAGCGTGGCGGTGTCGGTGGGTCGATCCACCGCCGTGAGCATCCGGCGCAGGGTGTTGCGCTGGTCCATCGCGACGATCGCGAAGGTCCCGTCGGGGCCGCTGATGCGTCCCAGGCCGGACGTCGCCAGCGAGGTCGGGGAGGAGTCAGACATCGGGTGTTGCCTTTCGTTTGGTGTCGGTGCGGGCAAGGCGGGTCGGCGGCCGGCGCGAGCGCCGGCCGGCCTGGCCGCGAGGGCGGATCTCGCCGGAGCCTCGCTCGATGAAGGTGGTCGGCAGCACGACGGTCCGGGGACGCGTCCGCTTGCCGTCGATCCGGTCGCAGAGCAGCGCGAACGCGCGCTTGCCCAGCCCGGCGGGGTCCTGACGCGCCACCGTGATCGCGGGGTCGAGCGCGTCGGCCATCGGAAAGTCGTCGAAGCTCACCACCGCCACGTCGGTGCGCTTGGCTCGGTGCAACTCGCGCACGACGGCCAGCGAGACGACCGCGTTGGCGCACAACACCGCGGTCGCGGGGTCCCCCAGCGCGAGCGCCTGCGCGATCAGCGGCTCGTCGACGCTCATCCCATGGTGGTGGGAGGCGACCAGCTCCGGGTCATCGGCGATCCCGTGAGCCCCGAGCGCCTGACGGTAGCCGGCGAGCCGGTCGGCGATCGGGTGCCTGTCGATCTCGGTGCCGACGAACGCGATCCGCCGGTGCCCATGGGCGATCAGGTGCTCGGCGCACGTGCGCGCGGTCGACGTGCTGTCGCTCATCACGACATCCGCCTTGAGGCCGGCGGGACGACGGTCGAGGAAGACGATCGGGACGCCGCCGGGCCCGATCGGCAGCCGGTCCTCGGGCCCGTAGGAGAGGTGATAGGGGACGACGATCAGCCCTCGAACCGAGCGGTTGAGCACGCCGTTGACCACCGCCCGCTCCTCACGGGCCGTGCGACCTGAGCTGGCGACGATCAGGAACAGCCCAGCCTCGCGCGCCACCTCCTCGACGGCGTCGAGCACCGCCGCGAAGAACGGGTCGCCGATCGATTCGACGATCACCGCCACCGCCTCGTCGCGACCGGTGCGCAGCGACCGGGCGAGCGGGTTGGTGCGATACCCGAGCGCGTCGATCGCGTCGCGGACACGCTGCGCGGTCGCTGCCGCGACGTAGTCGTCGCCGTTGGTGACGCGCGAGACCGTCTTGGTGCTCACCCCGGCCGCGAGGGCCACGTCGCGGATCGTCGGCTTGCCGCTGCGCCCGATCATGCGCGGCCACGATCCGCGCCCGGGGACATTGCCGGCACCGGCGACATCGCGCGCGTGCCCAGCGTCGTCGCGAGCTCCCTCGCGCGCGCCGGATCGACGGTCCCGGCGGTGAGCTGCTCACACGATGCCGACGCCACCGCCAGTCCGAACGAGGCGGCGAGCTCCCATGGCCGGTCCTCCTCGAGGGCGAGCACGAGGCCGCCGACGAACGCATCACCGGCGCCGATCGGGCTGATCACCGCGACCTCCGGGGCCGGGCAGAACACCGTGTCGGCGCCGTCGCTGAACGCCGCCCCCCGGCTCCCGGCGCTGACGATCGCGCGCCGGGCGCCGCGGGCCACCAGGCCGTGCGCGGCCTCGGCGGCGCGCTCGGCCACGTTCTCACCGGACGGCTCGACGCCTTCGATCGCCGGACCGGACACCAGCGACTCGGCTTCGGCGAGGTTGGGGCTGACGACGTCGGGATGCTCGCTGAGCGCGCTCGCGAGCGCATCGCCGGTCGTGTCGACGACGCTGCGCAGCCCGGCGCGGCGAGCGGTGGCGACCACCCGCGCGTAGGCGTCCACGGGCGAGCCCGGCGGAAGGCTCCCGGAGCACACCACCGTCGCGTGGCCCGCGGCCTGGCGGCTGACCTCGTCGAGCATCCGCTGCCAGTCGGGCTCGTCGACGGTCGGGCCCGGCTCGTTGAACACGCTGACCCGGCCCGAGGTCTCGAGCATGATCGTGGCGGAGCGGACGGTGCCGGGGACGGGGACCCCGGACAGCTCGGCGCCCTCGCCCGCGGCCAGGTGGTCAAGCGTCGCGGCGCTGTCGAACGGTAGGAAGCCGACGAGCACGCCCCGGTGCCCGAAGGCTCGCGCGACGCGCGCCACGTTGACGCCCTTGCCGCCGAGGGTGATCGTGGCCGTTCCCGTGCGGTGAACGGCGCCGGGGACCACTAGATCGACCGCCATCGTCCGGTCGATCGTGAGATTAGGGTTGATGATCAGCATGACGAGGCGTGCGGTTCGCGCGTGACCGGGCCACCGCGCGTCCCCAGCACGTCGAGCGCCGCGGCCAGCTGCTCGCTGAGATTGCGGGTCCCGTCGAGCACCGCCGCGCCGGGGACCAGCCGCGGCGCGCCGGCGGTGCCGGCCGGCGATGAGAGCTTGCCGGCGTCGCGCGCGGCGTCGCGCGCCTGCAGACGGGAGCGCAGGACGCTCGGCGGAACGTCGAGATAGAGCAACGCGACGCGGTCGGGCTGCGCGGGGGCCAGCCGCCGGGCGAGGGCGTCCCAGCGGCCCGGATCGGCGCGCTCCTCGCTGAACGGCGCCGCCAGCACGACGCCGATGCCGGCACGGAGATTCGCGGCGGCCACATCGATCAGCGCGTCATAGCGCGGCGCGCGCAGCCGCCCGCCGGCCGGGCCGTCGATCGCATCCTCGGTGGCCCCGAGCAGCGCGAGCGCGAGCCTCGTCAGCGGCCCGGTGACGGTGTCGAGGTCGACGATCGCGTAGCCGAGAGCCGACGCCAGCGCGGTGGCCAGCGTCGTCTTCCCCGATGCCGGCGGGCCGGTGACGACGACCGCGACGCCGTCCGCCGCCGGCGCCTCTCGCCGGGCGGTCACCGAGACCGCCTCCGTCGCGCCGCCCGCCCCGTCGCGCGATCGGTGCCGACCCCGGCCGGGCGAGGGAGTGCTCCCCCTCGCCCGACCGCAGGATGAGAGCCCGCTGCACGAGCCATCTCGTCTTCGGTTTGACCGTGGGTCCGCAACTCGCTGTCGTTAGCCCGACAGCGAGGACTCGTAGTAGTACTTCGAGACCGACGGCTCGGAGGCCGTGGCGGTGGTGGCGACCACGTTGGGCACCAGGACCGACTTGGGGATCTGCGACGCCTTGCCGGTCAGCTTGTCGTAGGCGAACAGCACGGCGTCCTTGCCCTCGACGGCGGGCTGCTGGACGACGAGGACGTTGATCACACCCGACTTGAGCAGGGCGACGGTCGCCGGCTCCGCATCGTAGGCGGCGACGAACACCTTGCCCTTCTTGCCGTCGGCGGCGATCGCCGCACCGGCGCCTTGGGCGCCGTACAGGTTGGTCGCGAACACGCCGACCAGACCGGGGTGAGCGAGCAGTAGGTTGCGCACCTGGCTCTCGGCGGTGGTCGCCGAGTCGTTGTTGTACTCGGTCGCGACGACGCTCATCTTGGGGTACTTCTTCATCTCGGCGATGAAGCCCGCCTGCCGCGCATCGGTGGTCGAAATTCCGGGGTTGACGTTGTCGACCGCGACGTCACCCTTGTCGCCGGCCAGCTTGGCGATCGTGTCGGCCGCGGCGGCGCCGCCCTGGATGTTGTTGGACGTGATCCGGCTGGTGAGCAGGCTGGTGTCGTTGATCGTGGTGTCGACGGCGATCACCGGGATGCCGGCGCTGACGAACTTCTGGATCGGCGCCTTGAGCGCATTGACGTCGGTCGGCGCGATCAACAGAGCGCTGGGCTTCTCGGCCAGCAGCGAGTTGACGACCGGAATCTGCGTGGTCGGGCTGAACGTCGTCCCGCCCTGCCACGTCAGGTTGACCCCGAGCGCCTTGGCCTCGGCCTCGGCGCCGTTGTGCATCGTGATGTAGAACGGATCGACGGTCAGGCCGGGGACGAGCGCGATCGTGATGTTCTTTGCCGAGGCGGCCGAGCTCGACGCCGCGGCGGTCGACGTACCTGATGAAGCGGCGGCCGCTGAGCTCGACGACGACGAGGTCGACGATGACGAGCTCGAGCTTCCGCAAGCGGCCAGCGCCAGAGCGCTGACTGCGGCGATGCCGACCAGCCACGCTCTGTGCGCGCGTGCCGGCCCGGCGATTGACTGCGATTTCACAGCTCCTCCTTTGATTGGGACAGTTCGTCCATTGCTCCGTCACACCCCGTGACGTTTCTCAGTCAGTGCCGGCGTGCGTCCGCACCCGGTCGACCGCGACGGCGGCGATGACGACGACTCCGATCGCCACCTGTTGCCAGAACGGCGCGACGTTGGTGAGCACCAGGCCGGTGGTCAGGACCGACAGGATCGCGGTGCCGATCACCGTGCCGAAGATCGTGCCGCGCCCGCCGAAGATGCTGGCGCCGCCGATCACCACCGAGGCGATCGCGTACAGCTCGTCGTTGGCCCCGGCGATCGGCGAGGCCGACGAGAAGTTGGCGGTCACCAACAGGCCGGCGATCCCGGCGAGGAAGCCCGAGAGCGCGTAGACCATGATCAGGTGGCGGTCGACGCGGATGCCGGCGCGGCGGGCGGCGATCTCGTTGGAGCCGATCGCATACGTCCGCAAGCCGAACCGGGTCCGAGCGAGGACGAAGCCGAAGATGATGGCGATCACGATCGCCACCAGGACCGGGATCGGCAGCCAGCCCGAGAGCACGCTCTCGCTGCCGAGGTTCACCACGAACGGCGGCAACGTGGTGATCTCGGTCCCGTTGTTGAGCAGGTTGGTCGCGCCGGTGATCGCGGTCAGGGTGCCGAGGGTGACGATGAACGGCGGCAGCTTGATCCGGGTGATCAGCACGCCGTTGAGCACGCCGATCGCGGCTCCCGCAGCGAGCATCGCCGCAATTCCGCCGATCGCGACCAGGGTGTTGGCGTCGTGGGCGTTGATCATGTGCTCCATCAGCAGCGCCCCGGCCATCCCGGAGAACCCCAGAATCGCGCCGTCGGACAGGTCGATCCCGGCGGTGATGATCACGAACGTCTGACCGACGGCCAGGATCAGGTACTCGACGGCGTAGCTCGAGGTCGACAGCCACGCCGCCTTGCTGAACAGGGTCGGCGCGATCGCGCCGAACACCGCGATCAGGACCAGCAGCACGCCCAGGGTCCACAGCGGACCGAGGCGCTCCATCATCCGCTGGAAGATCGGGACGGCGTCGGTCGGCTCGGTCGACGCGGTGACCGGCTCGGTGGTTGGAGCGGGCGTGCTCATGACAGCTTCCCTTCGGCCTTGCGGGCGGCGAGCGCCGAACCGGTGATCCAGCCGACGATGTCGTCGATCTCGACCTCGCTCGGGCGCAGGTCCGCGACGATCTCACCGCGGAACAGGACGAGCACCCGGTGGCAGATCGCGTACACCTGGGGCAGGTTGTGGCTGATCAGCAGCGTCGCGAGCCCGTGGGCGGCGACGTTCTGGATCAGTTCGGCGACCTTCGCCTGCTGCTCGACGCCGAGCGCGGCGGTCGGCTCGTCGAGCAACACCACCCGTGAGCCCCACGCGACCGCCCGCCCGACGGCGACGGCCTGACGCTGACCGCCGGACAGGCGCCCGACGCGCGCCGCGACCGACGGCACGGTGATCCGCGTGCGCTCCAGGTCGGTGGTCGTGCGCTCGATCATCGCCTTGCGGTCCAGCCACCCGATCTTGCCGAGAATCCCGGGGGCCACCGACTCGCGGCCGAGGAACATGTTCGCCCAGATGCTCAGGTCGGGCGCGAGCGCAAGGTCCTGATACACGGTCTCGATCCCCGCGCTGCGCGCGTCGATCGGGTTGCGGAAGCTCACGTTCTTGCCGTCGACCAGGATCTGGCCCGCCGTCGGCTGCAGCGCCCCGGCGATGATGTTGATCAGCGTTGACTTGCCCGCGCCGTTATCTCCCACCAGGCCGACGATCTCACCGGAGTTCAGCGACAGGTTGACGCCGCGCAGAGCATGCACGCTGCCGTACCGCTTGCTGACATCGCGAACCTCCACGCGCGGCGGCTCAGCGGCCTCCGGGCGGCCGGGGCTCTGTTCGATCTCACTCACTCTCTCTCTCTCCTAACCGGGCGGCGTCAACGTCGTCTGACAACGATGACTGACAACGATGACATAGGACCCTAACCGCCTCCGTGATTGCTGTCAACCCCAATTTCCACGACGTCCGCCGGCGCGGGCTGACAGCGCCGGCATGCGCGCAGGATCGGCTGCGCTCCTGACGGGACGGGTCCCTGGACGGCTGCGTGACGACATGGGCGACGCCTCCGGAACGGAAACATGAACCGCCGCGAGTTGCCCCCGCGTGCCGCCGGTGGCGATCTGCGAGCGCGCTGCGCCGTGCTGCCCAGCACGTCCGCCGGCCGCTGTACCGCCGACCCGCCCACGTCCAGGTTCGGTCAGCCTATCGCTCGTGAGCGAGACCGTGGGTTACGCTTGCGCGAGGCCGCGGCATCGCGGCCGACGATGTCAACGAGGTTGCCCAATGCGATGCTCGCATCGAGCAGGTGCAGCCCCCAGGCGCGCGTCGGCAGCGGTGCGGGCGCGAGCGCGCCGTCCCGCGGTCTGACCTCCAGCACGTGGACGGCTCCGGACGTGCACCGCGCGCTGTAGGCGCCGGGGAGACTGTTCCAGACGCGCGCCGGCGCGCCGGCCGTTGCGGTTGCGCCGGCGCCCGCGTGCCCTGAGAGCGCGGCGGCCTCCGCGGCGGCGGTGGCCTGCGCGTGCGCAGACGGGAAGATCGGGTCCAGCAGCCCCGTCCCGCCGGCCAGCGCCGTCGGGTTCGTGCACAGAATCGACTCGCCGCGAGCAAAGCTGACGCCGAACAACGAGTCCGCCGGCGGCGTGGCGTCGAACGTTGAGAAGGCGATCACGCAATGCAGCTCGCCGGCGCGTGTGCAGGCCGGAATGTGGCGGAAGTCCCCGCCGACGGTGGAATGCGACCGGACGACCACGTCGCCGCCGAGCAGGATCGCCGACACCAGCCGGGCCCGCAGCGCGGGGTCGGGATCGATCTCGGTGGCGATCAGCCGGCGCAACAGGATCGCACCTTGGGAGTGGCCGATCAGCACGAAGCCGCGGCCGTGGCTGTAGCGCGCAAGGAAGTCCGCGAACGCACGCTCGACGTCACGCAGCGGCGTGCCGAGCCCCAGCTTCTCCGCCCGCGCGAGGCCCAACGTGAACAGCGCGGGCGTCGTGACCTGGCGGTACATCGGCGCATACACGTCGCAGTACTGCGAGTAGCGCGCGGCCTGCGTGAGCGCGACCTCGGTCTCCGCGGGCTGGATGTCGAGGTTGGCCAGCGGCCCGGGCTCGAAGCTGACCGTCGGATAGACGTAGAAGCAGTCGATCGGCGGCCTGCGGTCGACCCGGGGCGCCCGCGACCCGATCAGCTTCAGCGCGGGCGAGTAGACGGAGGTCGACAGCCCGGGCGTGCAGGGATCGGGGCGCAGCCCGGGCCGGCACAGCCACACCGTCCGCGCGGCGGTCACGGCGCGGCCGCGGGCGCGGGCGCCGCCGGTCACCGTCGCGAGCAGGCAGGCCGCCGCCAGCGCCGCCGCAATCGTGACCGCCGCGGGCCGTCTTCCGCGACCACCGCGGGAGTAGCTCGCGATCACGATGGCGCGACCTCCCAATCCGGCTCCCGAGCAGGACCTTCCCGAATCGGTCTCCGATCAGAACGGTGAACATGGCGACTCGCACGGCGCCGGCTGACCGCCGCCCCGGCGCGTGGTTGGGCCTTCAGGCCGCCGCGGCGCCGGCCGACGCGCGCCCGGACGACAACCCGCCGCCGGCGCCGGCGCTGAAGCGCATCGCCCTGTCGTCGATCCGCCCGAGCTTGAACTCGAGCGCATCCAGCGCATAGTTCTGGCGCACCCGCCAGGGCCGGCGGCTTCCCTGCACGGGGAAGTCGGCGATTGAGCGCAGCACGTACCCCGACGCCAGGCCGATCAGCGGCTCGGAGGCGACGGCGTCGTCCTCGGGTCGCTCGGGCGTGCACTGACGGTAGCCGTGGGAGCGCATGTGGTTGAGCAGGCGGCAGACGTATTCGCAGGTGAGATCGGCCTTGAGCGTCCACGATGCGTTGGTATACCCGATCGTGAACGCGAAGTTGGGCACACCGCTGAGCATCATCCCCTTGTAGGTCATCGTCTGCGACAGCGTGACGTCGCGGCCGTCGACCGACAGCGCGGCGCCGCCGAGGGCCTGGAGCTCGAGCCCGGTGGCGGTGACGATGATGTCGGCCTCCAGCGTGCGCCCGCTGCGCAGCGCGAGCCCGTGCTCGCTGAACGTCTCGATCTGGTCGGTGACGATCTCCATCCGGCCCTCCCGCAGGGCCCGGAACAGGTCCCCGTCGGGGCAGAAGCACAGCCGCTGATCCCACGGGTCATACGCCGGCGTGAAATGCGTGTCGATGTCGAACCCCTCCGGCACGAGCGCGGTGGTCCCCTTGCGGATCGCGGCCCGGGCCAGCCGCGGCCGGCGGCGGCACAGCTGGTAGCTCAGCGTCATCAGCGCCACGTTCTTGGCGCGGATCGCCCGGTAGGCGAGCATCGGGGGCAGTCGGCGGCGAGCGGCGTCCGCGAGGCCATCCCGGGAGGGGATCGACAGCAGATAGGTGGGCGAGCGCTGCAGCATCGTGACCCGCGCGCCCGTCTGCGCCAGCGCCGGCGCCAGCGTGATCGCCGTCGCCCCGCTGCCGATCACCACCACGCGCCGGCCCGAGCAATCGAGATCCTCAGGCCACTGCTGGGGATGGACGATCGGCCCCGGGAAGCGCTCGGTCCCGGCGAACGCGGGGGTGTGGCCACGGTCATAGCGGTAGTAGCCGGTGCACATCAACAGGAACGAGCAGGTCAACGTCAGCGGCTCGCCGGTCGCGGTGCGTTGCACGGTCACCATCCAGCGACCCTCCTCGGTGCTCCAGCTCGCGCCGGTGACGCGATGACCGTGGCGGATGCGCCCGGTCACGCCGTGCCGGGTCGCCGTCTCGCGGATGTAGCGCAGGATCGACGGGCCGTCGGCCAGCGTGCGCGAGTCCTGCCACGGCGCGAACGCATAGCCGAGCGTGTACATGTCGGAGTCCGAGCGGATCCCCGGATAGCGGAACAGGTCCCACGTGCCGCCGATCTCGTCGCGCGCCTCGAGGATCGCGTAGCTGCGGTCGGGACAGTCGCGCACGAGATGGCAGGCGGCGCCGATGCCCGACAGGCCGGCGCCGACGAT
>JBELAG010000170.1:0-12546 GCA_049509055.1 Solirubrobacteraceae bacterium
CACCACGCCGGCAAGACACGCGTGATCCGCGAAACGCGACCGCTCGCCCAGGTCAACGACGCGATCGCCGACCTCGAAGCCGGCCGCGTCCCCGCGCGAATCGTGCTCCAACCATAGGCCGGCACGGATCCGCGGCGAGGGTCGGTCGCAGTCAGCGCGGCGGTCAGGCGTACTCGACGTAGTCCTCGTGGGAGAGGCGCGGCAGGCGGTCGAACCAGGGGTCGGTCCCTGGCCGGCCGATGTTGACCACGAGGATCGTCTTCCATGTCCGGTCCGCGAAGAACTCGGCATCGATGCCCGGCCCGTCGAAGCCCAGCATCGGCCCGGCGGCCAGGCCGGCGGCGCGGATCGCGAGGATGAAATAGCCGGCCTGCAGCGCGCCGTTGAAGGTCGCCAGGCGCTCGCGGCCGGCCGGATCGGCGACGAAGTTCTCGCGCATCTCCGGCCGGAAGGGGAACAGCTCGGGGATCTTGTCGTGGAAGTCGGTGTCGACGGCCAGCACGGCGACGGCGGGCGCCGACACGGTCTTGGCGCGGTTGCCCTCGCTCATCAGCGGGCCGAGCCGGTCCCTGCCCTCCGGCGTGCGGACGAACAGGATCCGCAGCGGGTTGGTGTTGGCCATCGTCGGCGGCCATTTCGCCAGGTCGGTGATCGCGCGCAGCTGCGCGTCTGAGACGGGCTCATCGCTGAACGCGTTCGCCGTGCGCGCGGCGGTGAACAGCAGCTCCTGCGCGGCGGCGTCGAGGGTGAGCAGCCCCTCCTCCGAGGAGAGGTCGGCGGTGGCGGAAGTCGTCATGGCACTCCTGAGCGATGTCGATAGTTGAGTAGTAAACTATTCGAGAGGCTAGCAGCATCACGGCGGCGACCCTCGGTGTACCGGTGAGCTCGCCGGCGCGCCCGGGCCGCCGCCTTCAGGCGAACTTCGAGGGGGTCCGCGTGTGCACGAGCGCGGCCTCGAGCTCGCCGGCGAGCGCCGCGGCGTGGCCGCCGCCGGCCAGCCAGCGCTCGAGCCGCGCGGTCACCGCTCGCCGGGCGCCGTCGTCGGCCCGGATCAGCTCGGCCAGCCCGAGGCTGCGCCACGGTGTCCGGCGCGCGTAGCGGTGGCGGACCGAGCCGTAGCGATCGGCGAGCGCCTTGAGCCACACCCGCTCGCTGCGGGCCAGCTCGGCGCACAGCTCGGCGGCAAACCGGCCGGCGGCGATCTGGTGCAGGCTCGCTCGCAGGCGCTCGCTGTCCGCCCCCTGGGCCGGAGCGCAGGCGCAGGCGAACACCATCCGTGCCGCGTCGCGCTCGCTCGGATTCCAACTCGGCGATCCGGAGTGCAGGCCCAGGTCCCGCCACAGCCGCTGCGTGGCATCACGCACCGTACGGTCGGCCTCGTCGGCCGCCGCCGACAGCACCTGCCCGAACCGCGGCATCGCGCGCGCCAGGTCGCGCAGCTCCTCGAGGTCCGGTGCACGTCCGCCACCGTCGCGCAGCTCCGCCACCAGCGCGGTCGCGGCGGCCAACGCGCGCTCGAGCTCCGCCCGGTCGACCGACGCGCGGTAGCGGGCCAGCGCCCGGCTCATCGTGGCGTGGTGCGGCTGGGCCCGCGGCGGCAGCGTCGGCTCCACGCCGTCACCGACCGCGTCGGCGATGTCCCCGGCAAGATGGTCGTCAGAGGCGCGCAATTCGCAACCCGTCCGTGGTCGGCAGCGGGCCGTAGGACCTCCGTAGGGCATGGCCCGGGCGCTGCATCGTCATCGCGATGATCGGCAACCTCCGCGGCGGGCGGGCATCGCCTGGACGAACGGGCATGCCGCGCGCGGCGGTACCCGCCGACCGCCCCCCGCCGTCGGCGATCGGATCACCCTCGCGGGACAGGCTCAGCGCCCGCCCCCCCAGAAGCGGTTGCGCCGGCGCGCGAGCGACTGGCGCACCTCCCGCGGAGGGCGCAACGTGATCGGCCGGCCGCGGCTGCGGCGCAGGAGCACGAACGCGAACGTGCCCCACATCGCCGGGACCCACAGCGAGATCGCGTGGTAGACCACGGTGGCGGCCGTGGCGGTCGTCGCCGACACGCCGAACAGGACGAACATGCCGACGAGGCTGCCATCGAGCACGCCGACGTTGCCAGGCACGGGGACCAGGTTGGACAGGTAGCCGATCTGGTAGGCCAGGACGATCACCGCCAGCGGCGGCACCGGGCCGGCGGCGGCGAAGCACACGGCGAGCACCGCGATGTCGCACCACAGGAACGCGATCGCGCCGATGATGCGCCAGTCCGGGGTGAACAGGACCTGCTCGGTAAGACGGATGCTGGTCGCGGTCTCCACCAGCAGGGTGCGCAGCCGTCCCGGCGCACGGCGCTGGGCGATCCGCTCGCTGATCCGGGGCAGCGCCAGGAACAGCACCAGGACCGCGGCGCAGACCACCGCGGGAACGAGGCTCAGCAACGGGTTGCGCGGCCCGGGCAGGAGGCCGACGTAGAGGCCGAGCCCGGCCAGCAGCAGGGTGATCACGTTGACCGCGCTGGTGAGCAGGAACAGCACCGCCGAGCGCTCGGCGACGCGGGTCGGGTTGCCGCCGCGGTCGACGAGCAGCCAGGCGCCGACCGCGACGCTGCCCGCGCCGCCGAGCGACACCGCGGCCCCGAACGCCAGCTCGCTGAGGGCCACCCGGGCGCCGAAGCGCACCGGGGCCCGGTCGAACACCTGCAGGAAGGCGAGCACGTAGCCCAGGCAGGACAGGATCTCGAGCAGGACTCCCACCAGCAGCCAACCGAGGTTCATGTCCGAGACCTCGTCGCCGACACCGTGCAGGCCCGGAACGGCCAGCAGCAGCGAGACGACCAGGACGGCGAGGATGGCCAGCGAGATCAGGCCTCGCCACAGGCTCCGCCCGGGATCGTCCTGTTCGGGCAGCGCCGGGTCGGTGACCGCCGCTGCATCCGCGGCGCTCCCGGACGCATGAGGGTCGTCGGGGGCCGCCGCCATGGTTGACAATTCAAGCAATGACGCGGATCGACCTGCCGACGCACCAGATCGTCGGGTTTCGCGCCGACAACCCGAGCCCGTTCACGCTGAGCGGGACGAACTCCTGGATCGTCGGCTCAGGTCCCGGATGGCTCGTCGATCCGGGACCGGCGCTGGCTGCGCACGTCGAGGCGCTGGCGGCCGAGATCGACCGGCGGGGCGGCCTCGGCGGCGTGGCGCTCACCCACGACCACGCCGACCATGCCGGCGCCGTCGCGATGATCCACGAGCGCTATCCGAGCGCTCGGTTGGCGGGGGCCCGCGGCGAGGTCGACGTGCGCCTGCGCGACGGGGTCCGGTTCGGCCCGCTGGAGGCGATCGCCACGCCCGGCCACGCGCCCGACCACATGGCGCTGATCGCGGGCACGGCCGGGCTCACCGGAGATGCGGTGCTCGGCGAGGGCAGCGTCTTCATCGCGCCCGACCCGGGCGCGCTGGCCGGCTATCTGCACGGGCTGACCAGCCTGCGCAATCGGTGTCTCGACGTCCTCTGTCCGGGCCACGGTCCGCCGATCGGCGACCCGGCGGCCAAGCTCGACGCCTACATCGCCCACCGGCGCGACCGGGAGCGCCGTCTGATCGACGCGCTGGAGGCCGGCGCGCGGTCGGTCGCGGAGATGCTCGGCGCCGCATGGGACGACGTCCCGCCGCCGCTGCTGCCCGCGGCGACCGTGACGCTCGCCGCCCACCTCGACAAGCTGGCCGTCGAAGGGCGGCTGCCACCCGGCGTCGAGCGCCCCACGGGCGTGCAGCTGATCCCGGCCGAGCCCGGTCCGCCGGATCCTCACGGCGGGCTGGGCTAGGTGCCGCGGCTCGCCGGAGCCGTTGCCAGCCGGCGCGCGGCGAGGCGCAGCGCCGCGTGCAGCGGGGTGACGCCGCCGCGGGCCGCCTGCTCGAAGATCTCGCGCAGCGTGTCGCCGATCGCACGCACGCGCCGGCGCGCGACGGCGGGGTCATAGCCGCCGATCTCCTCCGCGATGTTGATCAGCCCTCCCGCATTGGCGACGAAGTCGGGGGCCCAGAGGACGCCGGCCGCGGCCAGCCGCTCGGCGACGTGATCTCCGGCGAGCTGGTTGTTGGCGGCACCGGCGACCACCCGGCAGCGCAGACGGGGGACCGTGTCGGCGTCGAGCAGGCCACCGAGCGCGCACGGCGCAAGGACGTCGACTTCGGCCTCGAGCGCCCTGGCCGGCGGGATCCAGGTCGCGCCCAGCGCGTCGGCGACCGGCCGCCGCGTCGCGTCGACGTCGGCGAGGAGCAGGCGCGCGCCCGCCCGGGCGCAGCGCTTGGCGACGCGCGATCCGACGTGACCGAGCCCGAGCACGCAGATCGACCGCTCGCGCAGCGACCGGTCCCCGAACGCTCGCTCGCAGGACGCGCGGATCGCGGCCTCGACCCCGAGCGCGGTGAGCGGGCTCGGGTCGCCCGAACCGCCGCGGCTGCGGGCCAGCCCGGCGACGTGGGGTGTGCGCTGCGCGATCACGCTCATGTCCCGGCTCGAGGTCCCGACGTCCTCGGCGGTGATATAGCGCCCGTCCAGCGACTGGACGAGGTCGCCGAAGTCCGCGAGTGCCTCCTGGCGCCGCCGGGCGGGCATCCGGAGGCCGGGCGCAGCCATGATCACGCCCTTGCCCCCGCCGAGCGGGAGGTCGGCACAGGCCGCCTTGAGCGTCATCGCCCGCGACAGGCGCAGCGCATCGAGCACTCCGGCGCCGGAGTCGTCATAGGACCACATCCGGCACCCGCCCAGCGACGGGCCGCGCACGGTCGAGTGAACCGCGACCGCCATGTACAGCCCCGACCGCGAGCCGCGGCGCACGACGACCTCCTCGTGATCGAGGATCTCGGCGCGGTTACCGATCAGTTGCCCGTCATCGTGAACACGGCGATCGTCCGATGATGGACGTGGCCGGCGCGCGACCGACTCGGCGAGGGGATCGTGACCTTCCCGGTCGACGCTGCCGGGATGATCGCCCCGCCGGACGCCGTCGCCGGTTGCGCGGCCGTGACGCTTGCGCTCTGAGTGCTCGGGCTCGCCGCCCCGCTCGCTCCCGACGCCGGAGCGCTGCTCGCCGGCGCGGCGTCGGTGCCCGCTGCGGAGGCAGACTCGGTGCTGCCGGTCGCCGGCGTCGACGTGGCGGACGACGTCGCGGTGTCGGTCGGCGCGCCGGCGCCCGTGGACACGGTCGAGGGCTCGCCGGTCGTCGTCGTCGACGGGGTCGTCGGGCCGGCGCCGGTCGCCGGGGTCGACGTGGACGTGGATGTGGAGGTGGAGGTGGAGGTGGACGGGGAGGTGGAGGTGGAGGTGCCGGCGGCGCCGGCGGCGATGATCGCCGCGTTGTGGGTGGCGTAGGGAAGCTGGTCGGGATCGACGGTCTCCGAGATCGGCAGCGAGGCTCCCGACGCGCTGACCTGCCGCCGCTTGGTCCTCATCGTGACCGCCGTGGCGCTCGCCGTGCCCGTGCCCGTGCTCGTGGTCGCCGAGGCGGTGGCGGCCGATGCTGCGGGGGTGCTCGCCGCTGGGGTCGTCGCCGCCCCGGCGTCGCGCGCGACCGTCTTGTTGGGGCTCGGATCGGGCGTGACCGCGGCCTGCATCAGCACGGCGTGGTGGTGGGCGTGGTGGGCCGCCGGCGGAACGATGTGCTGAAGCTCGATCGCGCCGCCCGCAGTGACGACGGCGGCCGCCAGCAGCGTGGCGACGTGGGCGCCGGTGGCGAGCGTGCCGGCCGATACGGCGGTCGCGGCGGTCGCGCCCGCGCCCGTGGCGCCTGCCCCGGCGGCCGCTCCGCTTCCGGCGGTCGCCCCGCCGCCGCCGGCGCCGCCGAGCCCGAGCAGCTTGGCGAGCACGGCCACCGGTCCGAGCGTCGGGGTGAGCGCCGAGAGCCGACGGCTGACCCCCCGGACCTCGCCGCGGAAGCGCCGGCAATCGGGGCAGTCGCGCAGATGACGCCGGGCCAGGCCGCTCGTGCGCACGCCGCGGTCGTGCGATGTGATCAGGTCCTCGCGAATCTCCGCACAGGCGGTGTCGCGGGCCTCGCTGGCCTGGGCGAGTCCGACGCGCGCCCTGACCAGCAGCGACTTGACGGCGGGCATGGTGACGCCGAGCACCGCGGACATCTCGGCGTAGGACACGCCGCCGAGCTCGCGCATCAGCAGCGCCGAGCGCTGCTGGTCGGGAAGGCGCTGCACGTCGGCGATCAGGCGGCGCAGCGCGTCGCGTTGCTCGACCCTGGCCAGCGGGTCGGGGCTTGACGCGTGCACCAGGGTGTCGATCGTCTCGGTCGCCACGATGTGCGGCCGGCGGAGCTCGTCGATGCAGCGGTTGTGAGCGATCCGGTACAGCCAGGCGCGCAGCGCCAGCTCGCGGTCGCTGGCTCTCAGCCCGCCATAGGCGCGGACGAAGATCTCCTGCAGCGCGTCCTCGGCGTCGGCCGAGGAACCGGCCAGCATCTGCCGCGTGTAGGCGAGCAGGCGCCCGCGGTAGCGGTCGTGGATGACGCGGAACGCGTCCTCGCTTCCCGACCGGAACAACGACACCAGTTGCTCGTCGGAGCGGATCCGAAGCAGCGGGGCGCCAACCGAAATCCGTGATCGCGTGAGTCCTGCCGTTGCTGGGAGGGCGGAGGCTTCCACGTGAGACCTTGGATCACTGTAACGCGAGATGCGTCGGAAAGTTTCAGTAATTCCCCGACCGGATCGACACCGTGCATCGCCGGACGGGCGCACCGTGTGCGGCCACGCTGCCGTCCGTGGCGAGCACGCTGCATTTCCGGCCATATGCGCCTAGGCTTCGACGCGGCCGCCATTATCTTGCAGACAGAGGAAGAGGATCATTATGACTGACGTCGTCATCGCATCTGCCACCCGTACCGCGATTGGCTCCTACGGCAAGGGGCTGATCGATGTCCCGCCGTCCGAACTGGGAGCGATCGCCGCCCGGGCGGCGATCGAGCGAGCGAAGATCGAGCCCGACCAGATCGGGCACGTGGTGTTCGGGAACGTCATCCACACCGAGCCCGGGGACGCCTACATGGCGCGGGTCGTCGGCATGAAGGCGGGGGTCCCCAAGGAGACCCCGGCCTACACCGTCAACCGGCTGTGCGGGTCAGGCGTGCAGGCGATCGTCTCCGCAGCGCAGGCGATCCAGACCGGAGAGGCCGATGTCGCGCTGGCCGGGGGAGCGGAGTCGATGAGCCGCGGGCCGTACTGGATGCCGAGCGGCCGGTGGGGAGCCCGGATGGGTGAGACGAAGATGCTCGATCCGGTGATCGGTGCGCTCACCGACCCGTTCAGCTCGGTCCTGATGGGCGTGACCGCCGAGAACCTGGCCGAGCAGAACTCGATCTCCCGCGAGCGCCAGGACGCGTTCGCCGTCCAATCCCACCAACGCGCCGCCGCCGCGCGGGCGGCGGGCCGCTTCGAGGATCAGATCGTCCCGGTCCCCGTCAAGGTCAAGCGCGAGACGGTTGACTTCGTCCGCGACGAGCACATCCGCGAGGATGCGTCGGCCGCGAGCATGGCCAAGCTCAGGCCCGCGTTCAAGTCCGACGGGACCGTGACTGCCGGCAACTCCTCGGGCATGAACGACGCCGGCGCGGCGGTCGTGCTGATGAGCGCCGCGCGCGCCGCCGAGCTGGGAGCACCGGTGCGGGCGCGGATCCTGTCCTACGCCAGCTGCGGCGTCGATCCCTCGATCATGGGCATCGGCCCCGTTCCCGCCGTCCGCAAGGCGATGGAGCGCGCCGGCCGCACGCTCGACGAGGTGCAGGTGATCGAGCTCAACGAGGCCTTCGCTGCCCAGGCGCTGGCCGTGATCGACGCGCTCGGGCTCGACGAGGAGATCGTCAACCCCAACGGCGGCGCGATCGCCCTCGGCCATCCGATCGCAGCCACCGGCGCGGCGATCACCGCCAAGATCATCGACGAGATGGAGCGCCGCGATCTGGAGCTCGGCCTGGTGACGCTGTGCATCGGCGGCGGCCAGGGGATCGCGTTGCTGCTGAGCCGCCAGTAACCGCCGAGCGGCAGGCGCTGTCGGGCGCCGGGGAGCCGGTACGCTCCGCTGCGAATGGATGCAGCGTCGGGTATCGGCTTTCCGGTCGCCTTCGGCGCCGGCCTGATCTCGTTCCTGTCGCCCTGTGTGCTGCCGCTGGTGCCCGGCTACATCTCGGCGGTCGCGGGTGGCCAGCCCGGCGACCTGCAGCGGCGGCGGGTGATCGGGCCGAGCCTGGCGTTCGTCGGCAGCTTCTCGTTCATCTTCATCGTCCTCGGGCTCCTCGGCCAGCGGGCGCTGCACACCGCGCTCACCGGTCCGGCGGCGGTGAAGATCTCCGGAGCGGTGATCATCATGATGGGGCTGCTGTTCGTGGCCGCGCCATTCGTTCCCGGGCTCAGCCGCGAGTGGCATGTCGGCAAGCTGATGGCGCGCGCCGGGCGCGGCGGGCCGGTGCTCACCGGCGCGGCCTTCGCCCTGGCCTGGACGCCGTGCACGGGGCCGACGCTCGGGGCGATCGTCACCGCCGCGGGCACGTCGAGCTCGGCGTCGCACGGCGCGATCCTCCTGGCCGTGTACTGCGCCGGGCTGGCGGTTCCGTTCCTGCTGACGAGCATGGCGTTCGGGACCGCGACGACGGCGTTCGCGGTCGTCAAGCGCCACTATCCGATCGTGATCGGGACCGGCGGCGCGGTCCTGATCGCGATGGGCGTGCTGATCTGGACCGGAGAGTTCAGCCAGCTCAACGTCACGGTCAGCCACTGGATCCAGGGCCTCGGCCTGCCCAACTTCAATGGCGACACCTAGCCCGGCGTGCGGCTGAGGGTTGCCGTCCGGTCGTCGCCGGCGTTGATCGCCGCGCTGGCGGCGTTGGGGGTGGCCGGCTGCGGCTCGACCGCGAGCCCGTCGGCCACCTCGTCGAGTGCGGCGTCCGCCCCGGCGGCGACGCCGACGTCGAGTGCCACCGCCCCGGTCACGGCGGCGACCTCGTCCACGACATCGGCGGCGAGCGCGACCGGGGCCGCGTCGACCACGGACACGACCACGGACAGGACCACGGACACGACCACGACCACGGGCACGGGCGCCGGGACGTCGGCGGACGCGGCGGCGGTGGCGATCCCCGGCTGTCCTTCGGGCACGATCGCGGTGTCGGCGGCCGGCGCCGGCGCCGCCGCCGGCCACAGCGGGATCGTGCTGCTGTTTCGCAACGCGAGCGCGCGCGTGTGCACGCTCGGCGGCTATCCCGGGGCCGCGCTGGTGAGCCGCGGCGGGGCGGAGGTCAACGCGGTGCGGACGCCGAGCGGCTATCTCGGCGGTCTGGCGGCGGGGACGGCGGTTGCGCCGGTGGTGCGGGTGGGGCCGGGGCAGACGGTCTCGGCGCTGCTGGAGGGCGACGACGCCAGCGCCGACGGGGGCGCCTGCCCGCTGTATCCCGATCTGCTCGTCACTCCGCCCAACCAGACATCGACCAGTCATCTGACCCACTCGGTGGCGCTGTGCTCGCCCCAGATCCATCCGGTGGTCACCGGCACCACCGGCCGCCAGTCCTGAGTGCGCCCGGTCGCCGGGCGCCCGGCGCGAGGGTCAGCGCAGCAGGCGGGCCGACCGCGTCGCCGCGACCGTGTCCTGCAGGGTCGTGCGCGCGTCGTGGCGCGGGCGCCAGCGCAGCAGCCGCCGGGCCCGCGAGGTGTCCATCAGCACGGGCCGCCGGAGGCTCTCGATCCACTGGGCCTGCGCGGGCACGAACGGGAGCCGGGCGACGAGCTCGGCGGCGGCGTCGACGGCCAGGTCGGGCGTCGGGATGCTGTACCAGCCGAGCGCGTCGGCGATGTCGGCCATCGTCACCGTGCCGTCGCCCGCGAGGTTGTAGATCCCGGGCTCGCCGCGGCCCAGCACCGCCGCCCGCAGCGCCGTCGCCACGTCGTCGTGATGCACGAGCTGGAACGGCACGCCCGGATCGGGGATCACCGGCTTGATCATCGGCATCAGTTCCAGTGCCCGCAGCACAGCGGCCGGCATCCGATCCGACAACTGCAGGTAGGGGATGCTCTCCAGCAGCGCCGGCGCGTCCGGTCCGGCGACGATGCACGGCCGGAAGACGTAGGCCTGCGTCGGAACTCCCTCCAGCAGCTCGCGCAGCACCATCTCCAGCTCGGCCTTCTGGGCGGAGTAGTAGTGGCGGCGCGTGCCGCGCGGCTCCAGATCCTCGGTGAGCAGTGGCGGGTTGTCGGCGCCGAAGCCATAGGCCGCCACCGACGACGTGTAGACCAGCCGCGACGCGCCGGCGGCGATCGCGGCCTCGAACACGTTGCGCGAGCCCTGCAGGTTGACGCTCGTCGTCTCGGCGATGTCGCCCATGATCACGAACGCGAGGTGCACGACGACGTCGGCGCCGGCGATCACCTCGGCGACCGCGTCGGCGTCGAGCACGTCGGCTCGGCGGTAGACGGTCTTGCGCAGGCCCTCGGCCGCCGGATCGAACGGGCTGCGCGCCATCGCGGTGATCCTCCCGACCTCGCGGCTGCGCTCGAGCGCGCGCGTCAGCGACCGGCCGATGTCGCCGGTCGGCCCGGTGACCGCGACGGTCAGCCCGCCGCCGGCTGTGGGATCGGCGCCGGCCATCGGCTCACGCCCCGTAGCCGGGCTCGCCCGGGAGCACGATCCGCGCGGTCTCGCCGGTGCCGAGCACGCGGGGCTGGACCGGGGTCACGGTGCGCGTGGCGGCGTGGGCGAGCAGGGCGTCGGCCGACGCGAACCCCGACAGCTGCTCGAGGTGCTTGATCGTCGGGAAGACGAGCAGGATCGCGCCGGCCTGCGCGGCGGCGAGCGCCTGCGCCGGCGTGAACCAGCGCGCGTCGACCACCTCGGCGCCGTCGATCCTCGGCTCCACGGCGCCGGGCATCGGGGCCAGGAAGAACCAGGTGTCGTAGCGGATCTTGACCGCCGCCGGGGTGATCCAGCGCGAGAAGCCGACCAGCGCGCCAGGGTCGATCTCGACGCCGGCCTCCTCGCGCAGCTCGCGGACGGCGGCGGCGCGCAGCGCAGGCTGCCCCTCGCCGTCCTGCGGTCCCGCGGCGCCTCCCGGGAACACCCATGCCCCGCCCATGAATCGAGCGGCCGGGTTGCGCTGGACGAGCAGGACCTCGAGGCCGTCGGCGCCGCCGCGCAGCAGGATCACCGTCGCCGCCGGCCGGGGGACCGTCTCCGGTCCGGTGTGCAGCAGCGCACCGGGTTCAGGACGCGCGTTGTCCATTGCGCCGACCCTACACCTCGCGACCTGACGATAGGCTTGCGGCGATGAAATACATGTGCGAGTCATGCGGGTTCATCTACGACCCGGCCGAGGGAGACCCGGACGGCGGGATCCCGCCCGGCACCGAGTTCGAGGACATCCCCGACACCTGGTTCTGCCCGGTGTGCGGGGCGCGCAAGCGGGACTTCTCTCCCTACGACGAGTAGGCCGACAGCCACCGCGCCAGCGGCAGTGCCGCGCCGGCGGCGGCCAGCAGCTCGGAGCGTCCGGCGGCGATCGGCGCAAGCGTGGCGACCTCGACGTCGCCGAGCCGGGCGATCGTCTCGCGGTTGGAGCGCTCGATCGTTCCCGGGCGCGCCGGCCACGGCGTCAGCACGACCGCCGCGACGCGCAGCCCGGCCCGCCGCGCGGCCTCGAGCGTGAGCAGCGTGTGGTTGATCGTGCCCAGCCAGGGGCGGGCGGCGATCACCAGCGGGAGGTCCAGCTCGACGGCCAGCGCCCGCACGTCGCCGTCGGGCCCGAGCGGCACGAGCAGACCGCCCACGCCCTCCACGACGACCGTCACCCCCGGCTCGGCCCCGGCGCGCACGGCGGCGGCGAGCGAGCCGACCGACGGCGGATCGCCGCCCTGCAGCTCGGCGGCCAGGTGCGGCGACACCGGTGGGCCGTAGCCGATCGACACGACCTCCTCGGGATCGCTGCCGGCCGCGCCGGCCAGCAGCACATGGTCGGGCGGCCACTCCGCGTCGCCGGGCTCGTCGAGGCCGGTGACCACCGGCTTGCGGGCCTGCACCGGCACGCCGCGCTCGCGCAGGGCCGCCACGATCGCGGCGGCGACGACGCTCTTGCCGACTCCGGTATCGGTTCCCGTCACGAACAGCCCGTGCAGCGCCCGGGGGTCGCGTGCGCCGTCTGCGACGGGCCGGGGCGCCACGGCGGGCTGCGGTCCTCGGCTCAGGCGGCCCGGCGGGCCGGCGGGTCGGCCTCGACGTCGAACACCCCGGCGCGCGGGCCGGGGCGCGGCGGCGCCGTCGCCTCGGGCTCGTCGTCGCCGTCTGCGTCATCGCCACGGTCATCGGCGTCGCCTGGCGCATTGGCCGCGGCCAAGCGAGGATCGAAGCCGACCGCGCGGGCGGCCGAGCCGATCGTCCGGGCGGCGGCGCGCAGCTCGTCCTCATGGTGGGTGGCCATCACCGCCAGGCGCAGCCGCGAGGTCATCGGCGGCACGGTCGGCGGGCGGATCGCCTGGGCGAACACGCCGCGCGACAGCGCCTCCTCGCAGA
>JBELAG010000171.1:0-12388 GCA_049509055.1 Solirubrobacteraceae bacterium
CAGACCGCCCGCCTTCATCAGTCCCTCGCGGTGTGCGGTGGCGCGGCGGGTAGTTGCACCGTAACGCTGAGCCCGCCGGCGTCTCGGGGAGTGAGGGTGACGGTTCCGTCATGGGCCTTGACGATGCTTTTGACGATCGCCAGGCCGAGGCCGACGCCCGCGTGGTCGGTGCGGACGCGTTCGGTGCCGCGGAGAAACGGCTCGGCAAGCGTCGAGACCGACTGTGGCGTGAGCTCCTGCCCGGTGTTCTCCACGGTGAGCGCCACGCTCTCGGCGTGAACGCCGGTGGTGATCCACACGGTGCCGTGTTGCGGCAGATTGTGGACGATCGCATTGTGCACGAGGTTCGTCGCCATCTGCAGCAAAAGCGCGTGCGAGCCGATGGTGGGAGTGACGTCGCCGGAGGTCTCGATCGTGACGCCACTGTTTTCTGCGAGGGGGAGAAGCGTTTCAGTGGCTTCTTCCGCCATGAGGGACAGGTCGACGTGCTCTCGGGTGAACGAGCGTTGGCTGGCGCGGCTGAGCAGGAGCAATGCTTCGGTGAGGTCAATCGCTCGGGTATTGACCTCGTGGAGGCGGTCGACGAGTTCGCCGTTGACACGGCTCGGATCCTCGCGGGCCACGTCGAGGAGGGTCTGCGTGAGCGCCAGCGGAGTGCGCAGCTCGTGGGACGCGTTGGCTGCGAACCGCCGCTGTTCGGCGACGTGCGCTTGGAGCCGAGCGAGGAGCCCGTCGACGGTGTCGGCGAGATCCTTGAGCTCGTCGCGGGGCCCCGAGAGCGCGAGGCGCTCGTTGAGGTTGTGCTCGGAGATCTGCCGTGTCGTCGCCGTGATCGTGCGCAGCGGGCGCAGGACCCGGCCCGCGACCAGCCAGCCGAGCGCGATCGAGACCGCGGTCATGATCGCCAGCGCGATCCCGGATTGGATGAGCCCCTGGTGGAGACCGTGGGAGTTGCGTTCGACGGACTCGACGTACCTTTGGCGCACCGCGGGGGCGACGCCCGGGTTCGGCGAAACATGGTTGCGGACGCTCGGAGTGGTCGACCCATGCGAAGTCCCGGTCGAGACGATCAGGTCGACCCCGGTGTTGCTGCGGAAGAGAAGGTAGGTCGTCCCGAGCAGCGCGACTCCCAAGACGAGGAATAGGCCGCTGTAGAGCAGGGTCAGGCGCAGGCGAACGGTCCGCGAGGGCAGATGGCGCACCAGGCGGGGCATCGTCAGCCCCGGGGCTTTATCCACGGTCCCCTCCTTCGGGCCCGGTGTGCGGTCGGGGGCTGATGCGGTATCCGGCGCCGGGCACGGTGGTGATGATCCCCGGTTGGCCGAGGCGTTTGCGCAGTGCCGAGACGGTGATGCGCACGGCGTTGGTGAACGGGTCTGCGTGCTCGTCCCACGCTTGCGTGAGGAGCTCTTCGGCGCTGACGACCCCGCCATCGGCGCAGATGAGCACTTCGAGCACGGCGAACTGCTTGCGGGTGAGCGCCACGTAACGGCCGTCGCGGTGGACCTCGCGGCGGAAGGGATCCAGTCGCAGGCCGGCGAGCTCGCGCACCGGTGGCCGGTGGTGGGCGCGGCGGCGGTCGAGTGCTCTGAGACGCAGTACGAGCTCCTGGAGCTCGAAGGGCTTGGTGAGGTAGTCGTCGGCGCCGAGCTCGAACCCGGAGGCCTTGTCGTCGAGCCGGTCGGCCGCGGTGAGCATCAGGATCCCCATGCCGCTGCCCGTGGCGACGATGCGTCGGGCGATCTCGTCCCCGGAGGGCCCGGGGATGTCGCGGTCCAGGACGGCGATGTCGTACGCGTTGACGCTCAGCAGCTGCAATGCGCTGTCGCCGTCACCGGCGATGTCGGCCGCGATCGCTTCGAGGCGCAGGCCGTCGCGGATCGCTTCGGCCATCAGCGGCTCGTCCTCGACGATCAACACGCGCATGCCCTCGGATGCTGCCAGTCCGGACATATCGCCGGCGTATCGAAAAACGCATACGTTCTGGCAACCCGGCGCCGGCTTGACTGGAAGGCGTGACCTGCAGCGACCCAGCACGAACGGCAGCCACGCGTACCGGAATGACCGGGGCAGGCGACTCTCGAACGCTACCCGCGCAGCGGCGCACAGGACGGGTTCGCACGCGGCGGTCGGCGGGCGCCGGCAGACCGCTGCCGGCGTGGTGCCGGGGCAGGGGCAGGGCAGCGACACCACGCAGCTCCTCGCCGTCGCCGGGCGCGCCTGGGCGCAGAACTGATGTGGACGAACTCACTGTCCGCAGGAGAACACATGAATAGACGGCGACGCCCGCTGGGCGCCCTTGTCCTGATCGCGATGGTCGCCTTGCTCAGCGCGTGCGGTTCGGCCGCACCCGCCGGCGCGGGCGGCGCCAACAACACCGCCGCCTATGCCCGGAAGGCGGTGAGGTTCGCCAAGTGCATGCGTGGCAACGGGGTGAGCCAGTTCCCCGACCCGGACGCGACGGGCAAGCTCACCATCGACGCAGTCGCGAACGGCTCGTCGCTGAACACGAGCACTCCGGCGTTCGAGCAGGCCATCAGCGCGTGTAAGGATCTGGAGCCAGCCGGGTTCATGGGCACCAAGCGCAGCTCCCAGGAGCAGGCGGCGGCCCTCGAATTCGCCCGGTGCATCCGCGCCAATGGCGTGACGGACTTCCCGGACCCCACCCCGAACGGGCCTCTCATCGACACGAGTCGAATCCCATCCGCTGCACAACCCGGGGGGATGAGCGTCCTCCACGCCGCGATGCAGAAATGCCGCGATGTGGCAGCCGCAGCGGGGGTCACGCGGTGAGGCGGAAGGCGTGGGTGCCGGCAGCAGCGGGCGTCCTGATTGCCCTGGCCGCCGCGGGCGGCGTGCTCGTCATGTCCGGCACACAGCAACGGGCGCCGGCCGCGCAGTCTTCACCGGTGAACACAGCGCCGGTGCAGAGGAGGACGCTCTCGGCGATGGTTTCGGAGGCTGGGATCCTGACCTATCGGGCGCAGTCGGACGGCTCGCCATACTCGGTGATCAACCACGCCCGCGGGACATACACCGAGCTACCCGCGGTCGGCAGGGTGATTTCTCAGGGGCACGTGCTCTACCGGGTGGACGATCGCCCGGTGGTGTTGTTGTATGGCTCGACACCCGCATATCGGACCCTCTCGGCTGGGGCGTCGGGCCGTGACGTGGCCGAGCTCAACGCGGATCTGGTCGCGTTCGGCTATGCCACTCGGGCTCAGCTGAGCCCAACGTCCGCCGCGTTCGGCGCGCCCACCACCACGGCCGTGGAGAAGCTCCAGGCGGCGGTGGGGGTGACCCGGACTGGCACGCTGGCGCTTGGCCAGGCGGTGTTCGAACCCACCGCGGTGCGGGTGACTTGGGTGGCAGCCCAGCTCGGTGGGCGCACCGAGCCTGGCCAGACGGTGATACAGGGCACCTCGACCAGTCGCCAGGTGCAAGTGGCGTTGAGCGCCTCGCAACAGAACGACGTCGCGGTCAGGGACAAGGTGATGATCACCCTGCCCGACAACAAGACGACGCCCGGGGTGGTCTCCTCGGTGAGGACGGTCGCCACGTGCCCGTCGAGCTCGGGGTCCGGCGGGTCGAGCTCGAGCTCCGCTGCGCCGGGAACCGACGCCTGCTCTGCCGGCAGCACGCCGACCATCCTCATGGACGTCACCCCGTCACATCCGTCCGCCACGGGCACGTGGGACCAGGCCCCGGTGCAGGTCGGCATCACGACCGCCAGCGTACCCGGCGCGCTGGTGGTGCCGGTGACCGCGCTGCTGGCCCAGGCGGGCGGTGGCTACGCCGTCGAGGTCGCCGGTGCCGGCGCAGTCAACCATCTCGTGGAGGTCTCGCCTGGACTGTTTGACGATGCCGACGGGCTGGTGCAGATCACCGCCTCGACACTGGCCGCCGGCCAAGAAGTGGTGGTCCCGACCACATGACCGACCCCCGCGGTGCAGCGGTGCCGGTGCTCGCTCTCGACGGCGTCGCCAAGAGCTATCCCGGCGAACCGCTCGTCCACGCCCTGCGCGCGGTGGACCTCACCATCGGTCAGGGGGAGCTGGTCGGGATCGTCGGCCCGTCGGGGTCGGGTAAGACCACCTTGCTGCAACTGATGGGAACCCTCGACCGGCCGACCCGCGGCGGGGTGCAGATCACCGGGCTCGACGTGGCAACGATGGCCGACGAGGACGTGGCCTACCTACGAGCGACCCGGATCGGGTTCATCTTCCAACAGTTCTTCCTGGCCGAGCACGCCACAGTGTTGGACAACGTCGCCGACGGGCTGCTCTACGCCGGGATCCCCCTCCAACAGCGTCGCGAGCGCGCGCTCGACGCGCTGGAGCTGGTCGGCCTCGCCGACCGCCCCCACGCCCGTCCCACCCAGCTCTCAGGCGGGCAACGCCAACGCGTCGCGATCGCCCGGGCCCTGGTCGGCCGGCCCGCCATCGTGCTCGCCGACGAGCCGACCGGCAACCTCGACCAGGCCACCGGGCAGTCCATCCTGGCCCTGATCGACCAGCTCCACCACGCCGGCTCGACGATCGTGGTCATTACCCACGACCACGCGATCGCCGAGCGAATGGCCCGCAAGATCGAGATCATCGATGGCCGGATCGTCGCCGACACCGGCCCCACCGCCGGCGCCGGCCCGCGCCGGCGGCTCCTCGCGGAGGCGCCCATCCGAGCACGCCAGACCGGGTGCAGCGCGGCCGTCAGCGAGGAGCCATCATGACCGCCACCGCCACCCTGAGTCGCAGGCGGCTGCAGCTCCCTGACCTGATCCGGCTGTCCATGGTCGGACTACGCACCCGGAAGGTGCGGGCGGGGCTGTCGGCTCTCGGGATCGCCATCGGCGTGGCCGCGATCGTCGCCGTGCTCGGCCTGTCCGCCTCCTCCCAGGCGGGCCTGCTCACCGAGATCAACCAGCTCGGCACCAACCTGCTCACCGCCGGCGACGGCCAAAGCCTCACCGGGGCCACCGCAGAACTGCCCACCACGGCGCCGGCCATGATCGGCCGTATCGTCGGCGTGCAGCAGGTGCAGAGCACCGGCACGGTCAACGGCGCCAACGCATACCGCACCCCTTACATCCCCTCGGTTGACACCAACGGCCTCACCGTCCAAGCCGTATCCGTCGATCTTCTCCCGGTCATCACGACCGCCGTCGCCCACGGCCACTACCTCAACGCCGCCACCGCCCACGAACCCATCGCCGTCCTCGGCGCGGTCGCCGCCCAGCTACTCGGCATCGACCGCATCCACCCCGGCGAAAGGATCTGGGTCGGCGGCCAATGGTTCTACCTCGCCGGCACCCTCGAACCCGCCGTGCTCGCCTCAGCCATCGACACCTCCGTGCTGGTCGGCTACCCCGCGGCCGAGAAATACCTGGGGTTCGACGGCCACCCCTCCACGATCTACCTCCGCGCCCAAACCGACCGGGTCAATGTCGTCGACAACCTCCTCGCCGCCACCGCCAATCCGGAGAACCCCAACCAGGTCACCGTCGGCCAACCCTCCTCCGCCCTCGTCGCCCAGGCCGACGCCAAAAGCGCGCTCAACGGCCTGTTCCTCGGCCTCGGCGCCGTCGCCCTCCTCGTCGGCGCGGTCGGCGTCGCCAACATCATGATCGTCAGCGTGCTCGAACGCCGCTCCGAGATCGGCCTGCGCCGCGCCCTCGGCGCCACCACAGGCCACATCCGCACGCAATTCCTCTCCGAAGCCATCCTGCTCGGACTGCTCGGCGGTATCGCCGGAGTCGCCCTCGGCGCCGCCGCCACCGCCGTCTACGCCCACACCAAACACTGGGCCACGGTGATCCCCACCGAAGCCTGGACCGGCGGCATCGCCGCCTCCCTCACCATCGGCGCGGTCGCCGGGCTCATCCCCGCCCTACGCGCCGCACGCCTCTCACCCACTCAAGCCCTCTGGTCCGTGTAGCCCACCGGCCCGCCGCCGAGACCAGGGCGCCCTCCCGACCCGCACTTGGCAGAGCACCGAATGTGTGGCGAGACGTCATGGCCGGTCTTGGATCCGGGGGTTCGCGCTGTCGCCGGCCCACACCGCTCGGTGTATCTCGGTGGTCAGCCGGGCGATCTGTTCGGTCAGCCGGGTGTTCTGCTCCAGCAGCGTGAGGTGTTGTTCGGCGAGCGCGCGTTCTCGCGCGAGGATCTCGGTCTCGCGGGCTTCGTAGTCCTGTCGGCGTTGGATCTCTGCGTCGTGGTGCTGTTGGGTGGCGATCTCGCGCAGCTTGTCGCGCTCCGCCTGGCGCGTCTGTGCGAGCAGGATCAGCGGCGCGGCGTATGCGGCTTGGGTCGAGAACGCCAGATTGAGCAGGATGAACGGATAGGGATCCCATTGGAAGCTGAACGCTGCGGCGTTGGCCGCGATCCAGAGCGCCACGAGGATGGTCTGCCCGATGATGAATCGCGGCGTGCCGAAGAAGCGAGCGAAGCGCTCGGCCAGCACGCCGAAGCGGTCGTTGCCAAACGCTCCGTGGTGGACGAAGCGACGGGACGCATCAGCCGACACGGCGGCTCCTTTGGTCGTGAGCGAGAACTCGGTGGTCAAGCTACACGCCCTGGCCAGCTCGGGCCCCGCCGTACGGTGGCGGTCTGCTGAGGCGCTTGCCGCGCCTCGGTTTCGCCCGAAGAAGGCGGCCGCCCCGCTGATGCCATCCCAACCCCACGCGCTTATCCCGCAGACTCGTCGGCGGCTCCCCCGACGGTCGTGACCATCTCACAGCCGCCGCTACCCGTCTGCGAATCGTCTGCGGTTGCGTCCGTGCGTCGATCAAGCGCTCGTTCTGTCCCAGCGTCTGACGCGTCCGGTCAGGCGCTCAGTGACGACGCGGCGTTGGGGACCGTGTCTTCACGTCTCAGCACGATGACGCTGCTCACGAGCACAAAGATCAGGAACAGCGCAAACCCGATGAGGTCGAGAACCAGGCCGAACGAAGCGATGACGCCGCCCAGGCCGAAGCCCTGAAGCAAGAGCAGGATCCCAGCGAGGATCGCAGCCCACCCAAGCCAACGCGGTAGCACGCCGCTGCTGATCACGAGCATGCCCGCGGCGACAGCACAGAGACTCCCGAAAACGTCCCCCACGCTCTCGAGCGCAAACGTCATCAGGTACAGGGTGTAGGAGACGCCGTGATCGTGTTGAGCGCCAAACGCAGCGAGCTTCGCGCCGACCAGGCCCGTGATGCCGATATCACTGACGGCATGCAAGACAACGAAGACCACTCCGCCGACCAGCACCAAGGAGCCAAGAATCCGCAGCCGCTCGGCGGCGACCCCGCTCAGCAAGTTGTACAGACTGCAGAGGTAGACCACGAAGGCGGCGGCGTAGACGACGGAGAGACACGCGATCACCAACAGCCGATCGCGGTGCTCGTACAGCACGCTCGCCATCTTCGCCGCCGAGTCGTTCTGGGTCAGTCCGACGCTGGCCGCGACCACAACCTCCGCCACCAGCGCGATGACGTACACGATGCCCGCCGCCCAGGCATAACGTCCCCATCGGCTCGACGTCCGCGCCGCTACCACGATGCGAACTTCCCCCATGACCTCCGCCCGCATCCTCTCACCGAGGAAGCCGGCATCACCATCAACTCCCCTCCGTGAGTCCCGGCCACACGGGCCATCTAACCTGCGGACGGCCTCAAAGTCAACTCACGCCGCCTGGCGCAAGGCTGAAGGCCGCAGCCCGGCGAGACGAGCCGATCGTCAGCCCGTCGACGATCGACGACGTTCGCGGCGTGCGGGTTGCTCGCCGATCGGCCGTGGCCGCCGTCGCCACCGGCCGTCGCTCGGCCGCCGGGCCGGCGGCCGAGCGCGTGGGCGTTTACGACACCGTGATGTTGACCGACGCGGTGGTGGTGAGCAGGGACGTCGCGGTGTTCAGCGCGACGACTCGGTAGTAGCCGGGCATGTTGAAGATCGCCCCGAAGGCATTTGTGGACACCGTCGGCGTCTGGTAGATCGTCGTGTAGTTGATCCCCGTGGGTGAGTATCGGACCGAGAACTGCGCCCCGAACGCCGTGGCGGTGCCGCCGACGGTCGCTGAGTGGAAGGCGTAGTAAGGCGCGCCGACGACGACCTTCTGCTGAGGATGGAGGAGCTTCGTGCAGGGCGCAACGCAGTCCGGCGCGGGTTCGGACGCGCTTGCTGCCGCAACGGTCAGGTTGGATGCATGGTCTGATGGCGAGGCGGCCAGCGCCGCGCCGGTGGAGGTGAGCAGAACCGCGCCCGTGAGGGCGACGACACGAAGATGCTTGATGATGTTTGACATTGCAATAGCCTTTCGGTGTGAGGGTTGTTGACGTGCGGGCCCGTGCACACCTGCCTTTTCGGGTGTGCGTTCGCCGTGGATCACGCCTGTGACGCACACCACACACGGCGCGGGCGGTTACCCGCTGCGCGGCCTGAAGGCCCGGCTTGCGAAGGTGCGGCGGCGCAGGCATCGACGCGCGCGGGTTGCGCCTGGGGTCCGATCCACAGGCGCGATGTCACAACAACGCTCAGATATCGCTGAGTCCGCGCAATCGGTGGTTGTTGAGCCGCCCGTGCAGGTGGAGCGTGAGACGCCGAGCATGCGAGCGGCGGCGCTGACGTTGCCACCGGTGCGTCGCAGTGTCCCCGCAGCACCCGCAGCTGAAGCTCGTCGAACGTCCCGTCGTCGCCGGTCGTGCTCTCGCCCTCCGCGCCCGCCTCGGGCAGCTCCAGGTCGGCGGCATCCAGCGCCGCACCCCGCCGGACCAGCCGGGCGGAGTCCAGGACGCCGAACAGCTCCTCCACTGAGCCGCCGCTGCTCGACCGCGGAGAGCTCGTCGACGTGCTCGAGCACGACCACCTCGCCGCCCGCCAACGCCCGCCCAGGTCGACGCGCACCAGCACGCGGCCCTGCGCCAGCTCCGGGACCTCGCAGCGGTCGCCGCCGCCCGCCAGCGCACGGCGACCCAGCGTGCGCAGGCGGGCCAGGTCGCGGGGCTGGATCGGCTGGAGCCCGAGCTCGTTGGACAACACGATCTCGCCGCGGGCGTCGAGCCTCAGCGCCAGGTGCCCGCGCCCGGCCGAGGAGCACAGAAAGCGTGCCAGCAGCTCACGATCTCGACCGCCGAGCCGGCGGCGCCTACGTCGCGGCGCTGCAGCCGCGGGTGCCGTGGGAGGACCCGATCGTGCTGCCCCGGTCGGACAACCTGTTCATCGTGCGAGCGCCGACGGCGAGCTGGTGACGAGGTCGCGACGTGGCTTCAACTTGAAGGCAATGATCTTCGAGCGTGACACGCCGGAGCTGATGAAGGAGGTCTACCCGGAGCCGATGGGCGCCGATCCGCGATGGATGACGCTGGGCGAGTACTACTGCCCGCTGATCGATGGCGGCGGGCTCGCCACCGAGCGTCTCGAGCGAGGGCGGCCGCGCGCGAGCCGCGGGCCGCGGAGGCCATCCCACCGCTCGAGCGCTGAAGAATTTTCCGCAGCGCTGTCCCCCGTGTGGGCGCTCGTTCGTCTTTCAGGATGATCAACGATCCTCCAAAGGAGGCGGCTATGAAGTACGCACTGCTGATCTACCCCAAGCCGGGCAGCCACGAGGCACTCGGAGAGGATCAGTACAAGGCGGTGTCCGCCGAGTACATGGCGCTGCGCGAGGACTCGCGGTGCGTCGGCGGCGCCCACCTGCAGCCGGTCGAGACGACGATCACGGTTCGCTACGGCGGCGCTGAGAACCTGATCACCGATGGTCCGTACGCCAACACCAAGGAGGTGCTCGGCGGCTACTACGTGTTTGACGCGTCCGACCTGGACGAGGTGTTGGAGTTCGCGCAGCGGATTCCGGCGGTGCGGCTCGGCGGCGGGGTCGAACTGCGCCCGATCGTCGAGGTCCCGGAGTACACGGCGCACTGATCAGGTCTCCCGGCACCGTCGCTGGACGCGGTACTCGTACGGCCGCGCGTGCTCGGCTCTGGACTGGTAGAAAGCTCGCGTGGCTTCAGATGAGTCGGCGGTCGGCTGTCAGGGGAGGGTGATCGTCGCGACCCGCGGGGCTGGAGGGCCTGGCGAGGTGCTGGTGACGATGCGTGGCGGGACCGAGGCATATCTGGCCTGGTCAGAGCAGCCACTCGCGGCGGGGACCACCGTGCTGGTGTTCAACGCCCGCGGCCCGCGGACAGTCGATGTGATGGAATGGACCGATCCTTCTGTCGACCCTGACGGGACGGCGATGACCTGGTCCTGAAAGGAGGCAGTGATGCTTGGCTATCGCGTGCCTGCGCCTGATGAGGCGATGCTGATCTCGGGCGGAAAGTCGGGGCGGGACGGCACGCCGTTTCGGGTCGTCACCGGCCACGGCGCGTTCGCGATGCCGTTTTCGCGCTCGGTGAGCTTTCTGACGTTGGCGATGCGCGAGGCGGAAGTCGCCGAGCAGTGCGTGACCAAGCAGGGGATCACGCTCGAGGTCCGGGCGGTGATCGCATTCAAGGTGGGCAATGACCCGGAGAGCATCGTGAACGCCGCTCAGCGGTTCCTGTCTGATCAGGATCAGATGACGGTACTGGCCGGGCGAATCTTCGCCGGCCATCTCCGCTCGATCGTCGGCTCGATGACCGTGGAGGAGATCGTCACCGAACGGCAGAAGCTGGCGACCGAGGTGCTTGACGGCTCGAAGGCCGAGATGGTCAAGATGGGCTTGATCGTCGACTCGCTGCAGATCCAGTCGATCGATGATCTGGGCGCCGGCTACATCACCGCGATGGCCTCGCCGCACAACGCGGCGATTCAGCGCCAGGCGAAGATCGCGCAGGCGCAGGCCAACCAGGCGGCGGCCGAGGCCGAGCAGGAGTCCCAGCGCAAACAAGCCGAGTACGCCCGTCAGACCGCAATCGTGCAGGCGCAATACAAGGCCGAGGTCGACAAGGCCCAGGCGGAGGCCGATCAGGCCGGCCCTCTGGCCCAGGCCAGCGCCCAGCGCGAAGTCATCGCCGCGCAGACCGAACTCGCTCAGCGCCAGGCCGAGCTGCGTCAGCAACAACTGGTGGCAGAGGTCGTCAAGCCCGCCGAGGCCGACGCCGAGAAGGTCCGCGTCATCGCCAAGGCCGACGCTGAGCGGATGAAGATTCAGGCTGAGGCGGCAGCGTCATACAACCGCGTGGCGCTTGACCGGATGTTGATCGATCAGCTACCGCAGATCGTCCGAGAGGCGGCCGCTGGTCTTGCCAACGCCAACATCAACGTCCTCAACGGCGCCGACGGTCTCGGGGAGATCGCCGCAGGACTGGTCGGCCAAGGGTTGACCATCTTTGACTCGGTCAGACAGAACATGTCCGACAGCCGGGAGTCCGCACCGCAGCTCGCCGAGCCCCCGAGCGACCCCGAGGACGGCAGCGCGCCGCCACAGGCAGCCCTCTGATCGTGCAACCGGCAGGATTCAGCCGCGGGACTCAGACGGCGACGCGGCCGCCGTCCACCGGCAGGATTGCTCCGTAGACGAAACGTGCGTCGTCGGAAGCGAGGAAGCTCACCGCGCCGGCGATCTCTTCGGGAGTCGCGCCGTGACCGGCAGGTGTGCTCGAGGCCAGGACATCGAACATCTCGCCCATCGAGGCGCTCGCGGGGGTGCGGGTCGGCCCCGGCGCGACCGTGTTGACCCGGACGCCGTGGGCGGCGTACTCCGCGGTCCAGGCCTTGCTCAGCGACTCGACAGCGGCCTTGGACGCGCCGTAGACAGCCAGCCCGTTCATGCCGATAGTGGCGGCCATCGTCGAGACGTTGATGATCGAGCCGCCGCCCTTGGCGACCATTCGGGGCGCAATCGCCGCGGTCAGGAAGAACGGCGCTTTGACGTTGACGTCGAAGGTGACGTCGAACGCCTCCTCCGTGGTCTGGTCGGTCGGTCCGCCGGGAAAGACGCCGGCGTTGTTCACAAGCACGTCCACGTCGTCCGCCGCCTCGGCGAGCCGTTTGACATCCTCGAAGCTTGCGAGGTCAGCGGCGATGAAGCGTGCTCTGCCCCCCGCGGCCTCAATCGCCGATACGACCTCGCGGGCGCGGTTCTCATCGCGGCCACTGATGATCACCTCGGCGCCATCCCGTGCCAGGCGCTCTGCGACTGCCCGCCCGATGCCTGATGTGCCGCCGGTAATGAGCGCTGCCTTGCCATTGAGTGCCATGTCTCCGTGCTCTCCTGTCGGGTGGTGGTCATGGACCCAGCAAACTGGATCGTGCGTTCCACTGTAGCACGACAATGGAATGAACGATCCAATCTATGATTAGACTCAGGCGATGAGCAGTTCCGCCGATCGCACCCCGCGCCGGTTGACGCGCAAGGGCCAGCAGACCCGCCGACGGATCGTCGACGCGGCGGCCGAACTGATCTTCGAACAGGGCATCGCCCACAC